>CAZBJQ010000037.1:0-20757 GCA_964492235.1 uncultured Anaerolineaceae bacterium | reverse complement strand
TGAAGCGCTAGCCTTTCCCCTCCGCCCCGCCTCTCCAGCTGATATCATTCGGGTTCCCACTTTCCTCGCCACGGGAGGCGCAATGCGCCTGTTCAAAACCATCGCCCTCGCCTGGGGGCTGACCTTCCTGGCGGCCTGTGCCGCCCCGGGCGATGGAGCCCTGCCGCCACCTCCCTCCGCCACCACGGTCCCCCCTGCATCGGAGACCACCGTCCCCGCGGTTCCGCCCGAGCCCAGCGCTACCCCTTCGCCCGTTCCGACCGAGACACCCTCCGCCACGCCGACCCCCGCCATCGGCATGCTGCCCATCGCGCCTGAGAACCTGAGCCAACTGCGAGTGCTGTGGCGCCAGGATCACGCCGTCGAGGGCAGTGAAAGCGACTGCTACCTGATGGACTGCCTGGCGCCCTCTCGCGTGCTCTCCTTCGCCTTCAGCCCGGACGGCGCCCGTCTGGCGCTGGGAACCTGCGATGCACCCCGCGAAAACCGCTCCAATCCCCGACACTACCGGTACTACTGCGAAGGCACCCCGCAGGTAATCCTTGTGGATTCCCAGAGCGGCGCCGAGTTGATGCGCCTCGAGACGGCGGAAATCCCCCTGTCCATCGCCTTCCACCCCCAGCGCCAGGTTCTGGCCCTTGGCCTGGTCAACCGCGACATCGAGCTATGGGATCTGGAGACCCCAACCCTGTTTCGCACCCTCTCGCACACCTCCAAGCGCACCGGCGTCGTCGACCTGGCGTTCAGTCCCGCCGGGGACCTGCTGGTGAGCGAAGGGGACGATACGCTTCAGGTGTGGAATTGGGAAAGCCCGCCCTTCCTGCAGGATACGATCCGGTCGGCGACCGGCGTCGCGTTCAGCCCGGACGGGCGCTGGCTGGCGACGGAGCACCTGCCCGAAAGCAGCGCCGGCGCCTTCCGCATCCGTCTGTACGACTTGCCTTACACCGGCCACTTCATCGAGCTGCCGACCCAGATGGGCTGGCGGCTGGCCTTCAGCCCGGACAGCACCCTCCTGATCGCTCAGCGCTCGTCCGAAATCCACGTCTGGGACGTGCAGGACGGCGAGCAAATCACCGAATATGCACTCGACACCCTTGGCTCCGAGGTGGTGCTCGACCTGACTGCGCTGTTCACCCCCGAGGGATCCCTGTTGTGGGCCCTCTCGGAAGGCGAACTCGCGTCCGAAACCGACTCCACCGCCGAGCCCGGATACGCCTGCGGCCCGCTGCTGTGGGATCCCCGGACCGGACGGGGCGCATACTCACGCTACCTCGATGAAGCATGCTTTGCCTGGGAGCAGGCCTACGTCTATCTGGGCAGCGCCTGGGATCGCCGGATCAGCTCCGACGGTCGATTCCTCATGACGCTCGGCGATGGTGAGCTGCAACTCTGGGGGATCGATCCCACCCTGCCGGCGCGCGAACCGGTTTGCCAGGGTGCCTGCGCCGACTCCTAACCGGCCGATCCGAAGGTCACGCCAACCTCGACCCTCTCCTGCGCAGGAAATGCATCCGGGCCGGCCATAATGGCCGGCCCGGGTTGTCTCAACGGGCAGTCGGTTCCTGCGTCCCGGGGACTATGCCTCGCGGAACTCGCCTTCGACCACGTCCTCACCGGCCCGCTCGCCATTGCTCGTTCCCGGAGAACCCGACGCCTGTGGCGGCGGCTGCTGGGCGTACATCTGCTGGCTCAGTGCATACGAGGCCTGCTGCAACTGCTCGGTCAGGCTCTTGATCTGCGCCTGGTCCTCCCCCTTCAGCGCCACACGAAGATCGGCAATCGTCTGCTCGATGCGCTGCCGGTCGCTCGCCGGGACCTTCTCGCCCAGGTCGGCCAGCCCCTTCTCCGCCTGGTAGGCCAGGCTGTCGCCCTGGTTGCGCGCCTCTGCCAGCTCGCGGAACTTGCGATCGCCGGCCTCGTTGCGTTTGGCCTCTTGCACCATCCGCTCGACATCGTCCTTGCTCAGGTTGGTCGAAGCGGTGATAGTCACCTTCTGCTCTCGCCCCGTGGCGCGATCTTTGGCGGCAACGTTCAGGATGCCGTTGGCGTCGATATCGAAAGTGACCTCGATCTGCGGCAGGCCGCGCGGCGCCGGGGGAATGCCCTCCAGCCGGAATCGGCCCAGCGTCATGTTGTCCGTCGCCATCGGCCGCTCCCCCTGGAGCACATGGATATCGACCGCCGTCTGGTTGTTCTCGGCGGTTGAGAAGACCTCCGATTTCTTGACCGGGACCGTCGTGTTGCGCTCGATCAGCCGGGTCATCACGTTGCCGAGGGTTTCCACGCCAAGTGACAGCGGCGTGACGTCGAGCAACAGCACGTCTTTGACGTCACCCGCCAGCACGCCGCCCTGGATGGCAGCGCCCACTGCCACCACTTCATCGGGGTTGACGCCCTTGTGCGGCTCCTTTCCCGTCAACGAGCGGACCAGATCCTGGACCATCGGCATGCGCGTCGCTCCGCCAACCAGAACGACTTCGTGGACGTCGCCTGTCTTGAGCCCGGCGTCTTTCAACACCGACTCGAACGGCCGGCGGACGCGCTTCAGCAGATCCTCGGTCAACTGCTCGAACTTGGCTCGGGTGAGCTTCATCTGCAGGTGCTTGGGACCGGAGGCGTCGGCCGTGACAAACGGCAGGTTGACCTCGGTCTCCGAGACGCTGGAAAGCTCGATCTTCGCCTTCTCGGCCGCCTCACGCAGCCGCTGCAACGCCTGCCGGTCGGAGCGCAGGTCGATGCCCTGTTCGCGCTTGAACTCGTCGGCCACCCAGGTCAGGATCGCCTGGTCCCAGTCATCGCCGCCCAGATGCGTGTCGCCATGGGTCGCCTTGACCTCGACCACGCCCTCACCGACCTCGAGCAGGCTGACATCGAAGGTGCCGCCGCCCAGGTCAAACACCAGAATGGTCTCGTTGTCTTTCTTGTCCAGGCCGTAGGCCAGCGCCGCGGCCGTCGGCTCGTTGATGATGCGCATCACTTCCAGCCCGGCGATCTTGCCGGCGTCCTTGGTCGCCTGGCGCTGCGAGTCGTTGAAATAGGCCGGCACAGTGATGACCGCCTTGCTCACCGATTCCCCGAGGTGAGCCTCGGCATCGGCCTTGAGCTTGCCCAGCACCATGGCCGAGATCTCCTGTGGGCTATACTCCTTGCTGTTGATCGGGATGTTGACCCGGGCGTCTCCGCTCGGCCCGGGCACCACGTCGTACGACACCATCTTGCGTTCCTGCTCGACTTCCTCGAAGTGCCGGCCCATGAAGCGCTTGATCGAGTACACCGTGTTCTCCGAGTTGACGACTGCCTGGCGCTTCGCCGTCTGACCCACCAGCCGCTCGCCGTTCTTGGTGAACGCCACGACCGACGGGCACAGCCGGCCTCCCTCGGCCGTGGTGATAACCGTAGGCTCGCCGCCTTCCATCACGGCCACCACGCTATTGGTCGTACCCAGGTCAATGCCAATGATCTTCGACATGAATCACCTCACACAGAGTCTTGGGTATCGTATGCCACAGCCGATAGAGCAGTGTTAACAGTCGGTTAGACAACCGTCAGCGGACAGAAACTGGGAACGTCTACGGTATACTGCCCCGCGAGCTGGAGGAACCGTGACCGGGAAGTTGGCCTTGATCGGCTCGGGTGAGGTTGCGCCGGGGATGGTGCGCCTGCATCGCCGCCTGCTGAAGGAGGCGGGCAGCCAGGCGCGTGTAGTATTCATCGACACACCGGCTGGGTTCGAGCTCGGCCTGCAGGCGATCCATGATCGTTTCACATCGTACTTCGAGAGGCGCCTGGGTCTGCCGCTGGCTATCGCCACCTACCGCGGCACGCAGGAAGATGTGGCAACCACCGGAGTGTCGCTGCAGCTGATCCGAGAGGCCAACTACTTGCTCGCCGGGCCGGGAAGCCCCTCCTATGCCATCCGCCAATGGCAGGGGTCGCCGCTGTTTGCGGTCCTGGTCGATCGCTGGCGCAGCGGCGCGACGTTGGTGTTCGCCTCATCGGCGGCGATTGCCCTCGGCCGCCACGCCCTGCCTGTCTATGAGATCTACAAGGTCGGCGAACCCCCGCATTGGATCCCCGGGCTGGACGTGCTGGGGCCCTTCGGCCTCGAGTTGGCGATCATCCCCCACTGGGACAACGCCGAAGGCGGCACGCATGACACACGCGCCTGCTTCATGGGCATGGAGCGATTCGAGCTGATGCATCGCCTGCTGCCCGCCAGCGCCACCGTGCTCGCCATCGATGAGCACACGGCCTGCATTCTGGATGTCGACGCCGGCCAGGGCGAGGTGGTCGGCCGGAGTGGTGTCACGTTGATTGCAGGGGAGGAGCAGACCCGCCTTCCGGCCGGCACGACGTTTTCCCTGGAGGCACTCACGCCCGCAGCGACAGGAGCCCCCACGATTCTCCCTGAAGAACCCTCGCCCCCTCCGGAGCTGCGGGCGCCGGCGATGTTCCAGGCCGCAGCTCAGATTTCGTCGGGTGATCTGGCCACCGGCCTGCGCACGATGGCGAGTGCCGTCCCCCCGGACATCGCCTCGATTCTGGCTCTGGCGGCCCACCAAGCCGGGCGGATGATCGTTCCCGCCGAAGACCCGGCGCGCCTGATCGACCTGCTCCTCACGGCCCGCCAGGAACTGCGGGCGGCCAATGCGTGGGCAGCCTCGGATGCCATCCGCGACGCCCTGGTTTCGCTCGGCATCGAAGTCCGCGATCTGCCTGACGGACCGGTCTGGGAACGGCGCCCCTAGCCGGAGTGGAGCGCCAGAAGAACACCGAGCCTCCCCACCGCACGCTTCGGGTGGGACTGGCAGCCTAAGTGCCTCAAGCAAGGAAACGGAGTGTCATGCGGTAGAAAACCCGGCCTGAGCCCGGTTTCTAGCGCATGACGTCCTCGATGTCATCCCGCGCGCTGTTCGGCGCCCGCGATCAGCAGCATGCGCCCTCGGGCGTCCCATGGTTCGTCACTCACAGATAAGCCGGGGCCGCTTCCCGTCGCCTGAGAGCCCTGCGATAGCTCCTGATAGCTGCCCCTGGTGACCATGGGGTCGACGCCGGCCGATGATCGGCTTCGCCCGAGGAGGGCTCTTGCACAGGACAAAGCAGTGGAACATGGTGGCGCTTTTCGCCGTGGCGATGGCCTGGGTCGAGGCGGCCGTTGTGACCTATCTACGGCTGTTTGGCGACCGCATCCAGCCCTATCAGGCCGATCCGCTTCTCATTCTGCCGGCCGTCGGCCCGATCGAGCTTGTGCGCGAAGCCGCGACCATGGTGATGTTGTTCGGCCTGGCCTGGCTCGCCGGCCACAACCATCCAGCCCGCTTCGCCTACTTCCTGATCGCCTTCGGGACTTGGGATGTTTCCTACTATGTCTTCCTGCGTTGGATGGGCGGCTGGCCAACCTCCCTCCTCGATTGGGACGTTCTGTTTCTGCTCCCCCTGCCGTGGTGGGGTCCGGTGCTGGCGCCGGTCCTGATCTCCCTCCTGATGATCACTCTTGGCACATTGCTCACCCAGACTGGCCTCGCCTCCACCGGGGCCCGGATTCCAACTACGGCCTGGATCGGAGCTGCCCTCGGTGCGGCACTGGTGTTGGCTGCCTTCATGTGGGATGCATTGCAGGCCGTCCCGCAGGGGGTGCAGGCGGTGCTGGCTGTTCTCCCGCAGCGCTTCCTGTGGCCGCTTTTCCTGGCCGGGTTGGCGCTTATGACCGCGCCGTTGGCAGCAGGGTGCCGGACGCTCGCCCGCTCCACCGCTCGACGGTCAGTGACTTCTGCCACCTTCGCCGCCCCGTCACCACGCAAGGGCGCCGATCGCCTGCCGGCAGCTCGGCCACCGAACAAGGCCAGCCATGACTGAGATCTCCTATGGCGCTGCCCCGGTTCTTTCTCTCCCTCGCCACGTGGGGATCATCATGGATGGCAACGGCCGCTGGGCGGCTGCCCGCGGCCTGCCTCGACTGGCTGGCCATCGGGCTGGGGTCGAGAACGTGCGCAACGTCGTCCGATACCAGGCGGCAGTCGTTTGCCCCGTCAACCCCTCGCAGTCTGGCGGACGCCTGCTATCCTTGGCCCAGGAGGCTGCGATGAGCCAGCTGGACGACTTCCGCCGCGACAAGGACGCCTCCTTCCACACCAGCCCCGACAGCCCACTGACGCCCGAACAGAAGAGGGCCTTTGCTGGTCTTCGCTACTTCGCCGAAGACCCCGCCTTACGTCTGGAGGTGCAGCTCGAGCTCTTTCCTGAGGCCGAAGTCGTCTGGATGCAGACGACAACGGGGGAGATACAGATGTACGAGCGCGTTGGAAGAATCCGCTTCGAGTCCGAGGGCCAGCCCTCTGTGCTGACGGTCTACCGCAACGAGTTCGGTTTTTTCCTGCCCTTCGCCGACGGCCTGGCTGGCGGCGAGACCTACGGAGCCGGGCGCTACCTCGAGCCGGAGGAACTGCCGGACGGCCGGCTGCTGGTCGACTTCAACCTGGCCTACAACCCGTACTGCGCCTACAACGAGCGTTGGTCGTGCCCGATCACGCCGCCCGAGAACCGGCTCAAGGCGCCGATTCGGGCCGGCGAGCGTGCGTTCCACTCCCCACAAGGCTGACCCGATCCTTGCTCTCCGGGCCCCACAGGCATCCATTGAGCCGCGTCGGCTTCTCGCCGGCGAGTGCAGCCAGCTTATCAGAGCAGTGAAGAAGGCGGCTCAGACGGCAGGTGATGCCCGACCCGAGCGAGTCAGGATGCTGTGGCCACACAGGGCGTTCTTAAACACAGCCCGAGGAATCGGCGCAGGTCAGTGGTCCGGTCCCAAGAGGCGCGCCAGGTTTGGCGGCGGCCTCGGCCGGCCAGGGACGCCGCTTAGGACTCCGCCGCCGGGATTGGCGAGGACGACGACCGGGTCATCCGGTGCAGCACCCCTCCCAGCACGGCGAAGTACGCCAGGTAGGACAGGACTTCGGTCAGCGAAGGGTTGCCGTTGTAACCAAAGAGTGCTCTCAGTGACTCGCCGAGGAAAGAGGCCTCATGCAACACGGGATTGAGATCCCACACGTGCTCGATCACCGACGGAATGACGCCGGCTTCGTTGAGCTCATGGACGGCGTGTCCCACCAGGCCGGCGGCAAACAACATTAGCAGCGCACCGGTCACCTGGAAGAACCGTCGCAGGTTCAATCTCAGGGTTGTCGCATACAGTGCCCAACCGAGGGCAACCGCGGCCGTCAAGCCCAGGATGGCGCCTGCCAGGATCGCAGCCGACGAGGCCGTCATCGCCGCCGCCGTCAGGAACAGAGCCGTCTCGACACCCTCTCGCAACACCGCCGTGAATGCGATCAGGAACAGAACCCAGCGTTGGTTCTCGATGGCAGCCGCCCGGACTTCGGTCTCGAGCGCCTGGCTCGTCTGCCGACCCTGCCGTTGCATCCACAAGATCATCCAGGTCAACACGCCGGCGGCCAGCACCATCGTCACCGCCTCGAAGAGATGTTCAGCCTTCCCCTCGAGCGGAGCGCCCGCCGCCTGCAGCGCCAGGCCGACGCCGAGGCTCAGAGCCACCGCCGCCGCGACGCCCAACCAGACGAAGCGCCGGATGTTCGTCCTTTGCAGGCGCGCCAGGACGCCCAAGGTGATGCCGACCAGCAGGGCGGCTTCCAGTCCTTCGCGCAATGTCAACAGGAATCCCGGGAGCATGTGCAGCGACTCCTCGATGGGCAGTGTGCTCAATCCAATGCGACAAGTATAGTCCACAAATCCAGCCTGGACCCAGAGCGGCCTTCCCCCGGCAGAAGCCCGGCCCTTGACAAGCTGGATATGCCCGGCCGCCCTGCGGCGACCGTGCAGCGACAAGCCACCTGCATGGACTTCGATTGCGCCGAAGCGCGGGCACAGCGGCCCCTTGCCGTAGGCATGGTGTCCGGGGATGAACCTACCAGCAACGAAGCGGGGAGGTTGTGCGTTGTCGCCGGCCGGCCGCTCCTTACGCGTGCCCGGCCGGTGCGCTCATGAGGAACCGCATTCGGTAACGCCAGATCCCCAGCAACAGCAGCCCCTCCAGCGTCGCCGGCAGGATCGTCGAGAACTGATCATAGAAGAAGACAAACAGATTGACGACGGCCAGCGCAAGCAGTATCGAGTAGACAGCCAGCTGCATGGCCCGCCGTTCTCGTCCAAGAAGCAGGGAGATCAGTGCCGCCGTCAGCACGAGGCCGACCGCCGCCTGCAGCAATGCATTCCACGGCTCACTGTCGGCCGTCTGTAACACCCGGGGCAGCTTCGAGAGGGCTCGGCCGAGGGAACCGCCCCCCAGCAGGCTGCTCAAGTCGGCCCATGCAGACCAGAGCATGTGGCCGGCCAGCCCCAGCCAGCCAACACCCAGCAGCCGCCGCAGCCGGCGCCGGGTGAGCCAGTTCTGTTCGAAACCTGACAGGCGACCCTGAAGCCTTTCCAACAAGTCGGGAGACTCCTCGGCTTCCACCAGGGCATCGGCTCGGAGGAAGTGCAGCAGCTCGCCGGCCAATTTCGCCTTCTCAGGCTGCGACGGATCTTGTTCAATGACGGTCAACCGAGCCTCCAATCGCCTGCGCTCCCCGGGCTCGAGATCGCGGTCGAGGACCTCTTCCAACATGTCGAAGACCGCGTACAGTTCGGCGCGGCTATCCTTAGGACCCGGCCGGCGGACACGCAGGTAGATCAGCACGGTCAGCAGGAAGAAGACATACACAATCGGGGCGGCCGCCGGGTAGAAGTAGTCATTGGCGCGGGTGATGAACTTGCCGACTTCATCGATAAAAAGCCCGACGCCCACCCCGGCCAGCAATGCGCCCAGCGTGTACACCCAGCGGTTGGCCCAGATCAGCGGCAGCAAGGCGGCGGCAAAGAGCAGCAGCCCGCCCCAAAGCACATGCGCCAGGTGCAGGTCGCCGGCGGTCAGCTGGGGATAGCCGGTAAGCTGCAGCAGCAGCCGCGTCAGCGCCACCGAGACCGCAAAGGCGGCCAGGGTCAACAGCAGATAGGTTTCGGCGCCGTCACGGCGAACCGGGGTGCGTATCCTTGGGAGGACCTGTTTGCGCATGGCGATCCACGGTTGTCAACCAAGGATACACTGGAGGCGGCCGGGGCAGAGCCCGGCGTCAGGGGCAGGCTGTGCCGAGGCAGAGCACCGGCAGGCCGCGCGCCGCCCGATCTACTTGGCCGGCTTCTTGTGCCAGCGCAGCGGCTTGGTCGGCTCACGCACCAGCTGGCGCTTGGCCTCCAGGTCGAGTTGCACGCTCTTCGCCCACCACCCCGCCTTGGCACCGCCCGGGAAGAGGTCCTGCGGCAGGTGAGGCACGACTGCCTCAAACATCTCGGCCTGCGTCAAGCCCGGGGCCGTGGCCGGCAGGACCCTCAGCAGGGCATTCTTCATAGCGTGGTACATGCCGGCGTCGACGGTCGTGGTGTAGCCCGGTACATTCACGTTCTGCACGGTGACCCGATCCCTGCCAGCGGGCCTGGCGGTGCTGGCCACGGGTTTCTTGGGTGCGGACTTCCTGGCAGTCACCTCGGCCCTCCTGGGATCACGCATCAGCGCCTCCCATCCGAGAATGGACACAGCGTTCATCAACCTTGGTCAGACGATTCCCTGGGGCGCGGTGGCGCATCGCATCGTCGCGCCTATGCCCACCGAGCGCACACCCGGCGCGCAGGTCGCATGGATTCTAGAGGTACTTAGTCAGAATAACACGAAGATACTTCTGCCAGCCAGGGAAGTCAAGCGCGACTCGAAGGGGCGACTGCAGCCTGCCGAGGGACGCAGAAGTCGTCGTTGGCGGCCGGCAGGCCAGTGACTGCGGTATGGGGCAGGTAGCGCGGCAGATACATGCGGTGCACAGCCCAGCAATTCCATCCGGTCGGATCCATGGCTCATTCCCGGACCAAGACCACCGGTCGGCGGCGGATGTTGCGCTGCACAATCGGGTCTGTGCCTGCTACGATCAACTCCTAGCCCCCGGTCCGTCCCCGCTCGTCGATCGCGAGGCTCTGCTCCGTCAGGTACGCCAGCGTTGCCCGTCGGCGGTTACTACCCAAGATCGTGGATCGCAGATCCCCGGTCCTCGACAGCGCAGCCATCGCTCCAGCGGCGAAAGATGGCGAGAAGGAATGATCCCAAGCCTCCAACTCCGGCGCCATTTCGTAGAGTCTCGTCGTTGGATTGAGCGATCCACCGATGAGCAGGGCCAGTCCCCGCGTGCATACCCCAGCTGATCACGAGCCGTGATCACCCGCGCTCCGAGTGTTCCGATGGGGTGTCATCGCCGAGTCATGCTGAGCTTAGGGGGCCACAGGATTCTCGCTAAACCCCGGGCAAAGACCGTCACAAGAGTGCGGCCTTGGGTCAGACCGTGGGCCGCGGCCGCAGGTCCTGGAATGAGAGCAGCAACGCGGCCAGCCCGGCCAGGCACGCCCCGAACAGGAAGGGCGCCGCCGGACCGAGCCCCGCCCAGCCAGCCACACCCTGCCACAGCACGCCGGCGATCAGGCTGGCCGGCAGCGCCATCATCCCGATCACCGCAGCATACATCCCATAGGCCGAACCCCGCCGTTCGGGAGCGACCAGGTCGGCGATCAGCGCCTTGCTGACGCCCTCGGTCAGCGCGTAGTACAGGCCGTAGAACACCATCCACAACCACGCCTGCCACCCGGCAGACATGCGGGCAAATCCCAGGTAGACCAGGCCATACAGCAGCCAGCCTGTCAGCAGGATTCGCTTCCGCCCGAACCTGTCTGAGGCCACGCCGGCTGGGACCGACACCAAGGCGTATACCAGGTTGAAGGCGATGAGCATTCCGAGCACACCCGTGACCGTCAGACCGACGCTGTTGGCGCGCAGGATGAGGAACGCATCCGAGGAGTTGCCCAGCGTGAAGAGGGTGACCGCCCCGAGGTAGAGGAAAAACGGCCGGCCGAGATCCCGCAACCGTGCCCGGGCTGCCGACCCGCCCGGCTCGGGCCGCCTCACCTCGCGCGCGCCCCACGCCAACAGAATCACCGCCAGCAATGCCGGGATCATGCTGACCAGCACCAGGCGCTGGAAGCCCCCGCGGCTCAGCCTCGCCGCCTGACCGCTCGCCCAGACGACTCCCAGGGCGACCGACAGACCCACGACCGCCCCGGCCGTGTCGCCGGCCCGCTGGAGGCTGAAGAACATGCCCCGCTGCTCGGGTTGGATGCTATCTGCGAGCAGCGCATCGCGGGGCGCACTGCGCAGCCCTTTGCCGACCCGGTCGGTGAAGCGCACGCCCAGGACAGCCGTCCAACTGCTGGCCAGATACAGGAAGGGCTTAGCCACGGCCGACAGACCGTAGCCCAGGACGACAAGAGCCTTGCGCTTGCCCAGTCGATCGGAAATCCGACCGGACGCGAGTTTGACCAGGCTGGCCGTAGTCTCGGCGATCCCCTCGATCAAGCCGACCACGCCCGTGCGCACACCCAGGACGCTGACCAGCAGCAGCGGCAGGAGATTGACGATCATCTCCGTGGAGATATCAGTCAGGAAGGAGGTCAGGGTGAGGACCCAGACGTTGCGGGGGAGCCTTGCCGGGCTGCGGAGGGAAGTTCCATGTGGGTTCATCGCAGTGTTGTAGACCTAGGCCACAGGTCAGTCGCACGAGTCAGCAGCGCCTGTCCTCCGTCCGATCGTGTGGGCAGTCTCGAGCGACCACGGATCGGGAAGGATGCGATCGGATCAACCGGGAGCACCGATAGAAGCGGCTATCGATTCGCAACGCCAAACCATGCTCCCGCAGCCTGCGGCCCTCCATTCCATCTGCCGGATGCCGCCTCAACCCACCAGGATGTAGCGCAGGATACCCAGCGACCCACCGGCGAGGACAAGCCAGGTCGCGCTCACGCGGTATCGGATCAACAACACTCCCGACACCACAGCCAGGAGCACACCTGGTGGATCGATCACGGCGGAACGCGCCAGGCGCAGAGTCACGACGGCCATCACCGCCAGCGCACAAACATTCACGCCATCCAGGAATGCACCGAACCATAGTGACTGGCGCATCCGGGGGATGAAGGGATGGCTGATGGCCACGAAGAGGAACGACGGGATGAAGATCCCCACGGTTGCGGCAATCGCTCCCGGAACTCCCGCAAGCAGGTATCCGATGAACGTCGCTGCCGTGAAAAGTGGCCCCGGAGTGATCTGCCCAATGGCCACGGCATCCATCAGCTGTTTCTGCGTCAGCAGCCCGGCATCGACGAAATCGCCATAGAGGAAAGCGATTAGAACATAACCACTTCCGTACAGCACAGCCCCGATCTTCAAGAAGGTCAGGAACAGTCGCAGCACACTCCGCACCTCTTCAGACTGCAGCCAGGGCAACAAAGGCAGGCTGAGCGCCAGGTAGTCTCCATTGCTCTTCCACAAGCGGGGGATATTCACCCACAGCGCCACCAACAGCCCACCGAGAAGGATGAGAGAGATCTCGCTCCACCCGCCCAGGAGGTAGACGGCGAAGGCGATCGTGCCAGCCGCCGCCGTCAGTGCCCCCTTCACCGCTTTGCGCCCCAGGGTCCACAGCGCGTACCCGATGACCGCCACCACGACCGGTTTGATGCCGTACAGGATGCCCTCCACCTGCGGGGTGGCACCGTACTTGACATACAACCTGACCAGAAGCAGCACGAGCAAGAAGGCCGGCAGGACGAAGCCTACGCCAGCTGCGATCATGCCCCGCCATCCAGCGCGGTGCTCGCCCAGGAAGATCGCCAGTTCCGTCGAGTTTGGTCCTGGGATCAGGTTGGTTGCACCGACATAGTCGAGGAAACCTTGCTCGTCGATCCACCGGCGCCGACGGACGAATTCCTGCTGCATCATGCCGACGTGCGCGGCCGGTCCACCGAAGCCAACCAGGCCAAGGCGCAGGAATTGAAGCGCCACTTCCCTTACCAGGGGTCGCGGCGGGTCGGCGGCTGGGCGGTCGGCGGCTGACTGGTCGCCGCCTGATTCATCGGTCACGCATGACCTCTTCCAGACGTACTATCTGCCCAGTCTGATCCGTGCGAAAACGAGCCTCACCTTCCTCACCGCGAACATGGACGGCCCATCCGGCCACGGATCCCTTGGGGCACTTCTCGCCGGTTCCCGGCAATCCAAGGCACGCGTCAGGCCAGACGGTCTCCTGCAGATCGAGCACCTGAATGGCGGCGGGCGGCGCTTCAAGCAACGAGGCCGCTTCCTCGATGACTGCCAAGATGGCCGGAGGATAGGGCTCATCCACCACGTCGGGGTCCAGGGTGAGCGGATCGCCCAGCAGTGCCATGAGCAGCAGGGTTGTGCCGCCGTCCGTGCCTGGATAGATGACGATGACTTTACCGCTCGCCCAGATGCCGGGGGGCACCGGCCAGGAGACAGCCCGGCCTCCAACTGACATCCCATCCGGCCCGATCCCGGCGGATGTCTCCTCCCGGGCCCGGACGGACTCATACTCATACAGGTGGACAAGTTCTTCCCCAACCTGGATCACGCGCCCTGGCACGCCATAGTTGGGCATTGCCAGTTGCTCGCTCTCCCGGACCGTTGCGCCGGATGAAAGCAGCGCCCTCATGAGGTCGCGCGAGTCCTCTATCATCGTCGGCGGCCCCGCCTCAGGTTCGACCGTTGGAGTGCAGGCGGTCAGTACACCGAACAGCAGCACGGCCATCCAGGTCAATACCGGCCAGGCGCAGGCCCTCCGTCCGTCGGTCTGCCAGGCCCGCAGCGAGGGCCTGAAGCCGGCCGGCACACGCTTGACCGGCTGCGAACCCCTGCTTATCCTCATGTTGACCCTCCACAGGATTGTACCTGTCTCGCACCTCTCGAACCGGGGAGACCACCATGGCTGAGGCTTATATCATCACCGCCGTCCGAACCCCGATCGGGATCGGCAGGCCCGAGGTCGGCCACCTGGCACCATGCCAGCCGGTCGACCTGGCGGCGGCGGTCCTGAAGGAAACCGTCCGCCGCGCCGCCGTCGAGCCGGCGATGGTCGAGGACGTGATCCTGGGATGCGTCACGCCGATCGGCGACCAGGGCGCCAATATAGCTCGCCTGGCCGTTTTGCAGGCGGGATTCCCGGCAGAGATTCCGGCCGTCTCGCTCAATCGGATGTGCGGTTCGGGCCAGCAGGCGGTGCACGTCGCCGCCCAGGCCATCCTGGCCGGTGACATGGACTTGGTGCTCGCCGGAGGCATCGAAATGATGTCCCACCAGCCGCTGGGGAAGGACTATCCGGCGGAGTGGCCGGCGGGCATGCCCTACCCGCTCGTGCATCAGGGCATCAGCGCCGAGATGATGGCCGAGCGCTGGTCACTGACACGTGAGGCGCTCGACGATTTTGCCTTCGAAAGTCACGTGCGCGCCGGCCGGGCGATCGAAGCCGGATGGCTCACCTCCCAAGTCCTGGGGCTCGATGTCCCGGACGCCCAGGGCCTGGCGCATCGAGTCGATCACGATCAGGGCGTGCGCCGCCCGCCCGACCGCCAGAGAATGGCGAACCTGAAGCCGGCGTTCAAGGAGTCCGGCGTCATCACCGCCGGCAACAGCAGCCAGATCAGCGACGGTGCCGCCGCCCTGCTGCTGGCTTCGGAGGGCGCCGTCCTCCATCACGGACTGCAGCCGATGGCCCGCATCACTGCCCGAGTGGTGGTCGGATCGGATCCAGTGCTGATGCTCGACGGCCCCATCCCGGCCACCCGCAAGGCATTGGCCCGAGCCGGACTCTCTCTGCAGACTATGGACCTTTTCGAGGTCAACGAAGCCTTCGCCTGCGTTCCACTGGCATGGCTGAAGGAGTATCCGGTGGACCCTGGCAGGCTCAATCCGAACGGCGGCGCGATTGCCCATGGCCATCCGCTCGGCGCCACCGGCGCAATCCTGATGACCAAACTGACACATGAACTCCAGCGAACCGGCGGGCGGTACGGGCTGCAGACGATGTGCATCGGCCACGGCATGGCCACCGCCACCATCCTCGAACGTGTCTAGGAGACTGATGAAGAAACCATGCCTCCTGAGAGAGACTGGCATCTGCGGTTGCATTCTCTACGAAAGGTACTAGTCATCAACCTGCCAGGCGCATCGTGAAGAAGCCTTCCCTCCCCCAGCAAGTCCAGGGCGGTTGCACAAGCCGCCTCCGAGGGGAGGACAACGCGCTATGATCCCCCTTGGTCGCGCGGCTGCAGGGATCGCCTCGCTATCTTCCTGGGGGAAAGCGGTTTTGGGCAGGCTGCTCAGCGCGGGCGGCCAGCTCCAAGACGCCTCTCCGCGCTGCCGGCCTCGCCCAGCGCCCGGCAGCGCACAAGGAGACAGACATGCGAATAGCTGCAGCACAACTGGAAACCAGGGTGCTGGATCCATCGGCCAATGTAAGGAAGATGCAGACATTCCTCGAGCGCGCGGCAAAGCAAGGAGCGGCGCTGGTCGCCTTCCCCGAGTGCGCCGTGCAGGGCTACGCTCTGACGATGAGGGAAGCAGCTCAATGGGCCGAGCCGATCCCTGGGCCGAGCACCGCCGCACTGGCCACGGCGTGCAGCCGCCTCGGGCTGCACGCCGTGGTAGGCCTGATCGAGCAGGATGTGGACGGCGTGCTGTACAACAGCGCCGCCCTGCTTGGCCCGCAAGGCGTGCTCGGCGTCTATCGCAAGACCCACCTGCCATACCTCGGGGTCGATCGCTATCTGGCCTGCGGCGATGACCTGCCGGACCCATTCTCCACGGCCTTCGGCAGGATCAGCCTGCTCATCTGCTACGACTTGCGGCTGCCGGAGCCGATGCGTGTGCTGGCGCTGACAGGGGCTCAACTGGTTGTGGTCTCCACCGCCTGGCCGGCCTCGGCCCGCCTCTATGCTGAGCACCTCGCCCGCACGCGAGCCGCCGAGAACGGCGTGTATCTGCTCGCCGCCAATCGTGCGGGCGAGGAGCGAGGCACTCGCTACCTCGGACACAGCCTGATCATCGACCCGGATGGGCAGGTGCTGCAGGAAGCCGATGCAGACAGCGAGGTGCTTCTGGTCGCCGACGTCGATCTGGCGCGGTCCGATCACAAGGAGCGGCTATTCGTCCCCGATGAGTATGAGTTGCACCTGATGGCGGATCGCAGGCCGGACCTGTACCGCCGGCTGGTGGAGACCGACCCTCCAGGCTAGCTAGCAGGTTGATGAACTGTGCCTGTCGCTGAGAAGGGAACCGCACAGGCGGGATGGCTATTCCAGCAGCCTCCCAAAGACACGAACGTGCCGGGAACGGACAGGGACTGGGTTTCCATGAAAGCAGTCTGGCGAGGGAAGAGATCACACCCGGTGGGGTCTGGGCTGCCCGCAACCCCCCCCACACCGCGTCTTGCCCAGGCTGCAGCGGGCTCTTAGGACAGCCCCGTCTTGCTCGTGCCGTTTCCGGCTGTCCGATGCGAGCTAGGCATCGGAGGGAGGTCATGGCGACAGGGCAGCCGACCCTCGTCTCGCCGCCCGGATGCGCAAGATCCATTTCATTCCTTCGGCAGCCACGGAAGGAATCAGGATCAGAGGCAGCATCAGCCGCCACGACTCCCATCCCAACGGCACGGTCTTGAAAGCGGCCTGCAGGAACGGAACGTAGACCACTGCCAGCAACAGCAGCAGCGACACCGTCACCGCCACAACCATCGTCCGGTTGCTGAACAGGCCGATCTTGAAGATCGAGAATCGCTCGGAACGCGAGGTGAAGGCGCGCAGCAGCTCGGAGGCAGACAGAGTGGTGAAGGCCATCGTGCTCGCCTGCGCCACCCCGCCCGACCTGCCCAGACCAGCAACGAAAGCGGACAGCGTGATCCCGCTGATAGCCACGGTCTGGACGGCGATGCCGCTCCACATCAGGCGGTTAATGATCGGCTCCCGTGGCGGTCGTGGCGGCTGGAGCATGATGTCGGGGTCTCCTTTCTCCACGCCAAGGGCCAGCGCCGGCGCGCCGTCGGTGATCAGGTTGAGCCACAACAGCTGGATGGCGGTCAGAGGCGAGGGGAGCCCGGCCAGAATCGCCGTGAAGATCGTTACCAGCTCGGCCACATTGCAGGAAAGCAAGTAGTAGACGAACTTGCGGATGTTCGAGTAGATCACCCGGCCTTGCTCGACAGCGGCGACGATGCTGGCGTAGTTGTCGTCGGTCAGCACCATGTCGGCAGTCTCTTTGACGACATCGGTTCCGGTGATGCCCATGCCGATGCCGATGTCGGCCCGCTTGAGGGCCGGGGCGTCATTCACCCCGTCGCCGGTCATGGCGACAACCTGGTTATTGGCTTTCAGCCCTTCGACGATCCGCGTCTTGTGTTCGGGCGAGACTCGAGCATAGACGTCGTTCTGCATCACGGCCGTCGCCAGCGCCGCATCGTCCATCGCGTCCAGGTCCTGCCCGGTGACCACGCCGTGTCCGGGAACGATCAGGCCGATTTGCTCGGCAATCGCCCGCGCCGTGTTCGGGTAATCGCCGGTGATCATCACAGAGCGCAGCCCGGCTCGACGCGCCATCTGGATCGCCGGCGGAACCTCCGGCCGAGGCGGGTCGATCATGCCGAACAGCCCGACGAAGATCAGGTCGCGCTCGACCTCTTCAGCGTGCACCTCACCCACCGGTTCTTCCTGAATCCGGTAGGCGACCGCCAGGACCCGCAGCGCATCCCGGGTCATGAGGTCGTTGGCCTCCAGGATGCGCAGGCGCTCGACGTCGGCCAGCTGCTCCGCCCGGCCGTCGGCCCGTTGCCACTGCGTGCACAGGCCCAACACCACATCCGGGGCGCCCTTCAGAGCAATCACGATCCACTCACGAGACGAAGCGTCGTGGAGCGGGCTCAGGTCTTCCGACCGCGGATCGCGCACGGCGTGGATCGTCGTCATCCTCTTTCGGCCGGAGTCGAACGGCACTTCCTGGATGCGCGGGTAAGCGGATCCCATGGCCTGCTGGTCCGCGCCGGCTCGCACCGAGGCCAGCAGCAGCGCCGTCTCTGTCGGGTCTCCAACCACGCGCAACGGCTGGGCCTCGCCGCTGCTCGGCTCGAGCACAGCGTCATTCGCCAGCAGCGCCACCCACAAGGCCGTTCCCAGCGCAGGTACCTCCTTCACGTCCAGCGGCCGACCGTCGCGGCGCAGTCCGGATCCCCCGCCCGCGCCGGCGCTCTCGATCTCGATCATGGCGCCATCCACCCAGGCGCGCGTCACGGTCATCTGGTTCTGCGTCAGTGTGCCGGTCTTGTCGGAGCAGATGACGGTGGTCGACCCCAGCGTTTCGACCGATGACAGGCGGCGGATGAGGGCGTGGCGGGCGATCATTTCTCGCATGCCGAGCGCCAACGTCACTGTCACCACCGCTGGCAGACCCTCGGGCACCGCCGCCACCGCCAGGCTGACGGCCACGATGAACATCTCCAGGGGCGGGATCCCCCGGAGCCAGCCAACAACAAAGACGGCAGCACAGATGCCGAGAGCGGCCCAACCCAGCACTTTCCCGAGTTGGTTCAGGCGCCGTTGCAAGGGCGTGATCTCCTGCTGGATCGACTGCAGCATGGCTGCGATCAACCCGATCTGGGTCCACATTCCGGTGCTGACCACGACGCCCGTGCCGCGTCCATACGTGACCAGGGTCCCCATGAAGGCGGTGTTCCTGCGGTCCCCAAGTGCCACATCCTGCAGCAGAACTACGCCAGCATCCTTCCCGACCGGCACGGATTCGCCGGTGAGGGCCGCCTCCTCTATTCTCAGATTGACACTCTCGATCAGACGCAGATCCGCCGGGACGTAGTTGCCGGCCTCAAGCAGGATGACGTCGCCGGGGACAAGTTCACGCGCCGGAACGCTGTGGCGGTGGCCGGAACGAATCACATGCCCCTCGGGGGAGGACAACCTGCGCAGCGCGGCCATGGCCTGTTCGGCTCGGCGTTCCTGGATCACGCCGAGAACGGCGTTCAGCAGGACGATTGCCAGGATCACGGCGGCTTCGATCCAGTCGCCCAGGGCGGCCGAGAGCACCGCGGCCACAATCAGCACAATGACAAGGAATGAATTGAACTGGGCGAGGAGCATGTGGCCCAGCCCAGGTCGCTCGGCCTCGGCCAGCTCGTTCGGCCCAAACTGCCTCAGGCGCCGGTCAGCCTCCTCGGGACTCAAACCGTCGCGCGGCGACGTGTGCAGCGCCTCCACTACGGCCGTGTGCTCAATGGCGTGCCAGATCATGGATGCCGAAGATAGCTCGAGCGGCAGGTTGCCGTTCGACTCGAGGGATGCCGTCATAGATTGCGACTCCGGGAATCCGAGGTAGAGGGGGACACTTGCGCCGACGCGGGCAGTGTACCACGCTCAACCCGTGAGCAAGCTGGGCAGCCGGATTGGGCCAGCACTTCTGGCTGTGCTGGCATGGGCGGTTGAGGGTAGCGAGGCGCCCGACCGCGTTTCTCGCCCGATGGTTGGTTGCGCAGGCCCCGGGATGCCTGCTCGGCTTCCTTCTTCAGGCGGCCAGGCCGCCCCCTGATCCCTAGAGTGCTCCTTGCCCTGGCCCTGGCTGTTCCGGGCACGGTGATCTGGCATCTGGCCAAAGACACGGCCGAGATGTCCCATTGGAGACTCGCAGGATAACGATCTCGAAGATGAGGCCAACGGACTAACTGGCGGTCGGAGAAGAGGAACCTCGATGGGAGGCTGCCGTGCAGATCGACGATGGCGCGCAGGTCGAGGATGGCCCTCTACATGTGCCAGGTTTCTTGTATCGTTCGGCAGGCGGGTGCCTTCGAGTTCAACCCCTGGCTGGATTCCCGAGAAGGCCATCCCCACCGCAGGACCCAGTTGCGCCAGCGGGAAGGGGATGCAGATGGGGATCACAAGCTGGACGTATCCGAGAACCACCGAGGGGTCGCCCTCGGATTGCCGATCGGCTGGCCCATCGCCTTCCTGATTTCACTTGTCGCTATATGTCCGGTGACAATGGCGACGAAGGCGCCCTTCCGCGGCAACAGCAGCCAGCTGACAATCCAGGAACCTGAGCTGACCGTCGCCAGCCTGCTTGTCATCGTTGCTGTTGAGGCATGTCCGGACTCGGACCTGTGCGCTTCTCCCGGATCGGTTGTGTTTGCTGGGCGGGCCAGGAGTGCGGGGAATCACTCGAGATCCATCGTATCCAGCGGCTCGGGGTTCAGCTCCTTCATCTGGCCGCTGGTCATGAAGATCACCCGCTCGGCGATGTTGGTCGCTCGATCGCCGATCCGTTCCAAGTTGTGGCCGGCGAAGAGCAGGAACAGCGCCCGGGTCGTCGTCTTGGGGTTCTCCACCATGATGCTGAGCAGTTCGCGGAAGATCTGCGTGTACAGTCCATCAATCATGTCGTCTTGCGCGGCAACCTCGCGTGCCAGGTCGGCGTCGGCCGTCACGTAGGCGCGCAGGGCGCGGCGCGTCATATCGCGGCACAGTCCGGCCATCCGCGGCAAATCGATCAGCTCTTTGAGTGGCGGTTCGTCGCCCATACGAACGACGGTCTTGGCAATCCCGGCCGCATGATCCGCCATGCGCTCGAGATCGACCACAATGCTCATGGCAGCCACGATGGTGCGCAAATCGCTTGCCGCCGGCTGCTGCGTGGCTATCGTTGCCAAGCAGAACTCCTCGATCCTGAAGCGCAGATCGTTGATGCCCGAATCGGCGGCAATCACTTCCCGGGCGAGGTCGAGATCCCTCTCGATCAGTGCCCGCATTGACTGTTCAATGGCCTGGTCCAGCAGG
>CAZBJQ010000036.1:0-20825 GCA_964492235.1 uncultured Anaerolineaceae bacterium | reverse complement strand
GAGTAGGACCTTCAAGTCCACCACCACCCGGTCAGGCAGATCGGCCGGCAGCGCCTCGACTTCGATGGCGCCGACCCCGGCCACCAGGATGCCGCCACGCGTCCTCACGGCGGGTGCTTCCCCGGTCAGTTCGATCGGCACTTCCGCCCGGATCGTCTGATCCATGGCGACCTTCAGCAGGTCTACGTGCCGAATATTGCGTCGGATCGGGTCGCGTTGGATCTCGCGCACCAGGGTGGTATGGGTGTTGCCTTCGAGCACGACGTCAACCAGTGTGGCGCCCGTCGTCCGCGACAAGATGCGGCCGGCTTCGCGCGCCTCCATCTCGATCGGGGTCGGATCGATCCCGGCACCATACAGCACCCCGGGCAGCTTGCCCTGCCTTCGGAGCGCCCGTACCTGCTTTCCAGTGACACTCCGTCTTGCCGCTTCCAGCGTCAGTGATGCCATTTCCATCTCCCGGAGCGCCTCTCACCCGGAGTTCGGGTTACCTTCGCCCCTGATTCTCACCGGTGCAACCGGTGGCAACTAGATCCTCTTCCGGCCCGCGAGCAGGCTGGCGAGGAAGATCATTCCTCCGGCGGCCAACCCGCCGACGAGGCCAGCCAGCAGGGCGCCTCGCGTGTCCAGAATGGCGTTCACGTCCCCGTGGACTTCCCTTGCCAGCAGCACTCCCGTGCTGACCTCGGTGGCATGCACGGTCCCACCGGAGATCAAGAGCGCTCGCGAGCCGTCGATCGCCGCGTCGCCGGCCACCACAATCCCGGCCGTGCTCTCCATCAGCAAGACGCTTGTACCCCGAACAACGACGGCCGCAGCCTCGTCCAGGTGGACGACCTCTCCGTCGACGGAGCCGGCACCGGAGAGGTGCATGTCGACCTGCGCGGCCCGGACCTCCGATGCTCCTCCCTGGTTGATGTTGACCGTGTCGGCTTCGATAACCCTGACCGGCCCACGCACCGTCGCCACGCCGGCCTGCATCGCTGGCCCGGCGGGATCGGTATTCGAGTCACCCACGGCCTCACCTCGGATCATGAAGGCGGGGCTCCTGCGCGTTCACGGGCGGAGCCCCGGCGGGAGTTGCATTCTACCTGCTCGCAGTGACTCCGTCAACGGGACACACTCGACCCCTATGATAAACTCAGAGATTGCCTGGCGCCCGGAAGGTGCCCGCGTGAGACAGATACGAAGACGGATCACTCTAGCCTTGCTGCTGGCAACGGCATCGGCTGCGATGGCCCCTCCTCACGCCAGCAGCGGTCAGGCCGCGGCCCAAGCCCCGGGGTTCGCCGAAATATCGGCTCCGGCGACCGGCCAGTCGCTGCAAGGAATGGTCACCATCACAGGATCGGCGAGTCACCCGGCCTTCGTCTCATACGACCTCATGTTCGGCTATGCGAATGATCTGACACAAACCTGGTTTCCTATCGCCGAAGCCGTGACCACGCCGGTCGTGGACGGGCCACTGGCCTTGTGGGATACGCGGACCATCAGCGACGAAACCTTCCAGGTGCGGCTCATGGTTCTGCTGGACGACGGCACCCACCTCGAGGCGACCGTCACCGGGTTGCAGGTTCACAACTACACGCCCACACAGGTTCCGGTCGCCGCGAGCGGCCGTCCAGCGCCGACGACGGCCTCGCCGGTTGCCGCCACACTCCCGACAGCCGCACTGCCTCCCCCCGCCCCCGCCTCCCGCTCCCCGGAGGACGTGGTCCAGTCGTATCTTCGGCTCGGCATCGGAGCAGGCGTGGCAGCCATGATCGCCCTGGGCCTCTTGGTCCTCAGCCGCCGTG
This sequence comes from uncultured Anaerolineaceae bacterium, assembly GCA_964492235.1. Classification (GTDB taxonomy): domain Bacteria; phylum Chloroflexota; class Anaerolineae; order Anaerolineales; family E44-bin32; genus PFL42. The sequence goes on along the minus strand of CAZBJQ010000036.1, from coordinate 19,029 downwards.
CATGGCGCTGGGGGCAGGCCGCGATGCCCAGGCGCCGCGCCCGGCGGAGCAGGCGGCGAAGGAGCTCGGGCGAGTGAATGACACCTCATCCTCACTCGTGATCATTGCCGGACTGGGCAACCCCGGCCGTCGTTACCAGGCAAACCGCCACAACATCGGCTTCCTGGTGCTCGACCGCCTGGCAGCGGTCAGCGGGCTCTCGTTCACCAAGCGCAAGGAAGAGGCTCTGGTCTGTCAGGGTTCGCTGCAAGAGCGCAGGGTTCTGCTCGTCAAACCGCAGACCTACATGAACCTCGCCGGGCGGTCAGTCGCCAGCCTCGCCCGCTACTTCGGCGTTCCCCATGCGGTCACGCTCGTTATCTTGGACGACATGGACCTTCCACTCGGCCGGCTGCGACTGAGGCCTGCCGGCACGTCCGGCGGGCACCGCGGCTTGCAGTCCGTCCTCGAGCGGACGGGGACGCTCGACATTCCACGCCTTCGGATCGGCATCGGCCGGCCGCCGGGGCGGATGGCGGCGGCCAGCTACGTGCTGGAGGATTTCGATGCGGGCGAGCAATCCATGCTGGTAGAGACTCTGGACCGCTCTGAAGCCTGTGTGCGCCGATTCCTCCAGTCAGGTATCCAGATGGCGATGACCGAATTCAATCGCGATCCGGCCTAGCATGGACCTATCGATCCTGCTGGACCAGTTGAGGGCTCTGCCCGAGGTTACGCTGTTGATGGAAGCGGCGGACGCAGGCCGTGCGCCGGTCGGCGCCCTGCGCGTGCCGCGCTCGGCCCGCCCGGCGCTGACCGCCGCCGTCGCCCTCACGCTCTCTCGTCCCGTGTTGTACCTGGTATCGCGAGCCGACCGAGAACTGGTCGTGCAGGAGGAGTTGGCCGCTTGGGGTCCAGGCATTCCCATCCTGCCCTTCCCTGAACCCAATCCCCTGTTCTACGACTGCTCCCCCTGGGGACCACGGACCGTGCGCCAGCGCGCCGCCGTCATGGCCTTTCTGACCTCCCGCCTCCAGCCCGGCGGCCCTAAACCCACGCTGGCCGCGCCCGCCATTGTTGTGGCTTCAGCCCGCGCGGCGATGACGCGCAGCGTCCCCCCAGGCGCCTTCTTGGAGACCTCCCGCTGGCTGCACCAGGGCGCGACCTTGCGCATGGATCGCCTGCTGACGCTGCTCGTCGACGCCGGCCACCTCCCCGAAACGCTGGTCACCGAGCCCGGCCGCTTCAGCCACCGGGGTGGTCTGGTTGACTTGTGGCCTCCCTCCGAACCGCTCCCCGTGCGCATCGAGTTCGACGGCGACAACATCGACTCCATCCGGACCTTCGATCCATTCACGCAGCGATCCCGCTTGGAGGTTGAATGGCTTCGTCTGACACCGGCGCGAGAGGGCATGCCGAAGTTCTATCGGCCTGCGTGGGACCCCCTCCTACCCCAGGCGTTGGAACGGGATCCGATGGAGGTGCGCAACGCCCGGCTCGAGTTCTTTCTGCCCTGGATGCACGACGCCCCCTCAGGCCTGATGGATTACATGCCCGATTCATCACCTGTCATCTTCGATGATCGGGCCGCGGTGGAGGACGCGATCACCGAACTGGAGGAGCAGGCCCTGGCCCTGCGCAAGGACCAGGTCCGTGCTGGCTTGTTTTCGGACGAGGCGCCGATCCCGTACCTGGGACTGGCCGAGATCGCCGACGCCCTGCCCAGCGGGCGGGTGCTTGATCTGGGCTACATGCAGACAGATTCGGGCCCGTCGCTCCCGCTGGGGGATCGCTTCTCCGCGCCGCCAAGGTTCGGCGGCCAGGTGCGGGAGATCATGGAGCACATCGCCGTGCGACAGGCGGCGGGCGAGCGCACCATCGTCGTCAGCCGCCAGGCGCCACGCATGGCGGAGCTTTGGTCCGAGCGCAGCGGGCCATCCCTGGCCCTGACCGCTCTGGATCAAGACCTCGCCGATGGCGCGGTGCGGTTCATCAATGGTGCCCTGACGGACGGATGGAGCCTGCACCCGCCGGCTGGATCCGCCATCCACATCCTTACGGACGCTGAGCTATTCGGCTGGGGAAGGCCGCGGCCGCGCCTACGGATGCGAGAAATCGCGGCCGCGCCCGAGTCGGTCTTCGCCGATCTTCGCACCGGGGACCTGATCGTCCACGTGGACTTCGGAATCGGACGGTTCGCGGGCCTGGTGGACAGGACGGTCGACCAGATCCGGCGCGAGTTCCTGCAGATTGAATACGCCGACGGCGATCAGCTCTTCGTACCGATCCACCAATCGGACCGTGTCACCCGCTACGTCGGCTCCGGTGAGGGTGCGGAGGCGCCGAGCCTGTCCCGTTTGGGCACCCAGGAATGGGAAGGCGCCAAGGCGCGTGCCAGGGCCGCAGTTGAAGACGTCGCACGGGATTTGCTCGATCTGTACGCCCGGCGATTGACCGTGGCCGGGCACGCTTTCTCGCTGGACACGACCTGGCAACGCGAACTGGAAGCGTCGTTCCCGTACATTGAGACCGATGACCAGTTGCGCGCCCTGCAGGCCGTCAAACGGGATATGGAAAGCAGCCGGCCGATGGACCGCTTGATTTGCGGCGACGTCGGGTACGGTAAGACCGAGGTCGCACTGCGGGCGGCGTTCAAGGCGGTGATGGACGGCAGGCAGGTGGCGATGCTGGTGCCGACCACAGTCCTGGCCCAGCAGCATCACAACACGTTTCGCCAGCGCCTGGCGGCGTTCCCGATCAACCTGGAGATGCTGTCGCGATTCCGCACACGCCAGGAGGCGTCCGAGATCGTCCAGCGGCTCGCCGCGGGCGAGATCGACATCATCATCGGCACCCACCGCCTGCTGCAGAAAGACGTCCTGCTGCGAGACCTGGGGCTGCTGATTATCGATGAAGAGCAACGCTTTGGCGTGACGCATAAGGAGTTCCTGAAGAAGCTGCGAACCGAGGTCGATGTCTTGACACTGACAGCCACGCCGATCCCTCGCACACTGTATATGGCCCTGACGGGCGCCCGCGACATTTCGACCATCAACACGCCGCCGGATGACCGCCTCCCGGTCGTCACGCACGTTGGGACGTATGAGCCCCGCCTGGTGCGTCAGGCCATTCTGCGCGAGATCGATCGTGGCGGCCAGGTCTTCTATGTACATAACCGGGTGCAGACGATCGGTTTCGCCCAAAGACGTCTGCAGCAATTGGTCCATGAGGTGACGGTGGAAATCGCCCACGGCCAGATGCAGGAACGCCAGCTTTCGCGCGTGATGGAACGGTTCGCCCAGGGCGAGATCGACGTCTTGCTCAGCACATCGATCATCGAGTCGGGGCTGGATTTCCCCAATGCAAATACGCTGATCGTCGACCGCGCCGACACGTTCGGCCTGGCCCAGCTCTATCAGTTGCGCGGCCGGGTCGGGCGCGGCACCGTGCGTGCGTTTGCCTACTTCTTCCGCGACGAGCGCCGCCGGTCCAGCGAGGAAGCCCTGCAGCGCTTGGAGACGATTGCAGACCACTCCCAGCTTGGCGCCGGGTACTCTATCGCCATGCGGGACATGGAAATGCGGGGGGCCGGGGACATTCTGGGCACGCGGCAACACGGTCACATCAGCGCTATCGGCTTCCATCTCTATACGCGGCTGCTATCGGCTGTCATCGAGAGGCTGCGCGCCGGCTTCCCATCACTCCCGTCCGTCTCCGATCGGATCCCGCTGCCGGGGGCCCCGCTGGATGTCACCGTGGAACTCCCACTCGCCCTCAGCATGCCGGCTTCGTACATCCCGGACCGCGATCTGCGCCTGCGCTTGTACCGACGGATCGCGACCCTTCGCAGCGAGAACGACATCGCCGCCCTCGAGATCGAGATGCGCGATCGCTTCGGCGAACCGCCGGATGAGGTCCGCAACCTGCTATACCATATCCGGATCAAGAACCTGGCCCACCAAGCGGGAGTGACTTCGGTCACGATGGAGAACGCCCAGGTTCTGCTCCGCCTGGAGGAGTGGACGGAGGACGAATTGCCTGCTGCTCTGCGCGCCCCGGACGTGCGACGCAGCAAGCGAGGCTTGTGGCTGGCGGCCAAAGACGACGTCTGGTCAAGGCTTGAGGAGGTCCTGCGCCTGCTGGTGGAGTTGCGCAAATCCCAGGCCGAGACCGCCTGAGGACGAGGGCTGCACTGGTCCAAGCCTCCGTCACCCGGGGGCGCCGTCTGGCTAGATCTCACCCTGATAGCGGATGATTACGCCCACATACGGCTCACCCCCGGCGTACTCGACCCCGATCACCCAGGTGTGCCAGCCAAACTCCGATCCCGTAGGATCGGCTGCGGTGTGGAAGGCGAGGAAGTTGAAGTTAGCGTATTCATCCGGCCACAGGGGCTCCACGGCCGTCCTCCCCGCTGGGATGATCGAACAGGCTGGACTGTCCCGGCCCACGGCATCCGAGAGCGGGTGCAGGATATCTTGCTGGAACACACCCGACGTGGCGATGCCGCTTTCCGCCCGAATCAACCAATCTACCGGCTGGCTGGTCTGGAACAGCAACTCCAGGGCGTCGGGCGCAAACTGGAGTTCACCGCCACGGGCATCCAGCCGAATCGCCAGGCCATGCCACGGGCTGACCGCGCCCCGAAGCAGGGCCGCATCGTTCGCCTCCCCGGCGGTCAGCAGGCGCTGGATGGCGTCAATCACCCGCGGGTCCGAGCAGGCCTCCCCGGCCGGATGGGACTCGGTCAGGTTGAGCGCCGGTACCCAGCCATGGCCACCCCCCGGCAGTTGGATCTCTACCCAACGCGAGCTTCCCAGCTGGCTGGTCTTGCCGGTGACACGTACGGAACGTTGATCGGACGCCAGGTGCGCTACCTCGTTGCCTGAGGAGCCGGCCTGCTCACGCACGGGCAGGTACTCGCCCCCCGGCACAAGCACGACGGCGTAGTCGACGTCAGGCGATAGTGGCGGCGGGCCAACCACCGAATCGGAGGCATCGGAGGCTGGCGCTTGTGGCCAGATCGGCGACAGTGGATCGCGGACGGGCGCACGCGTGCAGGAGAAGCCCGCGGCGCTGGTGCATACGGCCAACGCCAGCAGCAGGCGGGCTACCCTGGAAGGCTTCAGCGCTCCTCCCTTCTCCTGGGGGCCATCTGGCCTGCATCCGGGCCAGCGGCAAGCATCAAGGATGCGGCGGGGCCGCGGTGCGTGGCTTGGTAGGCCTGGTTCGTAAGCGTGGGGGTTTCACCACTTCCGGGGACAACGCAAGCGACAGCACATCGTCCATGTGATCGACCAGGCGGATGTCCATCGCCTGACGGGCATTCTTCGGAACCTCGGTCAGGTCCTTCTGGTTCAGCCTGGGCAGGATGACCTTGCTCAGCTTCAGGCGGTAGGCGGCCATCACCTTCTCGCGCACACCCCCCACCGGAAGAACGCGCCCACGCAGCGTGATCTCCCCGCTCAGGCCGACCTCATGATCGACCGCCCGGCCGGTGAGCGCCGACGCCAGGGAGGTGGCGATAGTGATCCCCGCGCTCGGCCCATCCTTGGGAATCGCCCCCTCAGGAATGTGGATATGGATGTCCCGCTTCTCGAACAGCTCCGGCCGGATGTGAAGCTGGCGCGCCCTTGACTTGATGTAGCTCAACGCTGCCTGGGCCGATTCCTGCATCACCTCCCCGACTTGCCCTGTGACCTGCAGGCTGCCTTTCCCGTCCACCAGCAGCACTTCAACTGCCATGGCCTCGCCGCCGTTCTCGGTCCATGCCAGACCGGTCGATGTTCCGATCTGGTTCTCCTTTTCCTTCTCGTGAGGGCTGATCTCAGGCGGGCCGAGCAGTCTGGGAATCATCGACGGGGTAACCCGCTGAGGAATCCGCTTCCCCTCCGCCATCCGGCGGACTATGCGCCGGCAAGTCTTTCCCAATTCCCGTTCGAGATTGCGGACGCCGGCTTCCCAGGTGTACTCTCGGATGATTGTCCGGACGGCGACATCCGAGATGGCAAGCTTGCCGTCGCCCAAACCGTTCTGCTCCATCTGCCGGGGCACAAGGAACTCTCTGGCGATGGCCAGCTTCTCTTCTTCGATGTAGCCTGGGAACTCAATGATCTCCATCCGGTCGAGCAACGCCGCAGGGATCGTACCCGGATTGTTGGCCGTCGTCACGAACAAGACCCTGGACAAGTCGTACGGCAGCTCCAGGTAGTGATCGGAGAACGCATGGTTCTGCTCGGGATCGAGGACCTCTAGCAGCGCCGAGGACGGGTCGCCGCGGTAGTCGTGTCCCAGCTTGTCGATCTCATCCAGCATGAAGAGCGGATTTACGCTCGCCGCCCGGCGCATGGCCTGAAGGATCCGGCCCGGTAGCGCCCCGATATACGTTCGGCGATGGCCGCGGATCTCAGCTTCGTCTCGGATGCCGCCCAGCGAGATCCGGATGAATTTGCGCCCGAGAGCCTCAGCGATCGAGCGTCCGATAGACGTCTTGCCCGTCCCGGGAGGCCCGATGAAGCACAGGATCGGCTGGCGCTGCTTGTCTCCAGCCAGGCCGCGCACGGCGATGTACTCCAGGATCCGGTCCTTGGCGTCTCGCAGGCCGTAGTGGTCGCGATCCAGGACCTCCTTGGCATGACGCACGTCGAGGTTGTCGGCGGTTGCCTCGCTCCACGGAAGCTCGACCAGCCAGTCGATGTAGGTACGAATGATGCCGACTTCGGGCGACATCGCCGGCATCTGGGTCAGGCGCTGGATCTCCTTGAGCGCCCTGGCCTGAACTTCTTCCGGCAGCGAAAGGTGGTTAACAAGCTCGCGCAGGTCGGCGATCTCTTGTGCCCACACGTCGCCTTCGCCCAGCTCGGTCTGAATCGCCCGCATCTGCTCCCGCAGGTACATCTCCCGCTGCGAGCGGTCGACCTCGCTTTGCACCTGATTGTGAATTCGGTCTTCGAGTTCGAGCACGTCCAGCTCGCCGCCGAGCAGCACGCTGATGCGTTGCAGCCGGGTCACCGGATCGAGAGTCTCGAGTATCGCCTGCCTCTCCGATATGCTCAACTCGAGCGCCGAGGCGATTAGGTCGCCCAGCCAGCCTGGATCATCGATGTTCGAGGCATAAAGGTAGGCTTCCTCGGGAAGCGTGCGGTTGAGCTGAACGCACTTCTCGAACAGCGTCAGCACGGCCCGCATCAGGGCCACCGTTTCCTTGCTGCGCTCGGCCGAGGTTTCTACCAGGCGGGCACGCGCGGTCAGGAACGGCTCGGTGCGCGTGTACTCAACGATCTCAACGCGCCGTCTGCCTTGAGTCAGCACGGAGGTCGATCCGTCGGGAAGATGCATCAACCGCCCGACAGCGACCTCGGTGGCGACGCTGTACAGGTCATCCTGGGCTGGATTGTCGACATCGGCGTCCCGCTGGGCGACGGCGATCATGGTCTTGCCGGCTCGCGAACTGGATTCCACCGCCAGCAGGGTGGGATCGTGGTTGACAAACAGCGGGGTAACCATGTTCGGATAGAGGACTGCGTCGCGCAGTGGCAGGACAGCGCATTCCATCAAGCCGGCGACGTCTAGGGCTGCATCTTCGATGTCGTACAGCTCCTCCATCCGTCGGCCCATGCCCTCGCCGACGTCGGGCATCTGCTGCCAACGCGCATTGGCCCGGCTCATGCGGAAACCTCGGCCTGAGCCGCCGCCACCGGACGTCCGAGAAACTGCCAGTAGCGCAACGCCTCTCCCACCACGAACAGGCTGCCGGTCACCAGAAGCACTTCATCCGGTCGCTGGATCTGCAACCCCCGACCGATTGCCTGGCGTACCGGCACAACCGTCTCCACCCGTGTCCCATGTCCGTGTGCCAGCGCCGCCAGGTCCGCCACCTCCGCCGCGCGCGGGTGCTCTGCCTGGGTAGCGATGAGGCGTGCCACTCGCGGCAACAACTCATCGAACATCCCGGTCAGGTCCTTGTCGACGGAGGCCCCGAACACCATGGTCACAAACTGCCCGGGGAAGTAGTCGTCGAGGGCGATGCGCAGCTTGAGGGCCGAGTCACGGTTGTGGGCAGCATCCACGATCACGATCGGGTCCTGGGACAGCACCTGGAAGCGCCCCGGCCAGACAGTCCGGGCGAAACCCGTGCGAATCGCTGCCTCCGAAACCTGAAGTCCCGCCGAGCGCGCAACTTGCAGGGCCGCATAGGCCACAGCGCAGTTGGTCACCTGATGGTAGCCCAGCAGCGGGATCTCGTAGCGGGGGGGCACCCATTCCAGTCCGCCGCCAGACTCGACAAAGGCATCCATCTGGTCTTGTTCGTGAGACGGCCAGATGTACAGCGACTGGCCGGTCAACGCATGCACGCCGGGCGCAAACAGCCAGTCCTTGCCGACGCGAACCAGCGGCGAGCCCCGCTCCTGCGCGATGCGTGCAACGACGTGCTCGGCCTCATGCTGCTGGGGCGCCAGAACGATGGGAACTCCCGGCTTGATGATCCCGGCCTTCTCTCCGGCGATGTCGGAAAGGCGGTCTCCCAGCAAATGGGTGTGGTCATAGGAGAGGGAGGTGATCACGGAAACCACCGGCCGGAGAACATTGGTGGCGTCCAGCCGGCCTCCCAGCCCCACCTCGATGACAGCGCACTCCACCTTCTGACGGGCGAAGTGAAGGAAGGCCAGGACCGTTACGATCTCGTACATCGTCAGCTCGGGGACCTGAGAGACGACCGGTTCGAGCTCGTCGACCAGGGCGGCCAGATCGTGTCCGGTGATCGAGTCCCCGTCGATCTGAATCCGCTCGTTGAAATCGACCAGGTGCGGCGAGCTATAGAACGCGGTCCGGTATCCGGCCTGGCGCAGGGCGGAGGCGATGAAAGAAGAGACCGAACCCTTACCCTTGGTCCCGGCGACGTGAAAGCTGCGGTAGCATTCGTGCGGATTGCCGAGTCGCTCCAAGAGCAGGCGCACTCGGGACAGATCGAACACATCCGGCGAGTAGCGGTAGCTCCGCTCGGCGCTATAGTCGACAAAGCTGTACAGGTAGGACAGGGCTTGCTCGTAGGTGCGAGGCATAGGCTGAGGATTGTAACGCCCGGTCTCGGGGGCGACAAGTCCCGCCCAGTTTGCGGCCGGACTGCATTTGCGATATGATGGGTGCATCCCCGCAAGCCAGAAAGGAGGTGGCACCGAGCCGATACAACGGTCCTGACGATCCGCCTTTCTCTCCCTTTCTTTCCCAACCCACAGTGAGGAGGAACACGCACCATGAGTAGGAAACCCTTCATCCTAGCCATGAGCTTGATGGTCGTTCTGGCTCTGGCTCTTGGCGCCTGCGCCGCGCCGACCGAGGCGCCCACCGAGGCTCCCCCCGAGCCGACCGCCGTCCCGCCGACCGAAGCCCCGACGGCTGAACCGGCCCCAGTGATCGGAACCGCCGACCACCCGATCAAGGTGCTCTTCGTGCCGTCGGTCGACGCCACCGTCATCACCACCGGCGGTGAGGTGATGGCCCAGGCGTTGAACGAGGCCACCGGCATGACCTTCGAAGTGAGCGTGCCGACGTCTTACGCCGCAACCATCGAGGAGATGTGCGCCTCTCCGACCGACACCATCGGCTTCATCCCCGCCTTCGGCTACGTCCTGGCCAATGACCTGTGCGGCGTGGATGTGGCCTTCCGGGCCGTCCGCCGTGGCTGGGGTGTGTACTGGACGATGTTCGTCGTTGGGCGCGACAGCGACCTCCAGGCCCTTGAGGACCTGGAAGGGAAGAAGTGGGCCTATCCGGATGCCGGCTCGACCTCTGGGTACCTGGTCCCCAAGGTGATGTTCGACGAGGCCGGCGTCACACCCGGTGAAACGCTCGAAGCCGGGGGCCACCCGCAGGCCGTGCGTGCCGTCTATACCGGCGAAGCCGACTTCGCCACCGCCTTCTACAGCCCCTACGCGATCCCAGAAGGTGGGACAGCCTGGGATCGGGGCATGGATCCAGAGGTCCCGGTAGATGTCAACTCCTGCGCCCTGAACGACGACAAGAGCCAGCTGCTGTGCGAAGGCTACCGCGTCCTAGATGCCAGGGCGAATATCCGCGAGGAGTTCCCGGATGTCGTCCAGAAGGTCCGCATCCTCTCGCTCTCGCCCGACATCCCGAACGACACCATGTCCTTCGCTCCGGAATTCCCGGCCGATGTGCGCGCTGAGATCGAGGCAGCCCTGGTGGCCTTCGCCGAGACCGAAGCCTGGGATACTTCGATCGGCAGCGAGGACTTCTACGGCTGGTCTGGCATTGAACCCGCGACCGACGCGGACTACGACTTTGTCCGCCTGATGGTTGCATCCGCCGGCGTCACCATCGAGACACTTGACTAACGCGGTCCACACAATTCGGGCAGGGGAAAACCCTGCCCGAATTTGCACTCATTCATCCAATTTCAGTCTGAACAATCCGGGCGTGCGCCCTGCGGCTCCGTCTAAGTCATCCTCGGGAAGCCAACCATGCTGCAGGTAGTCAACCTAACCAAGATCTACGAGGGCGGGGTCAAAGCTCTCGACCGGGTCAGCTTCGAGGTGCCAAACGGGCAGTTCCTGGCGATCATCGGCCTGAGCGGTTCCGGCAAGTCCACCCTGCTGCGCTGCATCAATCGGCTGGTCGAGCCGACGGATGGCAAGATTATCTGGAACGGCGAGGATATCACCGCTGCCACGCCGGAGGAGATGCGCCGGATCCGCCGCAGGTTCGGCATGGTCTTCCAGCATTTCAACCTGGTGCACCGCTCCTCCGTGCTCACCAATGTGCTTGCCGGTCGCCTGGGCTATGTCAATCCGGCCTGGAGCCTGATGAACCGCTTTCCCCGGGTAGACGTCGAGAAGGCGATGCGGCAGTTGGAACGCGTCGGGATCGCCGACAAGGCCCATCAGCGCGCCGACGAGCTGAGTGGCGGCCAGCAACAACGTGTCGGCATCGCCCGGGCCCTGATGCAGGACCCTGAAATGATCCTGGCAGACGAGCCGGTCGCCAGCCTCGATCCAGTCTTGGCCCACAGCATCATGAAGCACCTGGAGGAAATCAACAAGCAGGACGGCGTGACCGTGCTCTGCAGCCTGCACTTCCTCGATCTGGTCCATCGGTATGCGGACCGGGTCATCGCGCTCAATGAGGGACAGCTCGTTTTCGAAGGGTTGCCCACGGAAATCGACGACCGGAAATTCAAGGACATCTACGGTCGCGATGCCGAGCGCGTTGGCTGACGGGCATGAAGAAGAACAAGAGTTCCGTCTGGAAATCCCTGCGAGCCGGCCTGGGGACCGTGCTTGTTCTACTGGTGTTCGCCTACGGGTTCCAGATCACCAAGGTGAACCTGACAGAGCTGCGAAGCGAACAACGACAAACGAGCCTGAGGCGCGTGATCCGCGCTCTGGCACGGCCGGATGTTCTCGCCTACGAACAAGAAGGGGAATCCGCCACCGCCCCCCTGTACTTGCCCTGCCCTGGGGAGGGCGTTCTTGCCGCTCTTCCCGCGCCGGATACGTCCGGCCCGTATCTGGCGATCTCGCCGGCCTGCGCCGAGCCCGGCGAGACGGTGCAGATCGAGGGGTTCAACTTCTTCTCGAATGCGGAAGGCCCGCTCCGCTTTGTCCCCGGCAGTGATCCGACCAGCCTGGTCGCCCTCGGGAACGATGTTGCGGCGACAGATGGCGCAGGGCATTTCATCGCAGCCCTGGCGCTGCCCGACCGCCCAAGCGACGGCGTACAGTACGTGCGGGCTACGATCCGCCGCAACATTGGGCTCCCCCGTCTCACCGAGGCCGCCATCAGCACCTGGGACAAGATCATTGAGACGGTCTTCCTGGCCTTGCTGGCCACAGCCTTTGGGACGGTGCTGGCCATCCCCCTGAGTTTCCTGGCTGCTCGCAACCTGATGGTATCGGTGAGAAGCCCGCTCGCCAGCATCTCCCTTTCGATTCTGGGCTGGCCCGTCGGGATTGTCCTGGGGTACCTGGCCGCGCGCTGGGTGGGGACGTTGAGCGCTCCCCTGGCTTCGAGCATTCCGGCGAATTTCGTCGCCGTCGTCCTTTCTCCGCTAGCCTGCTGGCTGGCTGTGCGTTGGGCGCTGCCCCAAGAGGAGCTTGTTTCGCCTGGGCTCCCGATTCGCCTCGCGCGCTGGCTTGTCTTGATCTTGGCCGTACTGGCCGGCCTCCTTGGGCTGTCTCAGCTGGCCGCGTTGGCCATGAACATCGGATTGAGCCTGCAGCAGGTCCTGGGCAGCTTCGCATTCCTGGGGAATTTCCTGTTCCAGCTCGGAGAAATCCTGCGCATCACCACACCCCTGCTCGGCGCCTTGGCCGCCGGCGGCGCCATGAGCAGCCTGTTTGGCCGTTTGGGGCAGCGCGTGGCAGAGAGAATGTCGACGGGGGGCGTCAAAGTGTTCAACCTGATCCTGGCGGCCGCAGCCGGGGCGACCATCCTCGGCCTGCTGGGCTTGCTCATCGAGGCATTGTACGAGGTGGGTCGCCCCGAGTATACGTTGTGGGTGCCGGTGGCCATTGGCGCCGCTGCGGGACTTCTGCTGGCAACATTTACCAGGGCCAAAGACACCCTGCCCAACGGGCTGGTGATCTACTCCATCACGCGGACCTTCCTCAATGCCTTGCGCTCGGTCGAGGCGCTGGTGATGGCCATTGTGTTCGTAATCGCCGTCGGCATCGGACCGTTCGCCGGCGTCATGGCGTTGGGTCTGCACACCATCGTCAGCCTGGGAAAACTGTATTCCGAGCAGGTCGAGAGCATCCTCCCCGGCCCGATGGAGGCGGTGGAGGCCACCGGCGCCAATCGCTTGCAGACCATCGTCTACGCCGTTGTCCCACAGATCATCCCACCCTACATCTCCTACACAATGTACCGCTGGGACATCAACGTGCGCATGTCAACCATCATTGGATTCGTGGGAGGCGGCGGCATCGGTTTCCTGCTCCAGCAAAACATCAATCTCCTCAACTACCGTGCCGCGGCGGCACAGATGCTGGCCATCGCCGTGGTCGTCGCCGCCATGGACTACGTCAGCTCGTACCTGCGCCAGAAGGTGGTCTAGCAGGCAGCGGCAACCAGCCCTCCTCGCCAGCGGGATTCTCACCGTGAGGGCCCATCCCCCCAGCCAGCTGAAAGACAGAACGCCATCGAGCTATCGGGTCGGGCCCCGGCTTGAACCCAACGGATGGCGTTGTCAACTGGTTGCGGCGATCCCCGGCTCGAGGCCGTTCTTCCACCCGGGCGCGGATGCTATAATCCTGCGCATTGCGGTCGGCGCAGCATGAACGATCCAGTCCTCGTCCTCAACGCCAACTACGAGCCGCTCAACGTGTGCACCACACGTCGGGCGCTGACCCTGCTCGTCGCCGGAAAGGCCGAGATGCTGGCCAACGGCCGCGGCTATGTGCACACGGTCCGCCTGACGTTGCCCCGGCCCTCGGTCATTCGGCTGGGCCACATGGTCAAGCGTCCGCGGCCGCGGGTGCGCCTCAGCAAGCGAGAGGTCTTCCGCCGCGACAACTTCACCTGCCAGTACTGCGGCTCACGCGCATCACGGCTCACGATCGACCACCTGGTACCCCGTCACCGCGGCGGTGAGCATCGCTGGGACAACCTGGTCGCAGCCTGTCCGTCGTGCAACCTGCGCAAGGGTGGAAGGACGGTTCAGGAAGCGCGGATGGCGCTGCAACGCGTGCCACGTGAGCCGGTGGCCAGCGTCGTGTACCTGTTCTCACCCCACCTGGAACGCAACCGCGACTGGGAAAGCTACCTTAAGGGCTGGTAGTCAGAGGGTTTCGAGCAGCGCCAGCACTGCTCCGGCAACCACCCCGTGCCCGCCGCATAGGATGGGGATTCTCGCCCTGGACACAGCTGCCGTCAGTCGCCGAAGATCAGGAAGAGCGACTTGGTCATCCCAACCCATGTCGGCGGCAAAACGGTCCGCAGCTGGCGGCCAAGTCCCGGCATGGGCCATCCACACGCGGGTATCCCACAGCACGGCGTCGGCCATCGAGGAAAGGCGATCGACGAAGCCGTCCGGGCCGAGGTCATCGATCATATGCCCGATCAAGGAGCGAACCTCCCCTCGTCCGGCTCTGCCGTTGGCGAGCATGCCGCGCTCCTCCACAAACAACCTGACCCAGATCTGTCCGCGCTCCTCCAGTTGCCTCCAAACGTAAGAGGAGGAACGGCCGATCACGGCCAGCGTTCGCGCCTGCTCGAGCAACACCTGCCGCAGGCGCCCAACTCGAGCCAGCATCTCGGGCGGTCCACGCTGCAACACCCCCTGGAGGCGGAGTCCCAGATCCGGGTGACCTGACAGCAGAAAGACGTCAGCCGGCGTGTCGATGTCGGCCCGGGTTGCGGCGCAGGCCGGCAGAGCGCGCAGGGTGCAACCGGTCTCCTTTTTCAGCCTCCATCCTAACGGATTGTCGTTATCAAGCGAGGACGCCAGCTGGAGCAATGGACGGCCGTCGTTGATCACAAACCAATCGGTCGAGTTCAGGTTGTTGACGGCGGCTGATGGACGAGGTTCTCTGGATACGGCGAAGGCCCCGGCCAGCGACGCAGCAGAGGCGAGCGGCGCACTGGCTCCTCCGAAATAAGCCATGCCCTCTCGGCCGCGGCCACTGGCGAACTCCGCCAGGACCGACCCGAAGTGGAAAGGCCCTGGTGGGTTCTCCCCGGGCACGGCTCCCGCTGCGGCCAATGCCGCAGCGTCTTCCGGCCGAGCGGCGACGACGTGCACCTCCCCAGCGGCATCCACCTCCTTCAACCGGTCCAGGAGATCCAACGCAGCTGCTAACCGCGCCTGCCCCATCCAGGTTTCGGCCGGGGTTGTCCCGGCCGGTGGAAGCAGGATCAGGACGGGAAGCGCCTTGGCCATCACAACCCCACCAGGCGGCGGGCAGGCCGCCGGCGCCTGGGCATGCTCGGCTAGGCGACCTCGGTCTCGATCAGACCGAGCGTGCCATCGCGCCTGCGGTAAAGCACATTCACGGCGTTCGACCCGGCGTTAAGGAAAATGAAGAACTCCGAATGGGCCAGGAGCACCATCTGCTCAATCGCCTCCTCTTCATCCATCGGTGACAGCATGAATCGCTTACGCCGGCTCACCGTTTCCAGCACTTCGGCGGACTCGCCTTCTGCGGGCGCAGTGACATCGGCCGCTGTCCTGCCGTCGCCACGCCCCTTCCAGCGCCGCCCCTTGTAACGTTCGATCTGGCGGTACATCTTCTCCACGACTGCATCGATGGAGGCATAGATGTCGTCGGTTCGCACTTCGGCGCGCAGCATAACTCCCTTGCCCCGGATGGTAAGCTGCGCCACCTGCCGGTCGACGCTGCTGCGCGCCGCCTTGTCATAGGTCAGGTCGACATTGGCTGCTTCCAGGGAGTCTAGGTACCGGTCGAGCTTGCTGGCCTTTTTGGTGACGTACTCTCTCAGGCGATCATTGAGGTCCAGATTGTGCACGCTGATTTCCACGGCAACCGTCATGGTGCCTCCTCTGGGTGGATGAATTCAGACAATGGCTACACGCGACCCACGCTCAGGCCGAGGACCTGCCGGCAGCCGGCGAGTCGGAGTGCCTCGGCGCAGGAAACGAGCGTCGCTCCGGTCGTCATCAGGTCGTCGACCAGACAGACCGTGCTGTTCTGCACATCTTGAGGTTTGGCCTGGAATGCGCCTTGCACGTTCGTTCGGCGTGCTTCCGCGTCCAATCCAACCTGTGAACGCGTTTCCCGGATTCGTTGGATGGCTTCGGGACGGAAATCGATCCCAAGGCTCCCTGCCAGACTGCGTGCAATGAGCGCCACCTGATTATACCCGCGCTGCCGCTGCCGCATTCGCCCCAGCGGCACCGGGACCACGATTTGTGGCGTCCAGCCTTCCTGAAGGACCAGCCCCTGCAGCCACCCGGCCATCACTGCGGCCATTTCCGTCGAGGGCCGGTATTTGAGCTGCACCAGCGCCCGTGCCAATGGGCCCTGGTATCGGGCGACCGAGCGCACGGGAAATGGGAAGGGGGAGCGGCGGCATCTCACGCAGGCGGCGTTGTCCCGGACCGGTTCCCCGCAGGCCGGGCACAGCCTTCCGGTCAACCGGACAACGAGACCGTTGCAGGCCTGACACCAGAATGCACCCGAGGCCCCGCACCCGAAACAGCGTGCCGGAAAAACCAGCTCCAGCAGATGCTGGAGCCAGAGGTTGAGAGGGTTCTGCGAGGGAAGCCGCCTTCTGCGCCCCATGCCCGGTCCGCCGGGAGAGGTGGTAAGGGTTTCTCCTAGCCCCCCCCGAACAGGATCCCGCCAAGGCGAGAGCCCATCAAGGTCGCGCCCGCCGGGCCGAGCAGGATGACCATGATCGATGGGAAGATCAACAGGGCGATGGGGAAGATCATCTTGATGGGGAGCTTGTGGGCCTCTTCTTCAGCCATCTGGCGGCGACGCACCCGCATTTGGTCCGACTGGATGCGAAGGACCTTCGCCATGCTGACGCCCAACTGCTCCGATTGGATGATCGCCGCCACGAAGCTTGTCATCTCTCTCACCTGCAGCCGATCGGACATGTCGCGCATCGCCTCCCGGCGCAGCTTTCCCAGGCGGATCTCCTGAATCACCCGCCCGAACTCCAACGCCAGGTCGTTCTCCCACTTCTCGTGCACCTTGGCCATGGCCGCGTCAAAGCCCAGCCCCGCTTCCACGCAGATCGTCAGCAGGTCGAGTGCATCCGGCATGGCGCGGAAGATGCCCTTCTGGCGTCTGGAAACGCGGCTGCGGAGCCATAGATCCGGGAAGAAGAAACCCAATCCGGCAAACAGCACGGTCAACCCCAGGCCCTGCAGGAAGCTTCGATGGCCGATGATGAACACCAGCAGGATGGCTCCGCCGAAGAGCCCGGCCAGCACGAAGCGCAGGGAGAGGAAAAACGCCGGTTCGATCTGCAAACCGGCGGTCTCCAGCCGCTTCTTGGCAGACTCCAGCGTCGCCTGAGGCGTGAATCTCGCCGCTAGCTTGCCTATCCGATTCAACATTGGGACGAGGATGCGTTCCTGGAATCCTTCGGAAAGCTCGATCTCCTCCAGGGTGACCGGTTCGTCACGGGCGGAGTATTCTGCGAGCCTCGATTGAATGGGGTTTTTGGCCTCGGGGGAGCGGATCCCGGCCACGACAAGCACAACCGCCCCGATGACTGCGACTCCAAGAATGATGGCTATGATCATGGCAGTCTATCTCCTCATCCTATGCTAGACCGCACCCTACGCGCGGACGCCGCGGACTAGATGTCGATCTTCACCATCTTCTGGACGATGGCAAACCCGGTCCCCACCAGACCGATGGAGACGCAGACCCAGGCAATCCCGCAAACCCCGGAATTCAGCAAGACGGGCTGCCCCACTTTGAACGGCTCCTTAATGTAATCCGGATTGATGGCCAGCAGGAGGAAGAACAGGGCGATGGGCATACCGCTGATGACCCAGGCCGTGGCGCGGCCCTGCGCCGTCAGGGCGGAGATCTCGCCCTTGATGCGGACTCGTTCACGGATGACGAAGGAGATCGTGTCCAGGATTTCCGCCAGGTTGCCGCCCACCTCGCGCTGCACATTAATGGCGGTGATCACCAGATCCAGATCCTCACTGGTGATGCGGCGCAGCAGGTGGTCGAGGGCATCCTCCATCGCCAGCCCGAGCTGCATTTCCTGGACGACTCTTCGAAACTCGTCGCAGATCGGGGAAGGCAGCTCCCGGCTGACGGCTTCCATTGCCTGAAGCGTGGAGTAGCCGGCGCGCAGGCCGTTGACCATCAGATTCAGCATGTCGCCAAGCTGCTGGTCGAACAACCTCAGCCGACGCTTCTGCTGGCGGCCGACGTAGATCTGCGGCACGAAGAAGCCAAGAACCAGGCCCACGATCCCGAAGATCGCGTTTCGCCCGAGGATGAGGGCGATCGCCCCTACCGCCGCCGCGCTGATGAATTGGGCGGCGATGTATTCCGCCGGACGGAGCTTGATGTCGGCCCGGGCCAGGCTGCGGGAAATCTTGTTGAACCGGTCTGTTCCTTCGCCGAGGCGGTTTAGGAAATCGCTGAGGGCCGTTGTGCGGCGCTCCTTCTGCGCCACCTCGACTTGCGCCGTTGACAACACCATGCCTCCGGTTTCGGCATAGCGCCCCAACCGCTCCTCGACTACGGTCCGCCGGCCGACGAGGGTGGTGACGACTCCGGCCACCAGCAGGACCAGTCCGAGACCGCCCCCGATTGTGAGGATCAGGTTCGGCAGTTCCATCGCCTAATACCGGCCTCTTTCACCGACACCGAAGATCGAGGCCGGCAGACGGATGCCGGCCGCCTCGATCTTATCCATGAACCTCGGCCGCAAGCCGGTCGGCCGCAAGCGGCCGATCACTTTCCCATTCTCAAACCCCGTCTGCTCGAAGACGTAGATGTCGGTCATGGTGATGACGTCGCCCTCCATGCCCTGGATCTCGGCAATGTGGCTGACCTTGCGTGTTCCGTCCCGCAGTCGCTCGAGGTGTACCACCAGCTCGAGAGCGGAGGCGATCTGCTCCCGGATGGCGCGGACCGGCAACTCCATCCCGGCCATCAGAGTCATCGTCTCGATGCGGGAAAGCGTATCGCGCGGGCTGTTGGAGTGGGCCGTGGTCATCGATCCTTCGTGACCGGTGTTCATCGCCTGCAGCATGTCCAGCGCTTCTTCGGCACGGATCTCGCCGACGATGATGCGGTCGGGGCGCATTCGCAGCGAGTTCACCACCAGATTCTGGATGGTCACCTCGCCCCGGCCCTCGATGTTCGGGGGGCGCGACTCCAGCGTGACCACATGCTCCTGGCGCAGCTGGAGCTCGGCCGCATTCTCGATAGTGACGATCCGCTCGTTGGACGGGATATAGCCGGAGAGGAGATTGAGAAAGGTCGTCTTGCCCGAGCCGGTGCCGCCTGACACGACCATGTTGATGCGGCCGACAACGCAGGCCCTCAAGAACTCGATGGCCTCGGCGGTGATCGTCCCCCATTCGAC
>CAZBJQ010000035.1:0-21090 GCA_964492235.1 uncultured Anaerolineaceae bacterium | reverse complement strand
GGCCGCCCACCGAAGTGGAAGTGCCGCACTCATGGTCTCATATCTATCTGAACCTGCTCGCCGGCCTGAGCCGTGACCCGTGGCGGTGGCCGAGCGAGGCTCTACCCCATCGGCCGAGGGCGCCCCGAGACGAGGGTCCGACCCCTCCCCAAGCCGGCATCGCCGCCCAACCTCAGGGCGGATAGAATAGCTCTCGGCGGAAGGGACTCTCCAGGAGTACACGATCAGTGGAACCCACCTCGGCAACCCAGCCTGAGCCGCGGGATAGCAGACCTGTTGCAGGCGAATGGCGCCTCCCGGTCCTGGCCCTCGCCGGCCTGACGCTGTTTGCTCGCGGACTTCTCATCCCATGGCTCGGGTTCTACTGGGATGACCTGCCCACACTCTGGGCAGTGCACCTGTCGGGACCACGCGGACTGTGGCAGTTCTATGCCTCGGATCGACCCTTCCTGCCGTGGATCTACATGTTGACGACCCCACTCGCAGGGGAATCGCCTCTCGCCTGGCAGATCCTTGGAGTCCTTTCATGGTTCGTAGCTGCGCTCAGCATGTGGTGGCTGGTTCGCAAGCTGTGGCCAGCCCGCCGCGATCTCGCGCTTGTAGCTGCGCTCCTGTTTGTCGTGTACCCGGGATTTCTCCAGGGCCCGGTTTCCATCATCTACACCCACTTCCTCTTCCTGTACGGCTTGTTCCTTTTCTCGTTGGGGTGCGCCGCCCTGGCCATTCGGCGAGTCAAACGTTTCGGATTCTGGTATGCCGCATCTCTCGGGACCCAAGCCGTGGCCCTATTCTCATTTGAGTACCTTGTCGGACTCGAGCTCGTCCGCCCGCTCGTCATTGCGATTGCTCTCAGGCAAGGCGGCTGGCGCGGGAAACGGCTGCTGCGGAGGGTGGCCGTCACGTGGCTTCCTTACCTGGGCATCCTGCTGTTGTATGTCATCTGGCGCGCCGTCACACCTCGGCATCCAACGTATGAACCCGTGCTGCTGGAGGGGTTGGCCACTTTCCCGTGGCCCACCCTTCAAGCTGTCGGCAACAGACTCGTCACCGACTTGTACCTTTCAACGGCTGGGGCCTGGGTGAAGGCAATAGCTCCACCGGCCATAGCCGTCATCGGAAGGGCCGGCCTGGCAGCGATGGCGGCCGCGTTCGCCGGGGGGCTGGTGGTCACTCTCTGGGCGCTCCTGAGCCAGAGACGAGAAGCAGCCGGGGACCCACTCCTCGCAAGGCGTAGCGACCTGTTGTCCGCGGTGGCTTTCGGTGGCTGGGCCCTGGTGGTCGCCGGGATTCCCGTGTGGATCACGATGTTGCCGCTCACCCTGAGCTATCCGTGGGACCGCCTGACCCTGCCCTTCATGCTCGGCGCGAGCATCCTCCTTGCTGCTCTTCTCTTGCTGTTCATCGGCCATTGGCGCGTTTCAGTCGTCGTTTTCGCGGTCGTCCTGGGAGTCGGCGCTTCGTTCCACGCAGCCAACACGATGTCCTACGTTCGAGAATGGCGCGGACTGAACGCTTTTCTCTGGCAGCTTGTGGAGCGCATTCCCGGGCTTGAGCCGGGGACGGTCCTACTCACCAATGACATCCCACTGGTGTACTACAGCGACAACTCCCTCACCGCGCCCTTGAACTGGACCTACGTTCCAGACCTCAGGACGACCAAGCAGCCCTACATGCTCTACTTCATCTCTGTCCGGCTGGGGCTTGGCCTCAAAGGCCTGGAGCCGGGTCTCCCCATCCAACAGCCGGACCGGGAGCGGAGCTTCGACGGATCCACCTCGCAGGCATTGGCCGTGTTCTACAACCCTCCAGGCTGCCTGCAAGTCCTTGACGTTCGGCTGCACGACTCCATGCCCGGCCTGCCCACCGGTCTCTCGGACGCGGTTCCCCTCTCCAGACTCGAGTTGATCCACGCCAGCCCAGAGAGCCCTGCCCATCCCCCGTTCACCGACGAGCCAAAGCCCAACTGGTGCATCTATTTCGAGCGCGCTGACCTTGCCCGACAACAGCAGGATTGGGCGCAAGTTGCCCGCATCGGGGACGTGGCCCTTTCCGGCAGCGACCGGCCCAATGATGCTTCTGAGTACCTTCCGATCATCGAAGGGTACGCCCATGTCTCGAGATGGTCGGACGCTCTGCAGTGGAGCGCGACCGCGCTCGATCGAAACGCCGCTGTCAGGCGCATGATCTGCAACACGTGGAAGCGTCTGGACGCGGAGACACCGGACGATGTTGACAAAGCCAAAGCACTGGAAGAAGCCCGGCGAATGGCAAGCTGTGAGCCATGACACTTGCCTTCGCCGGCACGACCCGGGCGCGAAGTGAGCCAGGAGGCGCCCGCGGCTGCCTGGCGGCCCTCGACGCGCCCCGCCAGGCGGGCTTTCATCCCTCACCCCTCGGGCTGTTGCGACTCACTTGATAGCCGGAGCAGCGCCAGCCGGCCGCGACCCGGAGCTTCCACGAGCGACGGTGGATTCGCTTGGGTCACAGGCAGGCGCACCAAGCGTCGGTCCGGCGCCCGGGAACCAAGGGTTCGAGTCGAAGAGCAGAGGGCTTGGCCCTTAGGGCGGACCCCAAAACTCCTACCAGCGCCGGGACGGGTCTAGCCCGAACATCCTGCCTGGCCGGTTGCAGTCTGCAAGGCCTCGGCCCTGGCTGGCGCATCGACCGTCTCTTCCTCAATCCGGAACCACAAGTGGCAGATCATCCCCGAGACTTCCGGATTGCGCTCAAGGGCAACCTGCGTCCAATGCAGCGCCTCGTCCCACCGCCCCACGTGCGCGTAGGCTTCTATGAACGGAACGTATTCGGAGCCATGGTTAGGTTGGTCGGCGCCACTCAGACCGGCATCGCCGAGCCCGGCCGCCCTTGCCCAATCGCCTCGCTGCCTGGCGAGATCCGCCTGCTCGAAGATCGTGCACCAACCAGGTTCACGCCCGACACCATACGGCGGATAAGCCGCGACAACGGGATCGGTGCGGATCAACTCCAGGCGGGAGAGTGGCATGGCCTGCACAAGCTCCTCGCTGAGCGTAGGCATGGATTCGTGCAGGTCCGCATCGAGGGCCTGGAGACAGTCGTACGGTTTGTAGAAAACGACAATTGCCTGCGACGTGCTCCCGGTGAAAGTGGTCGCCCGGTAGTCCACGAAGATCTCGGTGCCGGGTGCGAGCGAGGGCAGGCCGCGCCCGAGCCGCAGGGGGACGGAGAAAACGAGGTAAGGCATTTCCGTGGAGTCTAGATCCGGCGCGTAGGCCCAATTCACTGGAGCCGTCAGAGAGTTGTCTGTGATGTAGTCAAAGGGGATCTCGTCCGTCAGAACGACTGTCCCCGGCTCGAGCCCCGGGATTCGTTCGTTGAGCTGTGACATGAAGGCGCTGTAAGCCGCCCAATCCCGGACGTAGGTCACAGCGTTGGATGCATGGAAGGCGGCGCCCAGGGCCAGGAGCACGGCGCACGCGCCGATCGAGAGCCTGCTGCTCCGGAACAGGATCAGCAAGAAGCCCGACGTCAAGAGGCTCACCCCCAACATGAACGGCAGGGTCAGTCGATCCCAGGGGAAGCCAACCTTCAGCGGAAGCAATGATGTCCACACGGGGGCCCCGGCCACGACCAGTGCCCAGGCACCGAGCGCCAGTGCGCCGAGCAGGTCGGCGCGGCGGCCCCCATCGCGAGGATCGGCTGTGCCGGCCCGCATCGATACCAGGGCCCAAGCCGCTACGGAGAGCGCTCCCGCTCCCGCGATTCCCATTGCCGCCAGGCCCGTGCGGCCAAGGGCTGAGAATCCCGGCGGCTGCAGGGCGTTCACCCAGGATCCAATACTCGCCACATACAGATCCGTAGCCACCCTCCCAACGAGACCTCCCAGCGCAGTGGCCGGGACGACTGCCAGCTCTCTCAGCAGCTCAGGCTCATACGTCGGAAAACCAAGGATCAAGGCGCGCCAGATCAGGTAGGCAACCAGCACAGCCGCATAGGGAAGCCACGCCTTGGCGGCCCGAGTGATCAGAAGCCTGCCCCTTGCACCCATCTGCCACAGGACGAGGCCGATCACCAACGGACGGACGAACTCCAGACCGACCAGATACTCGAACGAGAAGAGCGTCAGTGCCAGACCGACGAGCGCGGCGGCGGTCAACCTCCTGCTGTGCGCAGTGCGGCGCAGCGCCATCACTGTCCCGCCCAGGGAGGCCAAGAACAGCGCGTACAGCAAGAAGTAGTGGCTGTAGATGAGCGAAATCGGACCTTGAAGGAAACCTGGATAGATGACAAAGAACATCGCACCCAGCAGGGCGAGATCGTGCCTGCGTGGCCAGATACTGCGGAGCACCCACCACAGGACGATAGCAGTCAGGAATCGCGCCATCAAGCCAAGGACCTGCCACCCGAGAGGAGACACACCAATCAGCGGTGTGGTCAGCATGTAGATCCAGGGAAGAAACGGACGATCGACCTGGTAGGCCCTCCAGAATCCCATCGGCCCAAGGAGGTGCAGGAACCATGACTTCGGCATGTCGTCCCAGTAGAAGCCAAGCCATGGGATCAACAGCCCGTGGGCGAACAGTGTCAGAAGGAAGATCGACCCCGTGGGAAGGAGCCAACCGGGCCAGAGCCGTCGCGGCCTGCTCACCTGACGGTCAGCGGCAGGCGCGTGCTCGTCGTATTGCCCTTGTCGTGGACGGATGGCCATGGGGTGTGTGCCAGCCTCGGCAAGCTCTGTCGGTCCGGGCGCTCCGGACGCGCCTCACAAAGCCTACATCGCCGCCTGTGCCATGGCGGTGAGTTCGTCCCTGGTCAGGACAATCGGGTTTCCCTTCGTGCTGCTGGCAACGGCAGTGCGCTCCACAAGCAGGCCGAGCTCCGTCGTGCGGAGCCCCATGGCAGACAGGCTGGGGACGCCAAGGTCACGGCACAGATCTCGCGCCCAGGCGATGCCGTCTTCCGGCTGGGCATCGGCCCTGCTGGTGAGGAGTACGGCCAGCTCGCGGTATCGCTCCAGTGAATCGCCCTGTGGATCCCTCAGCCTCAGCGCCTGCACGTTGGCATCCATCCCCGCCGCGAGCAGGCTGGCACATACCATCCCATGGTGGGCATCCGTGATCCCGCCGATGACGCTGGCGAAGCCGTGAACCACGCCCAATCCGGCGTTGGCCAGGGCGATGCCGCTGAATAGTGCCGCAAGCGAAAGGTCCTCACGGGCTTGGACGTCTCCGCCAGATTGAAAGGCACGCCGAAGTGAACGGGCGATCCGCTGCACTCCCTCCCGGCAGACGGCATCGGTCAGGGGTTGTGGACGAAGGCCAACGAAGGGCTCGATCAGCTGGGTGAGCGCGTCGAGTCCGCCCCAGGCAGTGACGTCCGGGGGCAGCCCGTGCGTCAACTCCGGATCGACCAGGGCCAGGCGTGGCAGCAGTCCAGGACTTCGGAGGCTGGCCTTGACCCGGTGCTCTTCCGACAGCAGCACCGCGTTCTTGGTGGCTTCGGTGCCCGTTCCGGCCGTGGTGGGCGCCAGGATCAGCGGGGCGGTGGGCTTCGTCAACGGACTCCCCGCTCCGACGACCTCTAGGTAGTCGAGTGGATCGCCTCCATTGGTCAGGATTGCAGAAATCGCTTTGGCGGCATCCATGACGCTCCCGCCACCGATCCCGACGACCAGGTCAACCGAGGCGCGGCTGGCCTGCTCCGTTCCCCGGCGGACGATCCCTACAGTGGGCTCACGGTCCACCGAGACCCACTCCACTGCCACTCCCTGGGCCTCGAGCAACCGGCGGGCGGGACCTGACCTCTCCAAATTCCGTCCACCGACGAGCAGGGCGCGGCGCCCTAGGGCGGCAGCTTCGCTCCCCAGTGTTCCGATTGCACCGGCCCCGAAGACGATCCGTCCGGCCGTGGCGAACTCGAAGCCCATCAGCCTAGCCCCATGCGGAGTCTCCCGGGAAGACGCTGGCGTACTTGACGCTGTGGCGCGGCCTGGCCATCATCGGCTCGACGGTCTGCAGCCAGGCCTGGTAGTGCGCCGTCTTCTTGTGCTGAGCAGGTGCTTCCTCCGAGCGATAGGCTTCGACCAGGACGAAACGGGTGTAATCATCAACCTGCTGGACAACGTCGAACCGCGCAACAGCGGGCTCCCGCACGCTCTCCTTGGCATTCTTGAGGGTCGCCTCGCGGAATGCCTCCACGAAATCTGGCAGAACCTGAACCTCGACATGGACGACCAACATGACCGGGCCTCCCTCAGGACGCAAGTAGTATCCCACACGTTTGCCCCGGCTATGACGTAGAATCGTCGCATGGGTGCCGAAGCGCAGGAATCCTCAACCTGGCGGCGAGGCTCCGAAACCGCTTCGGTCCTGGTGGTAAGCGGGTACATCGGTGCGCAGGTCCTGTCCGATATCGGCTCGCTGAAGATCATCAGTCTGGCGGGTCTGGCGGTCGATGCCGGCACGCTGATCTACCCCCTCACGTTCACCCTGCGTGACATGGTGCACAAGGTGGTCGGCTTGCGAGGGGCGCGGGCGGTCATCGTTGCGGCCGCGGCCATCAACCTGGCGATGGCCGCCTACTTCCAGCTCGTTGCACGACTGCCCAATGCTCAGGAGGCCGGCCCGCAGCCGGATTTCGGTTCCGTGCTGGCGCCGGTCTGGAGGATTGTGATCGCCTCGATCATCGCCGAGGTCGTGGCCGAAATGACCGACACCGAGATCTACCGATTGTGGGTCGACCGCGTCACCCGCCGCTACGAGTGGGCCCGTGTCCTGGTCAGCAATAGCGTCTCGATCCCGCTGGATTCGGTGGCGTTCGTCCTGTTGGCGTTTGGCGGGACGATGCCGATGGCGGTGCTGGGGGAAATCGTCCTGGCGAATGTGGCCATCAAGCTTCTGGCAACTTTGATCAGCCTGCCCTGGATCTACCTGGTGCCGGAACGATCGCCGGCGAGTCAGCCGGCACGCGCGGCTGGGTCCTGAGCGCGAGGTTGTGAGGCGGCCGAGGTTCGATTAGAATCGACCCGTAGGCCCCTGTAGCTCAGTGGATAGAGCGTTGCCCTCCGGAGGCAAATGCCGGCGTTCGAGTCGCCGCAGGGGCGCTCAGGAAAGACGAGGCCAGGCTGAGCATGCCTGGCCTCTTGCCAGCAGCAACGGCGAGCGCTTTCAGCCAGTGAGCTCGATGAACTGCACCTGGCGCGACGGCAGCTCAATCAGTGCCAGGCTGCTCTTGCCATTCATCCCCATCAGTTCGCCAGGATTCAGCAGAAGACACTCTCCCACCCATTCGACATGAGCCGTGTGGTCGTGGCCGTAGCACACGATGTCGAAGGCGCCTGTCGCGGCCAGGCCCCGCGCCAGTTCGGGGTAGTGGTTCACGGCGATTCGGCTGCCTTCCAGGTCGAGCTTTGCCAAGGGACCGTGCAGGTGCACCCCAGGGAACTCTGCCGCCACCTTCGAGATCAGAAAGGTGTCTCCATCGTTGTTCCCCCACACGACGTGCAGGTCCTTACCTTTCAAGCCGTCGCCCAGCCGGCGAATCATGAACGGCGAGCACAGATCGCCACAATGGATGACCGTCTCCGCCGTCTGCAGGTGCGGCATCGCCTCCTTCAGTCGCCAGATGTTGTCATGGCTGTCGGACAGCACTGCGATTCGCATCCGGTCCACCTCCTTCTTCCTGGGCGCCTCCGGCGGGGGCCAACGATCAGGTCGGGCTTGGGAGGCGTCCCGTGCAATGTACTGCCCGCTTCGACGTCTGTCCTGTCTAGCTGACAGTACGGGATTCTTGCGCGATTCGGCTCGCTCCGAGCGGGGTCAGGAGGGAGCGATCGGCAGGCTCGCCAATCGGCCATACAGGACAGCCAACTCGCGCACTCTGGCGGCGGATTCAGCCGTTAGTTGTTCTGACGCGAAGCGCCAAGACCAGTTGCCGTCCGGCTTCCCGGGGAAGTTCATCCGCGCTTCCGGTCCCAGGCCGAGCACATCCTGCAGCGGTGCAATCGACCACATGGCCACGGACGCCCAGGCAGCCCGCAGCATGTCGAATGCGATGTCGGTTCCGTCACGGGCCAGGTAACGGCGGCATAGGTCGCGCTCCGCCTGCGGAGCCTTCTGGTACCACCCGAGCACGGTGTCGTTGTCGTGGGTCCCGGTGTAGGCCACACAGGACGCCCGGTAGTTGTGCGGGAGAAACGGGTCGTCAGCGTCCGTGCCGAAGCCGAACTGCAGGATTCTCATTCCGGGGAGGTGGAAGTGATCGCGCAGCGCGATAACGCCCGGCGTGATGAAGCCGAGGTCCTCGGCGATGATCGGCAAATTGCCAAGTGCTTGGCGTACGGCTTCCAGGAAATCCGCCCCAGGTCCTGGGACCCATCGGCCGGTCTCGGCTGTGGGCGCGGTGGCCGGGATTTCCCAGTAGGCCTCGAAGCCGCGAAAGTGATCCAGTCGAATGACATCCACCATCCGCAAGGAGGCGTTGAAGCGATCGATCCACCAACGGTAGCCCTCTATCCGATGCTTCTCCCATCGGTACAGTGGGTTTCCCCACAGTTGTCCGGTGGGGGCGAAGTAGTCCGGTGGAACGCCGGCGACAAGTGCCGGTTCGCCGTTCGGGTTCAGTTCAAACAAGGGCTGGTTGGCCCAGACATCTGCGCTGTCGTGGGCCACGAAGATCGGGATGTCACCGACGATGAAGATCCCAAGTTCGCTGGCGCGCTGTCGAACCCGATCCCACTGGCGGAAGAAGAAGAACTGCTGCGCCTGCTGCCGCGCGATCTCTTCCTTGAGTTCAGCCTCGGCCAGGGCCAGGGCGGCAGGCTCACGCCGAACCAGGTCCTCCGGCCAGGTCGTCCAAGCCAGTCCTCCATGGCGTCGTTTGATCGCCATGAAACGGGCATAGTCGCCGAGCCAAGCCGAGTTGTCTTCGCAGAAACGGAGAAACGGTTCCCGCAGGTGCGCGCCATCGCCTTGCAGCAGTCGTGAGGCGGCCTTATCGAGCAGTTGTCGCTTGTGGGGAATCACCCGCCCGAAGTCAACCAAGTCTTGCGGCCATTCGGCATCCGGCATGTCTAACTTGCCGAGCAGCCCGTCCTCGACCAGCAGCTCGGGACTGATGAGCAGGGGATTGCCTGCAAAGGAAGAGAAGCTCTGATAGGGCGAGTCGCCGTAGCCAGTGGGCCCCAGCGGCAACAATTGCCATAGGGACGACCCGGTGGAGGCCAGCCACTCCAGCCAGGCCAACGCAGGCTGCCCAAAGTCACCGATTCCGTGCGGCCCAGGCAGGGAGGTCGGGTGGAGCAGGATGCCCCCCAGGCGTCGATCGAGGGGGGAGGAAGTGGTCTCGGGTTCCGTCACGCCGAGGCGAGCCTGCGGTAGAAGTCAGCGTACGCGCCCGCCGATCGTTCCCAGGAGTGATCCTCGGCCATGGCCCGCCGCTGCAGCGATCTCCATGCCTGGGGATCGCGATAAACGTCGATCGCCTGGCGGGTGGCGGATTCCAGTTCTCCGCTTTCGGCGGGATGAAACACGAAGCCCGTGCCTTCGGCCGGGGCGTAGGGGGCGACGGTATCCCGCAGCCCTCCCGTGGCGCGCACGATGGGTATGCTGCCGTAGCGCATCCCGATCATTTGAGTCAGTCCACACGGCTCGTAACGGGAGGGTATGACCAGCATGTCGGAGCCGGCGAAAACCCGCCGAGAGAGCATCGGGTCATACCGTTGGACCGCCCGGACACGATCTGGATGGGCGGCGGCCAGCGCCCGAGCGGCCGCCTCCAGGGTGTCCTCCCCCGTTCCGAGCAGGACGAACTGCCAATCGATATCCAGCAGGCGCTCCAAGGCAGCCAGCGCCAGATCCACTCCCTTCTGGCGGTCCAGCCGGGTCACCATGGCCAGCAAAGGAACGTCGGGAGCCTGCGGAAGCCCAGTCCGGCGCTGGAGGTCGCGTTTGTTGTTTCTCCGCCCGTCGAGTGAGTCGGGGGTGAAGGTTTGGGCGAGGGCCGCGTCCGAGGCCGGGTTCCACACTTCGGGATCGATGCCATTCGTGATGCCTTGCAGGCGATCCCCGCGCTCGATGAGCAGGCTTTCAAGCCCACAGCCGAACTCCGCTGTGCGAATCTCCTGGGCGTACGTCGGACTGACGGTCGTCAGTCCATCGGCGGCGGCCAGGCCCAGCGGGAGAGGCAGCCGATGCGCCCACGGCGGCAGCAAAGCCAGGTCCGGCGCGGGGACGTCGTAGGCCTCAACAGCCGATTCCGCACCGGCTCCCATGTAGGGGAGGTTGTGGATCGTGAGGACCGTACGCGTGCCTGCCCAGTCTGACGCCGCGGCCCGCATCTGCCGCGCCCAGACGACGGACAAGGCCGTGTGCCAGTCATGGGCATGGACGACATCCGGGATCCACCCCGTCGCTTCGCAGGCCAGCAGCGCCGCCCGGGAGAACAGGGTGAACTTGTCGCCATCGGTCGCCGGGTGGGCGTAGATGCTCCCGGCCGACCGGATCGCCTCGGCATCGATGAACCACAGAGGTAGGTCGCCCGCCGAGGAGAGCATGAGTCGGGCCTGAATCTCCCCGCCCCGACGCGGCACCGCCAGGGACAGGGCGCGATCCACGACCACGCCCGTGGTGTCGGTCGCCGCGTGCAGCGGGAGGACTGTGCGCACATCGAGATCAAGCCGGCGCAGCCAACGCGGCAGCTCCCCGGCGACGTCTCCCAATCCTCCGACCTTGCTGAAAGGCGAAGCCTCAGCGGCCAGGAAAAGGACCTTCATGCGGCGAACCAGCGGAAATCGATCTCGGGGAAGATCTTGTCCTTCTCCCACAGCTCAGCCACCAGGTCGAGATCGGGTGAGCCGCGGCCGAGCGAATCCAGCAGTGCGCTGAACCGTTCCACATGCTGCACAAAGCGTTGGATGGCGTACTCTCTCGCCTGACCGGTCGTGACGAGAAACGGCCAGTCCGACGACTGCAGGAGCAGCAACTCACGTGCGGCCTGGTTGAGCAGCGTGCGGTCCCCACCGGAGGCGGTCTTGTGCTTCTTGGCCGCCTTGACCATGCGGGCTTCGGCCTCATGGATGATCGGCCACATCCAGTGCGTTTCCGCATTGTCCCACACGAAGTGGGTTCCGCCGGCTCCCCACGAACCCTCCGGCAGGTTGAGAGCCGTCGTCGGGGGGTGGTCTTCCAGGTAAGCGGAGGCGGTGGTGAGTTCCACACGCTCCGACGCCGCCAACTCGCGCAGGACGCCTTTGATCCAGTCGATGCCCTCGAACCACCAGTGCCCGAAGAGCTCGGTGTCGTAATTGGCGGAGATGATGCCGTGCTTCTGCGTCTCTGTGTGATAGGTGTTCAGCAGCTCGGAGACAAGGAAGGCGAAATGCCGGCTGTGTTCGCCGACTTTCCAGGCTGCCCAGTCGGGGTGATAGACATCCTTGCTGCCCAGGTCGACGCGCGCCCCCGACACCCGCCAGTACTGCATCCCGGAAACCCCGTCTTTCTTGTGAAACTCGCGGTAGTCGAAGTCCCCAGGGTAGCCCCACTCGGCGCTCCACACCTGAAGTCCTGATCGATTGTTTCTGCCCACAACCGTCACGCGCGGCGACGTGACGTAGTAGGGCTGATAGGTGGTCGCCGGTTGCTGCGGATGGAAATCCGAGAACGGGACCAGGTACCGGCGGGTGATGGCGCCGTAGGGGCCGATCGCCTCTCCGGCAGCTACCCCCACAGGGCGACCGCCCTCGATCATGTGGGTCTCGGCGAAGAACAGGCGCAGGTCGTGACGATCGAGGAAGTCTTCCAGGCCGGGGCGGGCGCGACCATCCTCGGCCACGTACGCAGGGCGATAGGCGCATTCCGGCAGCCAGATCGAGCGGGGGGACCGGCCGAAATGACGCTTGTAGGCCTCAACTGCAGCCCGCAACTGCAAGTTGATCGACTCGTCGCGGTCGAGCAACGGCAAGTAACCATGCGTGGCAGCGCAAGTGGCAATCTCGAGGACCCCCGCCTCCTGCAGACGGCGGAAGGCGCCCACCAGATCGCCGCGGTACCGATCGATGAAGCTGGACTTCACCTTCAGATACCAATCGCGGTAGAAGCCGGCCAGGTAGGTCATGTGTGGATCGCCGGCTTTCTCGAAGCGCGGCACATCTCCCGCCGCGGCGGCAATCTTCTGGTCCAGGTACTCAAGGAAGTTCCGGCGGACGTCCTCGTCGGCCAATTGCTCAAGGAGGATCGGAGTCAGTGTGATCGTCAGGCGGGCGGGGACGCCCTCCGAGTGCAGGTCATGCAGGGCATCCAGCAGGGGAATATACGTCTCCGCTGCCCCCTCATGAAGCCATTCCTCTCCATGTGGCCAGCGTCCGGCCAGCCTGGCGTAGGGTAAGTGGGAGTGCAGAACAAAGGTGAAGGATCCTACCTTGGCCATGACAGGTCCCATCAGGTCGGTCGAGGCAATTTTATCAGAGCCAGCTCTGCGGGTGCCGGCCTTCAGCCTGCATCAGACCGGCCGGCCGTCTGTGCCTCGATCCGGTGATAATGGATTCTGGCGGAAGTGACTAGAATTGCTGTGTGAGCGATACGCTCGAGGACTTCTGGCAGGACGTGCTATCCGAATCGGCGCCGAAGGTGATGGATCGCCTTGGCCCTCTCGAGGACGCCGAACGGCGGACGGTCCTGCAGCACTTGCAGCAGATGGCGACCGCCGAGGGATGGAATGCCGGCCAGCGCCGCAGGGCTGCCTTCGCCCTGCGGCTGTGGGGCGAAAGGCACCCCGGGTCCGGCCCGACGACCGGGCCGTCCTCCGACACGGACGGTGAGTCCTCGCCCTTGACGCCGCCGCCGTGATACCAAGAAACCCCGCCTCCCGCCTGATTCCCGGCGATCGGGCATCCTGCAGCCCGGCAGGCGCCTCGAGATGTCATCGTGCCCGGCCTCCTTCGGCCGGGCACGGTTTCGATCGCGGGGTCGATGGCAGCTCGCCTACTTGCCCAGACGCGAGGCGAGTTCCTTTGTCAACGCCGGAAGCACTTCGTAGAGATCGCCGACGATACCGAAGCGAGCGAGCTTGAAGATCGGGGCCTCGGCGTCCTTGTTGATCGCCACGATGGTCTTCGAGGTACGCATCCCCGCCAGATGCTGGATGGCGCCGGAGACTCCGCACGCGATGTACAGATCGGGCGCCACCACCTTCCCGGTCTGTCCGACCTGGAAGGAATAGGGGACGTAGCCAGCATCGACAGCGGCCCGGCTCGCACCCACGGCGGCGCCGAGGACAGCCGCCAGGTCACGAATGAGCTGGAAGCCTTGTCGGGCGCGCCAGATTTCCTTCTCCCGCTCGTCGGTGATCTCCAACGGCGGGCTCAGCGACGGGTTGTTCGAGGTGCCGCGGCCACCGCTGACGATGACCGCCGCATCGTTCAGGCTGACGCCGCCATCACTGGCTTTATAACCCAGGACCTCGGACTTGACTTCTCCGATGGAGGCTTCGAGCTTGTGAAGCGGGCCGGATTTCCCAGCGTCCGGCTCCGGCCGCGGGAAGACCCGGCCGCGCAGCAACAGGATTTGAGGCAGCGCTTCGGGGATGACGACCTTAGACAGCAGCTTGCCGGCGTACACAGGGCGCGTCGCCAGGAGCTTGCCATCCTTGATTTCGAAGGCAATAACATCGGGGGCCACGCCCGTCGCCAGGTCGACTGCAATCATGGCCGCCAGTTCCCGCGTGCGGGCGGTGGTAGGGAGGAAGAGCGCCTCGGCGCCGCCGCCCTTCAAGGCTACGGCCAGCACGGAAGCATAGGCCTCCGGGCAGAAGTCCTTTAGTTTGGGATCGTCGGCCACAAACGCCTCGTCCGCACCGTGCTGAATGGCCTGTTGAGCAACCGCCTGCACCTTCTCGCCCAGCACCAGCGCCGCCAGCGATCCGCCATAGGCCTTCGCCGCCTGCTTGGCCGCACCAACAGCTTCCAGGGAAGCCGGGACGACCTGTCCGTTGAAGTGGTCCACGTAGACGAAGACTCTGCTGGCCATCAGATCACCTTCTCCTCAATCAACCTGGCAGCGAGCTTGGCGACCTTGGCGGCGACCGAGTCACCTTCGACGATCTCGCACTTGGTTTCGATCTTGGGCGGCGCAATGATCTCCGGCCACTGCAGGGCGGACTTCGGCGGAGAGGACAGGCCGATATCCGCCAGCGACCAGACCGGCAGTGGAGCCTTGGACGCCTTGCGGATCCCCATGAAGGATGGGTAGCGAGGTTCACAGATCTCCTTGACGACGCTGACGACAGCCGGCAGCGGCGCCTTGACCTCCTGCCGGGCTTCATCCAGCATGCGGACCACGCTGATGCTCCGGTTGGCTGGATCCAGCGCCGTGACAGCGGCCACCAGGCTCAGGGAAGGCCATCCCAACCGGCGTGCGACCTGCGACCCTGTGATGCCGGTGTCGCTGTCGACTGCCTGCCTGCCGAAGAAGACCAGGTCGACATCCCCGATCTTGGCGATGGCCGCCGCCAGAATGGCAGAGACCACCAGCGAATCCGGCGCAGTGATCGCAGGATCGCTGACGAGAACAGCCTCATCGCATCCCATGGCCAGGGCGTGCTTCAGCGCCTCTTTCGCCGCTTCCGGCCCCAGGCTCAACGCGGTGACCTTTCCGCCGTGCGCCTCTCTGGTGCGCAAAGCCTGTTCCACCGCAAACTCATCCCAGGGATTGATCACCAGCGGGGCATCTCCCCAGGAGACCTTCCCGTCCTGGACCGTGACCGTGGCCGCGGTGTCGGGAGTCTGCTTTACACAGACGACGATGTTCAAGGCACCCTCCTCTTCATGTAGCGCTCCACTGCGGGAGCGACAACGGGCTGCATATGGCTCATCTCGATCTACTCTGTTCCGCCTCGGGCATCATTCACAGGGATGGCGCCCGCCAGGCCTCCGGGTCGTAGGCGGGGAGTTCGCACCTTTGCTCTCCGTCCTGCCGAGTCCCGAGTGCGTAACCGGCCTGGATTAGCGTGTGGATCTCGCTGGTACCTTCGTAGATCATCGCTCCGCGCGCGTTGCGCAGATAGCGCTCGACATCGAACTCGTCACTGTACCCGTAGGCGCCATGCACCTGGATGGCTTCGGAGGCGGCATCAAAGGCTGCATCGGTTGCGTACCACTTCGCCATCGACGTCTGGCGCGTGTTGCGAATCCCCTGGTTCTTCATCCACCCCGCCTGCAGGTACAGCAATCGTGCAACTTCATAAGCCTGCGCCATGCGGGCGATCTTCTGCTGGATCAGTTGCAGGTCCGCGATCGGGCGGCCGAAGGCCTGGCGCTCCCCAGCGTAACGGACGCTGGCGTCCAGGCAGGCCCGGATCAGGCCGGCCGACCCGGCCGCCACGGTGTATCGGCCCGCGTCCAGGCTGGCCATCGCGATCCGAAATCCCTCACCTTCCTGCCCAAGGCGGTTGTCTTCCGGCACGAAGACCTGATCACACGCCAGCCACCCCGTCGAGCCAGCGCGGATTCCCAGTTTGCCATGGTGGTCTCCACAGCGGACGCCAGACCGCTCGGTTTCCAGAATGAAGGCACTCAGCGCCCGGTGAGGCTCGACATCTGCCGCCCCGGTCCGGGCGAACCACAGGACATGATCGGCCAGCGTGGCCAGGGAGATCCAGGTCTTCTCGCCCTGCAGCACGTAGCCACCCTCGACCCGCCTGGCGGTGGCCGCGATGGCCGCCACATCCGAGCCTGCGCCGGGCTCGGTCAAGGCAAAGCCGGCCAGCTTGTCGCCGGTGGCCTGGGGGACCAGGAACCGCTGCTTCTGACCTTCGGTTCCCCACTGAAGCAGGCCGAGTGAGTTCAACGCGAGATGCACGGAAAGCACGACCCGCAGGCTGGTATCGGCGTACTCCAGCTCCTCGCAGACCAGTCCCAGGCTGAGGTAGTCCATCCCCTGCCCGCCGTAGCGAACCGGCAGGCAGACCCCGAGGAGTCCCAGCGCGCCCATGCGACGGAGCAGCGCCGGATCGGGCCGCTGGTCGCGGTCAAGGGCCTTGACCACGGGTGCAGCTTCCTTCCGGGCGAACTCGCGGGCCGCCAGTTGCACCAGGCGCTGCTCGGACGTCAGGCTGAAATCCATCCGACCTCACTGGAGTTCAGCCGATTATAGCGTCTGGAGATACGTCGCTCAACGGTTGAAGATCACACCACCGACGTGAGCCGCAGCACAGGCTGTTGAGACCGATCCAGTCGACCCACCGTCCTTGGCTATAATCCTTTGAGAAGGCATCCATTGATCAGCCGCCTGGGCCCACGCCGAACACGGTGGATTGTCCTGCTCCTGGTGGGTGCGATCCTGGCCGGCTTGTCACCCACCGCCGCGCCGCGGGCACTGGGGGAGCACTTGACCGCTGCCCAGCAATCCCTCCAGGAAGGCGACCCGCAGGTAGCTGTTGAGCACCTCGAAGCGGTGCTTCGCCTAGAGCCCTCACTCGCCATCCTCCATCGGTCAGCGGCAATGGCGGCCGTGGCGGCCGGCCAGCTTGGCCAGGCGCTTACCCACCTCGAAGAGATCGAGCTGGAGGACCAGCGTTCCACCGAGGCGATCTGCCTCAGGCTGGAGGCAGAAGCCCTGCGGCAAGGCCCCTCCTGGGAGGCACAGATCCCCGATTCCTGCCCTCAAGCAGCCAGACTGCATCGTTTGCGGGCGCAAGCATTCTACAGCGCAGGCCAGCCTCAGCCGGCGCTCGCCGAAATCCTCGAGTCGGTCCGGCTGGCACCGGACGATCCCGCCTCACAACGGCTGCTTGCCATGTGGGTGGCAGCATCGAATCCGTCCGCGGCCGGGGAGTCCCTGGAAGCTGCCCGCCGACTCAGCGGGCCGGGCGATGTGCTGCTGCAAGATCTGACAGCGGCCCTCCAGGCGGACGCAGGTCTCCGGCCCTCCGACGTCGCGCTTCGTGTCGGCCAGACCTTCTTGAAGCACGACCGTCCTGTCGAGGCGGTCGAGGCGTTCGAGCATGCAGTTGATCTCAGCCCGATGGACCCGGCCCCCCAGGCGTACCTTGCGTTCGCCCGCTCAAGGAAGGACCCACAAGCGATCACTGCCCTCCAACAGCTCCGGGAGGAGGCCCCCGACGTGATCCTCCCTTACCTGCTGGAGGCGATCGTGTTGCGCGAGGCCGGCACGCCGTCCAGGGCGATTCCCTTGCTGCAAGCCGCCCTGGCGCGTGCGCCGGAGAGCCCGGCGCTCCTGGCCGAGCTGGGAGCGGCATACCTGGGATCGGGCGATCTCCCACGGGCCGCCCAGTGGTACCGGAGGGCGGCTGAGGCGGCAGGTGTCGATCCGTCCTTCTGGCTACTGCTCTCCCGCTTCTCCCTCGAGCAGGCCTACGACATCGCAGGCATCGCCCTCCCGGCGGCCAGGAACGCGGTCGGGCTGAACCCGGGCAACGAGGAGGGTTGGGACCTGTTGGGGCATGCCCAACTGCTCGCCGGAGATGGCTTGCTGGCCGAGCGCGCCCTGCTGACCTCGCTTGCGCTTGATCCTCAGAATGTCTCCGCCTACTACCACCTCGGTCTGCTCCGCCTGCAGCTCGGCGACCCCATCGGTGCCGCGGCGGCGCTGCAGGCAGCGATTCAGCTCGATCCAGCGAGCGCCGATGCCGAGCTGGCACGTCGCTCGCTCGAGTCGATCGAGGGGTGACTGGGGTCTCTCAGGAGTTCGCCGCCCGAAGCCCTCCGCCGGCTGACCCCAGACGGGGTCGATCGAGGCCGGCCTGCATCATGCTAGAATGCGCCCGCCTCTCATGAGAAGCTGTCTTCCCACCATCAAGCACACCGTGCGCAGGGTCGGCCCGGCGATGGCAGCCCTCGTATTCGTCGCGACGTCAGGCTGCGTATCGGTGTTGGGGACGCCGCAGCCCGGGTCACTGCTCTTCCAGGACGACTTTTCCCGGGCTTCCAGCGGATGGGATCGGTATCGTGACGCGAGCGTGGAGTCGAACTACCAGTCCGGTGCCTACCAGATAGCCGTGTTCGAGCCCAACCGGATTGCCTGGGCGCGCCCCGGGTTGCGCTTCACGGATGTGGTCCTCGACGTGGATGCCACCGTCGCCGATGGGCCAGACAACAACGCCTTCGGTCTCATCTGCCGTTATCAGGATCCGGACAACTTCTACTTCTTCCTGGTCTCCGCCGACGGCTATGCCGGAATCGGGCAGCGGATCGGCGGGGTACAGATGATGTTCAATGATGCGGCAATGCTGCCGGCCGAAGCGATCCTCCTAGGCCGGGCGACCAACCACCTTCAAGCGGAGTGTCGTGGTAACCGTCTGGCTCTCAGCATCAACGGGACGCCGGCACGCCAGGCGCTGGCAGACTCTCTGACCGGCGGGGATGTAGGCCTGCTCGCCGGGACCTACGACGTGCCAGGCGCCCGCCTCTCCTTCGACAACTTCGGGGTACGCCAGCCGCAAGCTGCGAGCGCCCCATGAGGGTCTACCTCGATGGCGTCGGGTGTCGCCTGAACCAGAGCGAGCTCGAGATGATCGCCGCGGCACTCAGGCAGACCGGCGCCGAGCTTGTCGGTGCTCCTGAGAAAAGCGATCTGGTCATTCTGAATACGTGTGCGGTGACCGGTGCTGCCTCCGCCGACTCGCGCAGCATGGCGCGAAGGATCTCCCGCCGGAATCCGCAGGCCCGGGTGATCCTGACCGGATGTTGGAGCACGCTGGAGCCGGCGGCTGCCTCCCGCCTGGCGGCCGGAGGCGAAGTCGTCCCTAACGACCGCAAGCACACCATCGTCGAGCTGGCTTGGCAGAAGCAAGGAGGTCCGCGGTCTCGAGGGGGAGCTACCGCCAGGGAGCCGATCCCCGGCGCCCGCCACAGGGTGCGAGGGTTCGTCAAAGTTCAGGATGGCTGTGATGAACAGTGCACTTTCTGCGTCACGCGGATCGCCCGAGGTCGGTCACGCAGCTCATCCCCCAGCGAGGTGTTGGAACAGGTCCAGCAGGCTGTGCAGGGGGGCACCCAGGAGGTCGTGCTGTGTGGCGTCCAACTCGGGGGGTACGGCCGGGAATCACCGGGCTTGCCGGACCTGGCGGGGCTGGCGCGCTTGATCCTGCAAGAGACGGATGTGCGCCGGCTTCGGCTGTCGTCGATCGAGCCTTGGGACGTGTCGGAGGGCTTGCTG
Source organism: uncultured Anaerolineaceae bacterium (assembly GCA_964492235.1). GTDB lineage: Bacteria > Chloroflexota > Anaerolineae > Anaerolineales > E44-bin32 > PFL42. The sequence continues at coordinate 1,942 of CAZBJQ010000035.1, read as the reverse complement.
CGTCTCTTCGAGAACCGACGGGTTTGCCGCCACCTACACTTGCCACTGCAATCCGGATGTGCGGAGACTGTCCGCCGGATGCGGCGCCCGTGCCTCCCGGTGCAGTATGCGCGTGTGACGGCGCAAGCGCGCAAGGCCATTCCCGACCTGTCCCTGACCACCGATCTGATGGTGGGATTCCCGGGTGAGACGGAAACCGAGTTCACCGCCTGCCTGCGGTTCGTCGAGAGCATGGCGTTTACAGGAGCTCATATCTTCCGCTACTCCGCCCGCCCGGGGACGATCGCCGCAGGCATGCCCGACCAAGTCGACCGGGCGACCATGAGCGATCGAAGTCAGGCGATGCGCGCCATCGTGGAGCGGTCACGTGAGGAGACTCTGCAGCGGGCGGTCGGCAGGGTGCAGGAGGCCATATGGATCCGAGGTGCGCAGGTAGACTTCAAACTGTGGCAGATGTGGGGCCAGACGGACACCGGCTTCCCGGTGACCGCGATTTGTCGGGCGGACCTGACATCCACAATGCAAGACGTTGTGATCCGCCGTGTCGAGCGTGGCCTGCTGATTTCGACGATGTCGGATACCCCCGCCTGCCCTGACCCCGCCTTTTCGACTTGCGGCTGCTCCTCGGTATAATGAGCCTATGCCTTCAAGAACAGACCTGGAAACCGATCTGACGGCGTCGATGCGAGCGGGAGATGACGTGCGCAAGCGCACACTGCGCCTAGTTCTGTCTGCGGTCAAGCTGGCCGAGGTGGAGAAGCGCGGCCCCCTGGACGAGGCAGGCATGATTGCCGTGCTGCAGAAAGAGGTCAGGGTTCGTCAGGAAGCGATCCAAGATTCGGAGCGCGCCAACCGGCCGGACCTGGTTGAAGCGGCTCGGGCCGAGATGGCCGTCCTTCACTCGTACCTGCCCCAGCCGTTGAGCGATGAGGAACTAACAGCCCTTGTTCGCCAAGCCATCGCCGAGACCGGTGCCGACGGTCCGGCGGCGATGGGCAAGGTGATGAAGGCGTTGATGCCCAGTGTGCAGGGCAGGGCCGACGGGAAGACTGTCAGCGATCGGGTGCGGCAGATGCTGGCTGGCGCTTAGCAGGCACATGGACACCCCATCCCAAGGCAGGCGGCCCGCCCGCCAACGTGTGCTAGCCCTGTGGACGGCCACCCGGCTCGCCCTCATCTTCGCTTTGACCCTGGTCGGCGCAACCGCTGCTCTCTCCCTCCCCATCAATCAGCGCACTGCCGGAGTGCTGCTCGAGCCAGGCGATGTCGCCTCGCAAGATGTGCAGGCGCCGTCCGCCCTGACCTTCACCAGCCGCATTCGCACCGAAGAAGCGCGGCAGTTGGCAGCGCTTGCCGTTGAAGCCGTCTTCGATCCCCCGGACAGCCGGGTCGCTCGCGAGCAAATTCAACGCTTGCGTGGCACGCTTGACTTCATCGACGCCGTGCGCGCCGACGAGTTCGCCACACCGGAACAGAGGGCTGCCGACCTGGTCGCTCTGGCAGACATCCGGCTCGGGTCCGAGGAAGCACAGGCAATCCTGCTGCTGGCAGATCCGCGCTGGCAGGCTGTGAAGCTCGAAGCGCTCACGGTCTTGGAGCAGGTCATGCGGGCCGAGATCCGCGAAGGCCATCTCGAGGATGCCAGGCGAGCCGTCCCGGCGCTGGTCAGCATCAGTCTCCCCCAGGCCCAGGCAGACCTGGTTGCGAGCCTGGCATCGGCGTTCGTCGCCCCGAACGCGGTCTACAACGAGCAACTGACCCAAGAGGCACAGGACGCTGCCAGCCGATTGATCGAGCCGGTCACCATCAGCTATGCAGCGGGTGAGACCATCGCCGCCCGCGGACAGGTAGTCACCCCGCTTGTGATCGAGGCGCTCGAGGCCTACGGTCTGATCCGCCCACCGAACCCGTGGCGGGAAGTGGCGCTTCGGGCGCTGCTGGT
>CAZBJQ010000034.1:0-21188 GCA_964492235.1 uncultured Anaerolineaceae bacterium | reverse complement strand
GGATCGCCAGGTCCGCATCCCGATGGGCGAGCTGATCTCCCAGAGGGCGAACTGGCCGGCGGAAACGTCGACCCCCATAGTCACGTACTGCGGGACGGGTTACCGCTGCCTGCTGGCGATGATGATGCTGCGAACCTATGGCTACCAGGATGTGTACAACCTGGTCGGCGGACTCCGCGCATGGCAGGCCGCCGGCTACCCGGTGTCCCCAGCGCCCTGACCGGCGTGAAGGACGAGCAGTCGGGGGCAGCAGGCTCTCAGCCCCGGGCCCCCAGAGCTAGGGGGACGCGCCAAGAGAAGTCTGCCTGGACTTGCGAGCGCGACCGAGGGTCAGCACATCCTCCCAGGCTATGACCCGCAGGCGGCGCCACAGCTCATCCGGCCGCACGCGCTCGGCAAAATCCAGCCACTCAGGCTCCAGGCTCGGCCAGCGTGCTTTCGGGACAATCAACCACATCCCGAACCCCCGCTCATGTCTCTTCGCCAGCTGTGCGCCGACGAGCAGGGTTCGGAACAGTTGGTAGTGCACGCTGCAGGCAGGGGCGCTCGAGTCCGGACCGGGGCGGACCCCTGCATCGAGGAGGTTTCCGAAGAACTGGGGCCCATGCTCCCAGTAGCGGCATGGCCCGCGGCCCGGCGCTGGGTGGACCTCGGGGCACCGGCCCCACTGGTAGCGTTTGCAGCGTCCTGGCGAGGCGCCGCGCTTGGCCTCGACCGCGATCAGGGTGGAGCCGCCGCTCAGGAAGAGGTCGACTTCTGTCTGCGCCGCCTCGCCGTCGACATCCAGCAGCGCCTCTTGCAGGCCGGGCATGGGAGAGCCATCGATGGCATAGCCCCAGAAGAACATCTCAAAAGGCGAGGCTGAGGAATCTGAGGCCGGCGTCCCCCAAAGAGGTGGCAGTGCGAGCATCTCTGACAGACACAGGCGCGGGACGTTCAGCGGATAGAAGACGTTCCAAACAAGCGCCCCCTCCGAACGGGATGGACGGAGATTCGCCAGGACAGTCTGCGGCAGTGCGGAGAAGATCGGCTCCCGCTCTCCATCGAGGATCCAGCGGCGTGCATCCGGCCTCGCACGGACACGCGGCTTTCGGCCCATGGTGAAGATGATACAGGCACCTTTCGGCGACGTCGAGCCGGGCAGCCAGCAAACGTGGGGTAAGGCCTCACCTTGCCCCACGTTTCTTGCATGGTCCGATTGGCCTAGCGGAGTGTATCGACCGCCACTGCCGACTTCGCAGCGAGCTGCGCCGTCGCCGGCTACTTCGATGCGGTGCCGCGTGCCTCGATGGCCTTGACCTTACCTACGCGGCGCGCATGGCGCTCTTCCCCACTGAAGGTTGCCCCCAGATAGGCGCGCACAACCTCGACTGCCAGCTCGGGGCCGATCACCCGGGCGCCGATCGCCAGCACGTTCATGTCGTCGTGCTCGACACCCTGGTGAGCGGTGTACGTATCGTGGCACACGCCGCTGCGGATCCCTTTCAGCTTGTTGGCCGCTATCGAAGCTCCAATTCCTGATCCGCACAGAATGATGCCGCGGTCCGCCTCACCTCGCTGCACCGAACCGCCAACTTTCTCAGCGATGTCGGGGTAGTCCACCGACTGGGTGTCATGCGTCCCCAGGTCGATCGGTTCGTGCCCGGCAGCGCGAACCGTCTGCAGGACTGTCTCCTTGAGCGGGAAACCTGCATGGTCCGCTCCAATCGCCACTCGCATGCCCTGCCTCCTGGCCGGGTGCTGAGACGGCCACCCGGCCATACGCGGGACTCACCCAGCTTGTTGCTGGTCTGCGCCCAGGCCACCGCCGGCGGTCCCCAGCAGGAAGGATACCTTCTTCCTGTTGTGCCTACATGGCTGCCAGCGACTTCTTCGCAGCCGCGACCACGGCATCCACCGTCAGGCCCAGGTAGTTGTAGACGTCTTTGTACGGAGCGGAGGCACCGAAGCGGTTGATTCCCACAACGGCGCCCTTGTCTCCAACCCAGCGCTCCCAACCCATGCTGACCCCGGCCTCGACTGCAACCCGGGCGCGGATGGAAGGCGGGAGGACGACGTTCCGGTAGGCATCGGTCTGTGCGGCGAACAACTCCCAGGACGGGAAGGAAACCACCCGCACCGGGGTCCCGTCCCGCACCAGCCGCTCGGCCGCCTGGACGATCAGGTCGACTTCCGAGCCGGAGGCCATGAGCACCACCTGCGGAGTGCCCTGCCCGAGGTCACCCAACACGTAGGCTCCCTTGCGGAGGCCATCCGCCGATGCGAATTTCTCACGATCGTAGACAGGGAGTGCCTGACGAGTGAGGGCCAGCGCCGTCGGGCCGTCAGTGCGCTCGAGGGCGACCAGCCAGGCGACGCTGGTTTCGTTGGCGTCGGCCGGGCGAAGCAGCGTCACGTTGGGAATCGCCCGCAGCGAAGCGGCGTGCTCGATAGGCTGGTGGGTGGGGCCATCCTCTCCCACCCCGATCGAGTCATGGGTGAAGACATAGATCACCCGCTGGCGCATCAGCGCCGCCAGGCGAATCGCCGGGCGCATGTAGTCGGCGAAAACCAAGAACGTCCCGGCGTAGGGGATCAGTCCGCCGTGGAGGGCGATGCCATTGAGCATCGAACACATGGCGTGCTCACGAACGCCAAACCGGATGTAGCGGTTCCCGGGCGTGTCGGGCGTGTAGTCGCCGCTGTCCTTGATCAGTGTCTGGTTGGAGGGCGTCAGGTCGGCTGAGCCACCGATCAGCTCGGGCAGCGCCGGCGCCAAGGCATTCAAGGCCTTGCCGGAAGCGGCACGTGTGGCGACACCCTTCGGGTCGGCCGGGACCATCGGGAGCATCTCCGCCAGACCCTCAGGCAGGGCGCCGGACTGGGTACGCTTGAACTGTGCCGCCAGATCGGGGTGGGACTGGGAATAGCCCGTCATCATCTTCTTCCATTTCTTGTGGAGGCGCATGCCTCGGGCTGCCGACTTGGCAAAGTGCTCGCGGACATCGTCCGCCACGAGGAACCGCGGTTCCGTCGGCCAGCCCAGGTTGCGCTTGGCGCCGTCCAGTTCTTCGTCCCCTGGCGGCTCGCCATGTGCCGAGGACTTGTCCTGCTTGGTCGGCAGACCGAACCCGATGTGCGTCCGGCACGCAATGAGCGAAGGCCGCAGATCGCGCCTGGCGGCCTTGATCGCTTTGTCGATCGCGGCAACATCATCCCCGTTTGGCACGACCACTACGTGCCAATTGTAGGCTTTGAACCTCTTGACACGGTCCTCGGTGAAAGCCAGATCCGTGGTTCCGTCGATCGTGATGTGGTTGTTATCGTACAGGTAGATCAGGCGGCCCAGCCTCAGATGCCCGGCGAGCGAAGCCGCCTCCGAAGCGACACCCTCCATCAAGTCCCCATCCGAGACGATCCCGTAGATGAAGTGGTCGACGACCGGGAACTCCGGCCGGTTGTACTGGGCGGCTAGATGTTCCGCCGCCAACGCCATTCCAACACCGTTGGCGAAGCCTTGGCCGAGAGGACCGGTGGTAGTTTCGACGCCGGGGGTGTCGCCGTACTCCGGATGCCCGGGCGTCTTGCTCCCCAGTTGCCGGAAGCGTCTGAGTTCCTCCACGGGCAGGTTAAAACCTGAGAGATGGAGCAACGAATACAGCAGGGCCGATCCGTGCCCGGCAGAGAGAACGAAACGATCTCGATCCGGCCACTTGGGATCGGACGGGTCGAACTTCAGGTGCCGCGTCCACAACGTGTAGGCCATGCTGGCCGCGCCCATCGGCAGGCCGGGATGGCCGGACTTGGCCTGCTGCACGGCATCCGCCGACAGAAATCGGATGGTGTTGATGGCGCGTTCCGTGATTTGGGTATCGGTCATAGCAGGCTCCCTTGCCTCAATCGAGGTTTCCAGCTGGGCCGCAACGGCGGCTGGTGATACAGTGCGTGGCGCCGACACCGGCAAGTGTTCGTCCTCTCCGGCGCGGAGATCCTCCTGCTTGTAAGGTTTCGCGCTTGAGGCCCATCAGCCGGCACGGAGTCCTCGCACGCCTGGAAGGTGGACCTTGTGGCCGACATCGGCCTCACACTGCGGCAGGCGCCCACCTGCGACTTCAAGCGATCCCTCATCCCTCCGTGCTCGCTCGAGCGGGATGAAGTCATCCTTGAGACCATGGCTCCAGAAGCCGGGCATGCCCCTGCGCGCCCCCGGCGAATCCTCGCCTGGCAGTACGCCCACCACAACCGACACGCCGTGCGAGACCCCGCCAGCTTGACTGCAGCCAAGGCAAGCGCCTCACCCTGGCTGAAACCGACCAGCACGCTGGGGACGTAGCCCGCCTGCTCGCGGGACTTCATCGCCTCCCGAATCGCCAATGCCGCCGCCCCCTAGCCCTTGCCACTCGCACCAGACTGGCGGGTCTCCACGCTCCAACTGTGGCCGTGCCCGTCCGCTCGGAACGGCGCCCGCAAGGAGATCTGCCACCAGGCCTTGGCAAGACCGGCATCGGGCACATCCTTGGAGGACGCGCCGCCAGTCCCGCTGCGAAGGAATGCGGCATGCGCCCACAGTCCCAGGGCTCGCGCATCGGGGCGAGGCTGTTCTGTGCGTGCGGGCACCGGGAAGTCCACCCTGCCCTAATCCTGCCGAGCGCGCCGCGCGATCCATCCCGTAAGCGACAAGAGCGCCCAGATCAGGGCAAGGGGCAGCAAGGCGATCACTGTGCAGATCAAGGCACTGCGTCCAGCGTCGGCACCGTAGATGAGGCGGATCAGAAGTGTGCCCACCACGAGCGCAAGGAAGAGGCCGCCAGCGATCAGCCGCACCTGCGTCCCCCGAGCGTATGCCCGCATGTCCCTGCCGGATGGCATTCCGTCTACCCACTCTCGCGCCGGACCCTGCGCTTCAGCCACCGCCACAAGCGCCGATGCGGGGTGAATTGCGACCGAAGCTCCGGCATGGATCTCTGCATAGCCTGCTCGCCTTGTGCAGAAATACTGCCCAGCGACGGGTTGTCGAACAATCCTACATGCCACACTTCAGGACGGACAATCACTTCCGGTCGGTCGACTCGAAGATGGAGTTCGGTGTGCATGCGGTAGGTGATCTCCATCGCCTGCTGGAAGATCTCCAAGGCCCGCAGCGGCCGGATGCGGGCGACAAAGCTGACGACGGGCAGTTCCCCCAACGGACTCGGCGTGCGCGTACCGGGCCAGCGGCCCTGTTCCGGCGAGAGCACCACAGCGACGACGGGCCCGGCATGCATTGCTCGCGCCGGGCGCACCGGGACGGGATCGAGAGTCCCGCCATCTACCAGCCGGTGTTCGCCTATGATCTGCGGCGGGAAGATCCCGGGCAGGGCAATCGTTGCCATGAGTCCTGCGACCAGCCGTCCCGAGCGGATCACGATCTCCTGACAGCTCGTCAGGTCCACCGCCGTCACCGCCAGCGGAATCGGCAGGTCTTCGAATGTGCGCTCGTCGAACAGTCCGACCAGCCAGGTTTCGAGCTTCTCCAGGCCGAAAAGCGCCGGGCCGGTTGGCCGCAGCTGCAGCATCTCCCGGATGTCAAGGTCGGCGGCCTTGCGGGCGATGTCGTCGGCTGACATACCGCAGGCGACCGTCGCGGCGATGATCCCACCCATGCTGGTGCCCGAGACTGCGCGCACGCGCACGCCCTCTCGCTCCAAGACCCGCAGGACTCCGATATGCGCCAGGCCGCGCGCGCCACCGCCCCCCAGCGCCAGTGCGATGTCCACTGCTGCCCTTCCTTGCCCAGGGCCGGGCGCCTCGTCCTCCAGCCGGCCTATCCCTCAGGGCCATAACCAGCGTAGGATGCGCTCGGCAGAGTCGATTGGGTCGTCTTCAAAGGGCAGGCCGAAGGCCTGGTCGAGGCGGGTGGTCAGCCTGGCCGCCGCCTGCCGCACTTCCGTCGGGAGCGTGCCATCTTCTGCCGCCCGCCGGAGGGATTGGTACGCATTCTCCTGCGGTCTCGCCTGGTCCGGCGACAACCCTGAGTAGTACCCCCCCAGTGCCCAGCCGGCGGCCCGGCGAGCGCACACCCGCGCCCGGCCGCGGGCCCCCGCTTGGCCAGCCCGGGTCGCCTGCATCAGCTCCTGAGCCACTCGCTCACGGAGGTCTGGGAGGCTCACGGCTCCAATCTATCATAGACCCCCGGCGAAGGTTGCACCGGCTCCAGCAGGAATTCGGCACTTCTCAGCTCGAACCGGCCCGCATCCTATGGGATCGCCGGCCCACCGGCCGCACACCGCCGGGAGGCACACCATGCCGGAAGCCGGCCTGCCAGTGGTAAGATGCCGCCATGACAGAGAGCGGGAGAATGAGGTTTCGAGACCAGGTGGCCCTGGTGACTGGCTCCGGTCGGGGGATTGGCCAGGCGATCGCACTGCAGTTTGCCGGCGAGGGCGCCTCGATCGTCGTCAACTACTTCCGCAAACACGCAGCCGCGGAAGACACCGCAGCGGCGGTACGAGCGCTCGGGACACAGGCGACGGTCGTCCGGGCGAACGTCGGCACGATCGCGGGGATTGAGACGTTGTTTGAGGCGGTGCGGCGCGACTACGGCCGCCTCGACATCCTGGTATGCAACGCTGCCTCCGGCTATAACCGCCCCGCGCTTCAGCAACACCCGCGAGGCTGGGAATGGACGATGAACATCAACGCCCGCTCCGTCCTATTCTGTGCACAGCGGGCCGTGCCCCTGATGACCAACGGGGGCAGCATCGTCAGTCTGTCCAGTCCGGGATCGGCGCGCGTACTGCCGGATTACATCGTGGTCGGGGCCAGCAAGGCTGCCATCGAGGCCCTGACCCGCTATCTCGGCGTAGAACTGGCGCCGAAAGGAATCCGTGTGAACGCGGTCTCGCCGGGTGTGGTTGACACCGAAGCCCTGCGACATTTCGAAGCGATGCGGGGAGGAGACACCTTTGCCCGGATCACAGCGGCCACACCCGCCGGACGGCTGGTGACATCACGCGACGTGGCGGGGATAGTGGCCTTCCTCTGTTCCGACGAGGCAGCGATGATCTGTGGGCAGACTATCATGGTGGACGGTGGGTACACTCTGCCGGTTCCGGGGCCCGGCGGTGGACGGGAAGACCGATCCTAGGCACGCCCCCGATCCCTCTGGCAGCACCACTGCTCCGACAAATCCTGACCTTTCAATACCTTGGCAACAGAGTTGACTTGCGGTAGAGTCCACGCCGCAAGGCCGCAGCCGGCGGACAGCGAAGACCGGAGCTGTTCGACGGCTGTGATCAATTGCAGCCGGGGCATCGCCCCCGATTCAGGAGGATGGGTATGAAATCTAATAGGTTGCAGATCGCGGGTGTCCTTCTTGTAATGGCTCTTGCCGTGTTGGCGTGTGGCGGCACCATCAGTACCGCCAAGATCGCCAGCGCCGTCTTGTCGGCAGACAGCTCCGGTTCGCCGGAGGCCTCGGCGTTTGCACAGGATCAGCAAACCATCTACTGCATCGTCGATTTGGCCAATGCGCCGGACGACACGAACATCAAAGCGGTGTGGACGGCGGTTGAGGCCGAGGGGGTGGAGCCGGATTTCGTGATTGATGAGACAGCTCTCGACTCCGGTGACAGCGTCCTGACCTTCGAGATAACCAATGATGGTCTGTGGCCAATCGGTAGCTACAAGGTCGACCTGTATCTGAACGACAAGCTGGACCGAACGTTGGCATTCGAAGTCCAGTAGGAATCCCTGGCAGGCCGCAAAACGGAGTGGTGCTGAGCGAAATACCCAGACCCTCCTCGCTGCGCCTTCCACGCCCGGGCTGAGACCGAACCCCGGCCATGGCGGGCTGGCCGGCGAACTGCATGGCCCAGCGAAGATCGACAACGGATGCGAGGACGTGAGGGCCACCGGCGGCTCCGGGTGCGCCATGCACCCGGGGCCGCCGGTCGAGGCTCTGGTCGAATCCGGGGCGACAGCCGGGCACCTTGCCAATCTCACTGCAGGTTGATGCCGGTCAGCATCCCATAGGGGAAGGAACGCCCCCGGTCACGGCGGAGGCGCGACCACCGTCCGGCTGGGAATTGCCCTGTCCGGCATCCCCCGCTACCATTCCTCTTGCCAGGATCGCGAGGGCGTGCTCGATGGATATCGCCACGGCCGATGTCGTGCTCTGCGGCGCAGGGATCGCCGGGATAACCGCCGCCTATCACCTCAGCCTGCTCCGCCCCCGCCTGCGGGTCGTGGTGGTGGATGAGCGACCGCCGCTCAGCCTGACGAGTGACAAGTCGACCGAGTGCTACCGCAATTGGTGGCCCGACCCAGCCATGGTCCATCTTGTCAACCGGAGCGTAACGTGGCTCGACCGCTGGGCGGACGAGACCGGTAACGCCTTCGGTTTGAACCGGCGCGGCTACCTGTACGCCAGCACAAGCGATGACGGCGCCCGCCGGCTGCTGTCGGAGGCCCGGTCCATCGCGCGGCTCGGCGCTGGGGAGGTGCGGTCCGACTCGGGGGCCTCCGCCCCTTCAGGCGGATCTCGCGCACTTCCGGCGCACGAAGTCCCGCAGGACGGGGCGGACTACCTCTCCGATCCGCAGGGGATCCTGGCGACGTTCCCGTATCTCTCGCCGGAGACCCGCGCCGTGCTTCACGTTCGGCGCGCCGGATGGTTTCGTGCACAGGAACTTGGGACATGGCTGCTCGAACGCGCGGAAGCCGCAGGCATTGTGCGCTTGAAGGGGCATGTCACCGGTGTCGAGACAGCTGGCGGCGCCGTGTGTTCGGTGGACATCCAGACTGGTTCCGGATTGAGACGCTTGTCGACACCGACTTTCGTCAACGCTGCAGGTCCCTTTGCGCTCGAGGCCGGCAGGTGGGTGGGGCTGGACTTGCCGCTCTCCTGGGAGCTGCACTTGAAGGTGGCTTTTCGAGATATCGAACGGATTGTCCCGCGCCAAGCACCGCTGTTGATACTGACGGATGCGCAGCGCCTGCTCTGGTCGAGCGAGGAAGAATCTATTCTGCGGCAGACACCCGGCGATCGGCCCTTGCTCGAGCTGCTTCCGGGGGGTGCACACCTGCGGCCGGAAGGCCCCGGCGACAGCCCGTACTGCCTGCTCCTCTGGCCCTACCACCTTGGGCCGGTCCGCCCTGTCTATCCCATTCCACCCGACCCGGCCTACGCCGAGGTTTCGATGCGCGGCATGAGCCGGCTAATTCCCGGGTTACACGGTTACATCCACCGGATGCCGCCTGCAACCGTCGACGGCGGTTACTACACCCGCGCCCCCGACAACCTGCCGCTCATCGGCCCGACGCCGGTCTCGGGATACTTCTTGATGGCTGCCTTCTCGGGATTCGGCGTGATGGCCGCGCCGGGTGCCGGGGAACTGCTGGCCCGCACTCTGCTGGGGGAGGAACTGCCCGGCTACGCCAGGTCGTTCTTGCTCGCGCGCTTCGACGATCCGGTCTACCAGGAAAAGCTGCGGACAACTGTGTCTACCGCCGAACTCTAGACCGCGGGTTAGACGCCGACCAGGACCGCACGTGCCGGCGCGCCGTCACTGCCCACCAGTTTCAGCGGCAGGCAGTACAACGTGTATCTACCCTGAGACACCTTGCTCAGATCAAGCCCTTCAACAACCGCCACCCCCGCCTTGAGCAGGGTCTCGTGCACTCCCTTGCCACGCTTGTAGGGCGCCACGGAGAGGTAATCCACACCCACAAGCTGCGCGCCCTTCCGTACCAGCCACTCCGCACCGCTGAGGTCGATTGCGACGAAGTCAGTTTGGAACTTCGCCTCGCCACGTGCCCAGAGCGCGGAATTGCGGGTCCTGAACAGCACGCGCTTGGTTCTCGGCGGGATTTCGGCCGCCTCGAGGCAGGCGGCATCGATCACCGCGGTCTTGGGGAGATGGACCACGTACGCCCGGCCGATCAGCACCTTGAGCGGGATCGACTCGATCGACGCCGCGCCGTCCACAAAATGCAAAGGAGCATCCATGTGCGTGCCGGTGTGTACGCTGCAGGAGAGGCGTGAGACGTTGGCGTTTCCCCCCGCAGAGATGGCCGAGACCCGGCTCAGCTCCAGCGGCGGGTCGCCTGGCCAGACCGGCATGTCCGGGTGAATGCCGACCGAGATGTCATATACGTGCATCCTTCACCTCTCGGCGGCGATTATAGAATCAAAGCCCGCGCAAGGGAATCGCCACAACTGCAAACACACCGGCCGGAGCACAGGCAGGTCCGGGCGTCATCCCCGGGCGTGCTGACCGAGTTCAGATTGGCACGAGACGATGACAACAATACTCCCCTCTGTGTGGGCGGCCTCGTTTCAATCCGTCGGACCCCCACCCCCGTCCCTCGCGACACCTGCACCCCCTGGCACCGCCCGCCAGGGCGCGCGTGCGGCGCACCCTGGAAGGGCTCCCCCTGCATGAAGACGACACCACGCCCAGAGAATACCAGCAGGGGGAGGGGGGAGTTTTCTGGGGGGGGCTGAGGCCGGAAGCCAGTCTGTCCTGTTACCCGTTGGTGGGCTTGTCTCCCGCCATGACCGGCGGTGACCGCAGCCTGTCTCACATGGATCGAACAGATGACTCTGCTTGTTGCCCGGCAGTGCGTCGGCTATAATCGCGGCTTGCGGGGCGTGGCGCAGTCCGGCTAGCGCACCTGCATGGGGTGCAGGGGGTCGGCGGTTCAAATCCGCCCGCCCCGACACAAGGCCGCTCTCACGAGCGGCCTTGTTTGTCGCAGGCGCCAACGCTCATCCGGGTGCCACCTCTCGTTCCAGCCAAGGACGCTTGATCCTTCCTCCGCCCGGCTAAGGCAGGTAAGCTGGCGCTGCAGCCAGCTTGACGTTGTCCTCGCCTGTCCGACGGAGGCCCCTTGAGAGTCCAGCTCTTCGTCACTTGTCTGGTGGACAGCCTGTTCCCTGCCGTCGGCGAGGCCGTCGTCTCGGCCCTGCGGTCCGCCGGAGCCCAGGTGGCGTATCCGGATCAGCAGACATGCTGCGGCCAGCCCGCCTTCAATGCCGGGGAATGGGAGGCGGCGCGGGCGATGGCCAGGCACACACTGGAGGTGCTGGATGCCAGCCAGGATCCGGTGGTCATCCCCTCCGGCTCGTGCGCCCACATGATCCGGCATGGGTACCTCGAGCTGTTTTCCCTGGAGCCTGCATGGCGCACTCGCGCCGAACGCCTCGCCCAGCGCACCCACGAGTTCAGTCAGTTCCTTGTGGACGTACTCGGTGTGCGCGCCTGGCAAGGCGTGCCCGGCGGACATGCCGCCTATCACCCTTCCTGCCACTTGCTGCGGGGGATGGGCATTCGGGCCCAGCCGACGCAGCTGCTGGCTTCGATCCCGGGAATGCGGGTCAGCCAGCTTGACCCAGAGTGCTGCGGATTCGGCGGACTGTTCGCCGTGGACCAGCCGGAGCTCTCTGGAGAGATGCTCTCCCGCAGACTGGTCGCCATCGAGGCCACCCAGGCTGAGCGTGTCGTAGGCTGCGACGTCAGCTGCCTGATGCATATCGAAGGCGGCCTGCGCAAGCGCGGGTCATCCGTGCGTTGCGCACACTTGGCGCAAGTCCTGTGTGGTGACAAGGGCGGGTTACGGTGAGTCCGCGTTTTCGGGAAGCCGTCCGCCGGGCCCTGGCCAATCCGGTCCTGCAGCAAGCGCTGGATAGCAACGCCACGCGCCGCAGGGCGGGGACCCGACGCGCCTACGAGCAGCTGCCGGACGCCGAAGTGATCCGCCACCGAGCGCGACAGATCCGCGAGGCGCTCCTGCAGGATTGGGATGGGCTTCTTGCCCAGTTCACCCAGAACTGCGAAGCCAATGGGGTGCACGTTCTGACGGCGAAGTCCGCTAGCGAGGCCTGCGAGCAGGTTCTCCGGATCGCCCGCGACCATGACGTCCACCTGATCGCTAAGGCGAAGTCGATGGTGAGCGAGGAGATCGGCCTCAACCCCGTCCTGGAGCGGAACGGGCTGCGTGTCGTCGAGACCGACTTGGGCGAATACATCGTGCAACTCCGGGGGGAGCCTCCGGCGCACATCATCACGCCCGCCATCCACCTGCGGCGGCAAGAGGTCGGGCGCACCTTCGCCGAGCACCTGGGGATTCCGTACACCGACGATGTTCGCGACCTGACCGCAGCCGCACGCCGAACGCTGCGCCAGGTCTTCCTCACAGCCGACATGGGCATCTCGGGGGTCAACCTGGCGGCTGCCGACAGCGGCACGTTGTGCCTGGTGACCAATGAGGGCAATGGGCGGATGGTCACAACGCTGCCTGGGGTGCATGTCGCCCTGATGGGGATCGAGCGCCTGGTCCCGACGCTGGAGGACGTGGCCGTCATCCTACAGCTCCTGCCTCGCAACGCCACCGGTCAGACCCTGACAAGCTATGTCAGCCTGATCCAGGGACCCGGAAAGCCGGAGTCGCAGGATGGCCCCCCTCACCGCTACCTGATCCTGCTCGACAACGGACGGCGCGCCCTTCAAGGTACGCCGCTCGGCGAGGCCTTGCTATGCATCCGCTGTGGCGCCTGCCTGAACGTGTGCCCGGTGTTCCAGGAACTCGGCGGGCATGCTTATGGCAGCGTCTATCCGGGGCCGATTGGCTCGGTCATCTCCCCCGGGCTGTTCGGCTTGCAGCAGTTCGGCCACCTGGCCAAGGCCTCGACGCTGTGTGGGGCATGCCAGGAGGCGTGCCCGATCGGAATCGACATCCCGCGCATGCTGCTGCACCTCCGGCAGGCCTACGCTTCGATCGGCGGTGGCCGCCGTGATCTGCGGTGGGGAATGCGAGGCTTCGCCTGGATGGCCACCAGCCCCGGCCGCTACGCCCCCGGCATGCGGCTGGCGCGGGGACTCGCCTGGCTGGCACCAAAGACCTCCGGCTGGCTCTCCAGGCTGCCGCCGCCAGGCAACGCCTGGACTCGCGCCCGTCACTTCCCTCCGTTTGGCCGCAGCAGCTTCCGCGAGCGTTGGCATGAGACCCGAGGGCTCGAAGGCGCCTCGACGCCGGGCTCTCCCAGGATAAGCGCCTCGGAAGGGAACAACGGTCCCGTCCATCCATTTCCAGAGCCGCAAATCGAGGTGGGGGAGCGCTTCGTACGCGCCTTGACCGCAGTCAGTGGTGAGGTGATCCGGGCAGAGCGAGGCGGCATCGCCGGCGCGATCCTGAGCGCCCTCCCCGAGGGCGCGGTCCGCGGAGTCTGCGCAGGCGAAGACGGGATCGATCGCGCGGTATTGGAGGAGCTTCGAGAGTCCCGCGTTTCCCTTCTATCCGCAGATGGGCCGGAGGGGTTGAACCATCCGGCGCTCGAAGCGGCGCAGTGGGGATTGGTGCCGGCAAGGGGTGCGCTGGCCGATTCCGGCAGCATCATCCTTGCCGGCTTCCCCCGCGGAACGCTCGTCGCCTCGCTCCTCCCGCCGATGCTGGTGGTGCTCTTGCGCCAATCCGATATCTACTCGGACATGGCATGCTGGATCGCGGCCAGAGGGCGGGCCGAGATAGCGCACAACTCGATGGTCGTCCTGGTGACCGGACCCTCTCGCACCTCCGACATCGAGATGACAATGACACTTGGCGTGCATGGGCCGGGGCAGCTGGTGGTCATCCTGATGCTATGGTGAAATCGGTCCGAAGCGGACCTTCCGTCCTTGCGCTCCGTCCCGAGCCCGTGTAGGCTTCCATCGATCTGATGCACGCATTGGAGGTACTTGCCAATGGCTGACGAACTGGCCGTTCCCGTCTCCCCCTCTCCGCGACCCTCCCTCCCGTTCTACGACGTCTGGAACACCGCTTTGCGCCGCCCGAGCGTCGAGGCTTATGAGCGCCTGCTCGAGGACCCAAAGGCGAACTTGAGCCGTGCGGTTGTGTGGTTGCTGGTGGTGGGTGCCATATCGTCCGTTCTCAGCGCCGTCAGCCAGCTTATCTGGGTGCGGTTGATGAGCAGCGGGGCCTTGTCTCAGCTCGCCGCGCCGGGCCAGACCCTCCCGTCTGAGTTGGCTTTGCCCGGGTTGAGCATGGCCGCCCTGTTGGCGTGCGCTGTTCCCGCGGGGGCGATCGGGATGGTGCTTGGCCAACTGTTGTACTTCGGCCTGGTACATTTCACTGCCAGCGCATTTGGCGGTCAGGGGACGTTCGGGAGGATGGTATACGCCAATGCCGCCTACTATGCCCCGGTTACCCTGCTCTCCTCCTTACTTGCCTTGATCCCTTGCGCAGCATGCCTGGCCGTGCCGCTCGGCGTCTACTCCATCGCGTTGCAGTTCATCGCCGTGAAGGCAGCCACGCGGCTAGGCTGGGGCGGCACGATCGGATCGATTCTGATCGTCCTCTTCCTGTTCATCCTGGTGACAGTGGTCCTTGCGCTGTTGCTGATGGGGCCGATCATGGACCAGCTGCGGACGATCTACCCCATCACCTGAAGCCCTGACCGGGGACACGGTCGGCAGGTGGTTACAAATGCGAACCGGGGGCGAGCCGCTGGCCCACCCCCGGTTTTGTCTGGCCGTCGGGCGCTCGCTTTGACTTAACGCCCTGCCGTCGGCTCGAGGCGCTTCGCCCCCAGCGCCTCGTACACTCCAAGGACGGCGGAGTTGTCCAGATCCCGCATGCCCATTTGCAGCATCGCCTCATACAGCTGCAAGTTCAGACCGCTCATCGGCAGAGCCGCGCCGTAGGTGCGGGCGGTATCCAGGATGATCGCCAGGTCCTTGTGCATCAAGTGGGCCTTGAACCCCGGCTGGCGGATTCCCGCCAACAACCGCGGCGCCTTTACATCGAGCGTCCAGCACTGGGCGGCGCCGCCGCGGATGGCCTCTACCACACGCTCGGGATCGACCCCCGTCTTCAGCGCAAGCATGAGCAGTTCGGCCATGGCAACCATCTGGGCGGCGGCCATGATCTGATTGCAGGCCTTGGCCACCTGACCGGCGCCGCTCGTCCCCACCAGTGTGATCGTCCGGCCCATTGCCTGGAAGATGGGCAAGACCTCATCGAACGCCTGTTTCGGCCCGCCGACCATGATGGCCAGCGTTGCCTCGCGGGCACCGATATCCCCACCCGAGACCGGGGCGTCCAACGCCATGACGTTCAGCCCGGCCAGCTCGGCGGCAAGCCGGCGGGAGACCTCGGGCTTGATCGTGCTGTTGTCCACAAGGATCATCCCGGGATGGGCGCCGTCTCGAATCCCGTCCACGCCCAGAACGACCTGCTCCACGTCCGCCGAGTCTGGCAAGTTGGTGAAGACCACATCGCTCTGCCGCGCGATCTCCGCCGGTGACTCGGCAGTGGCGGCGCCCTCGGCAGCCAGCTCCTGCACTGCGCCTTGGCTTCGGTTGTAGACCGTCAGCCGATACCCGGCGCGCATCAGATTGCGGGCGATCGACTTCCCCATCAACCCCAACCCAATGTACCCGACTCGTTTCATCAGCAGCCTCCAGGGTTCTTGGTTCTTGTCCGAGCCGTCTCGTTCCGGGCGATTGTGTTGCAGATTCTACCTGTCGTGGCGACGCAGACGCCTCCCCTGTGATTTCTCCAGCGGATTGCTGGGCCAGGCAAGCGCCGCAGCCGCGTCCGCGTACAATCAACAAACCCGCAGCCGGAAAGCGATCCGGAGCGCTGGGCGAAGCCCCCCCTGGCGGAGGAGCCAGACCCGGCGGGGGGCAACGTTGCTTCCGGCCTCATGTTGGCCTGCATCCAACACCGCCCGTGTTAGCACGCCGAGGCTGAGCGCTGGGCCCAGACCGATGCCTGTGTTGCGCCCATCGGCTCTGCCGAGGCTCGGGAGGTAGGAAGAGCCCATGCGGATACGGACAGTGGATCTCGATGACCGCCGGCAGGTTCATCGTTTTCTCCATCTCCCCTTCGGGATTTACCGCGACTCCCCGGCCTGGGTTCCGCCGCTGCTGCGCGACGCCCGGCTGACGATGGATCCTCAACGCCACCCGTTCTACCGCCACTCGCAGGCGGTCTTCCTGCTGGCCGAACAGGATGGTGTGGCGCTCGGGAGGCTGGCTGTTCTCGACAACCACAACTTCAACACCTTCAACCACGAGGCGACGGCCTTCTTCTACCTCTTCGAGTGCGTCGACGACCGGTCGGCCTCAGCTGCCCTGTTCGAATCGGGATTCCAGTGGGCGAAGGCACGCGGTCTCAACCGCGTCTTCGGGCCCAAGGGGTTCACGGCGCTGGACGGCATGGGCATGCTGGTCCGAGGCTTCGCCCACCGCCCCGCCCTGGGCATTCCGTACAACCTCGCTTATTACCCGTCGTTGGTGGAGGAGCTTGGGTTCGAACCCGCCGGCGATTCCCTGTCCGGCTACCTGAGCCGGGATACGCCGCTGCCCGGGCGCATCGACGAGGTGGCGGACCTGGTCCGGCGCCGGCGCGGGCTGAGGGTGGCCCGCATCGAGAAGCGCTCCGACTTGCGGGCACTTGTCCCCAAACTGCAGGACCTGTACAACCAGTCGCTCGGCGGCACCTCCGGCAATGTCCCGATGACCGACGATGAGGCCAGGGCGATGGCCGACCAGATCCTGTGGTTCGCCGATCCGCATCTGATCAAGATCGTCCTCAAAGACCAGGAACCGGTGGGTTTCCTCTTCGCCTACCCGGACATCTCCGCAGCGCTCCAGCGCAGCCGGGGACGCCTGTTCCCTGTGGGGTGGCTTGACATGCTGCTGGAACTGCGCCGCACCCATTGGATCAATATCAACGGCGCGGGCATGATCGAGAAGTACCGCGGCCTGGGCGGGACAGCTCTGCTATTTTCGGAGATGGCCAAGAGCGTGCGCGCAGGACGATTCCTGCACGCCGACATTGTCCAGGTCGGGGCCGAAAATGACCGGATGCTGCGAGAGCTGCGCCAAATCGGGATCGACTTCTACAAGACGCATCGGCTGTACCATCGCACAATCTAGCCCACCGCCGAAGGGAAAGGATTCCTCCTGTCGCCGGCGCTCTGCCAGGTAAGACCGCGGCTTCGGCGAAGGTACCCACGGCCCGCGACTCCTGGCCTGCATGCGTCGATACGGCCGCTCCCAGGCGACAGGTCGACGCATCTCCCAGTCCGAGGGTGTTCTTCACTTCGCCGGGGAGGGCCTTCGCTCTTCCGCCTTGTGCGCATATGTCACCGACAGAGATCCGTCGCCGGACGGGGGGCAGTCGGCCAGGGTCAGCTCCTTGAGGCGCTCCAGGGCGCGGTGACGCGTGCGGACTCTCTCCAGTGGCGCCGTCGATCCGTCCACCGTGCCGCATATGCAACGTCCCGACGGGACAGTAGGCGCGGCTGCGAGGGATCAGCTCGCCGGTCCGGCGTGGCATCTCACCTTCGGCCACACCACGATCGCTTCAGGTCGCAGCCGGCTTGACCAGCGCCGCCACAGAGGCCCGGGGACCGTCTGGCTGTCCAGGGCGCAGATGTCGGCGTGCGCAGACGACTCGGCCATGACCGCGGGAACCGAACGAGCGGAGCGACCGACCTCGATCGAGGGATGGATGGACAGGATCGATTCGGCGTGCCCCAGCCGGCGCGCCCAGGCTCTGCCCAACTCCCCCGGCGGATGGCCCGCCGCGCAGTGGAATGTCGGGCTCGCCCCAACCGAGGCCAGAATGATTCGCAGGTCATCTCGACCGGCTCGAGGCAGCTTTCCTTGCCGGGTCAAGATCACACGGGGTCCGTTCTTCATGGCATGGAGCCGAAGGAACCCTCATCGAGGCTTGGCGCAATGTCGGTGACCTTAGGAGTGTTGGCGGCGCGGTTGCCCGGAGTCCTGCCGCCTTTGAATCGGCGCCCAATGGCGACACTGGCATGATTCCGATCGCCGATCAGACAAACTCGACGAGCACCTGGTTCGCCAGGAGCCAGCCGCGGCCTGTCAGTCGGAACCGGCCGGCATCCGTCTGCACCAGGCCATCCGCTTCCAGCCGCTCCAGCACGCCCGGAAACGCCGCGCGCGGATCCGTCCCAAACCTGGCCAGGAAGGCGTCGGCCTGAACACCCTCCTGCAGCAGCCGCAGTCCCATCAGCATGGTCTCCCGCATCTCGGTTTGGCGGTCGAGGGGCTGGCGCTCGACCACTGCCGCCGAGAACGGGAACATCGTGGGCGCGGTTGAGGCAAGCCGCCGAATGTAGGCCTGAGGAGCGCGCACGTTAGAGAAACGGAAACCGACGGCGCATCCGTGGGCGCCGGCGCCCAAGCCCAGGTAGGCCTGGTTGCGCCAATAGCGCAGGTTATGGCGGCAGGCGAATGCCAGTCTCCCTTCCTGCGCTGAATCAGTCGCACTGCCCCGAGCCCAGTTGGAGATCTCATAGTGGTGATATCCGCTCTCCGCCAGGGTGTCGCAGGCCAGATCATACATATCCGCGGCCAGATCCGGATCGGGCGCGGGAAGTGCCCCCTCCCGGACCCGGGCGGCCATCGGCGTCCCCTCCTCGACGCTCAGTATGTACAGGGAAAGATGCTCCGGCCTCATCGCCAGTGCGCGCTGGAGGGTGTCTCGCCAGGAGTCGAGTGTTTGATCCATCACGCCCAGGATCAGATCCAGGCTGAGGTTCTCGAACCCGGCAGAGCGAGCCTGCCGCACGGCATGCTCAGCTTGAGCGAAATCGTGGGTCCGATCGAGCAGCCGGAGGATGCTTGGATCGGCGGACTGAACCCCGAGCGACAGGCGATGGACCCCTATTTCCTGCAATCCCTCCAGGAAGGCAAGGTCGACCGTCCCGGGATTGGCCTCCAGCGTGATTTCTGCGCCGGGATGGACCTGGAAGTGATCCTTCACGGTGGTCAGGATGCGTTGGATGTCCTGCAAAGGGAGCAGAGACGGGGTGCCGCCGCCGAAGAAGATCGTGTCGACTTCCGGGGGCCGTTCTGCGCCCAAGCGAAAGCCGGCGTCGGCGACGCTCACAGCTTCGGCGCACAATGCATCTACATACGCAGGAATCAACGCTTCCAGCCCGTCGTAGGTGTTGAAATCGCAGTAGGCGCAACGGTGCGTGCAGAAGGGGATGTGCAGGTACAGGCCGTAGTCCACGGCGGCATTCTAGCATGCAGGTTCCCTCCTGCTAGGGGCAGAATCCGGGCTTGAAGCCGCCGCGGTCTGCTTGCCGGGATCAAGAGAGAAGGGCAGAATAGGGGCTGGACGAGCGAACCCCCGGGTGCAACGTATGAGCAAACTAACAAGCCTGCAGCACGCTGTTTCCCAACACGTACGGGATGGGGACTGCGTGTACGCCGCAGGATTCACCCACCTGATCCCGTTTGCCGCCGCCCACGAGATCATCCGTCAGGGAAAGCGGAATCTCACCCTGGCGCGGGCGACGCCGGATCTGATCTACGACCAGATGGTCGCCGCCGGGTGCGCGCGCAAACTCATCTTCTCTTACTCCGGCAACCCGGGGGTCGGCTCGCTGCGGATCGTCCGGGCACAGATCGAGCAGGGGAAGTTGGAGTGGGAGGAATACTCCCACTTCTCGATGATCATCCGCCTGGCGGCGGGCGCGGCGGGCGTGCCCTTCATGCTGATGAATCCGACCGGTGCCGGCGATCTGGAGGCCGCCAATCCGAACTACCGACGCATTCGTAACCCCTATGGCGAGGGAGAGGTGGTGACCGTCCCGGCGCTGCAGCCAGATGTGGCAATCATCCACGTGCAACGCGCCGATGCCGAAGGCAACTGCCACCTTTGGGGAATCATCGGTGAACAGAAGGAGGCGGCGTTCGCTTCCCAAAGGGTGATCATCACGGCCGAGGAAATCGTCTCCCCGGACGTCATCCGCTCGGATCCGAATCGGACGCTGATCTCAGGACTGGTCGTTACAGCCGTCTGCCACGTGCCCTACTGCGCCCATCCCTCGTACACGCAAGGCTACTATGACCGGGACAACCCGTTCTACCTGGAATGGGATCGACTGAGCGCTGACCCGGGCAAGGTCCAGGCCTGGCTTGACGAGTGGGTGCATGAGCTGCCCGATCGAGAGACCTACTGGCAGAAGCTCGGACCGGAGGTGCATCAACGCCTGCGGGTCGAGCCACGCTGGAGTGAACCGGTGAACTACGGAAGACAATCGTAGGCGCGACCTGACCAGGCGCATGCAGAGGTTCCGATCATGGACTACACCGCCTCCGAGTTGATGACCGTCAACGCTGCCCGTCAGCTGAGGGACGGGGATGTTGTCTTTGTCGGCGTCGGGATTCCGAACCTGGCCTGCAACCTGGCCCGCCGGACGCATGCGCCCAACCTGGTGATGATCTACGAGTCGGGCGTGATCGGCGCCCAGCCGGATCGTCTGCCGCTCTCCATCGGGGACCCATCGCTCGTCTCCGGCGCGCTGGCGGTGTGTTCGATGTATGAGATCTTCGCCTGCTACCTGCAGCGGGGGTATGTGTCCGTCGGCTTCATGGGCGGTGCCCAGATCGACCAGTTTGGCAACGTCAACGCGACCGTGATCGGCGACTATCTGCATCCGAAGGTGCGTCTTCCTGGCTCAGGAGGCGCGATGGAAATCGCCGCCTGGGCCGACCGCTGCTACTTCATCACGCCGCATCAGAAGCGCCGCTTCCCGGCCCGCTGTGACTTCCGCACCTCGGCGGGTTTCCTCGACGGACGCCCCCAGCGCCTGGCTCTCGGCCTGCGCGGCGGCGGACCGGCGGCCGTGGTGACCGACTTGGGCCTGATGCAGCCGGATGAGCATGGCGAGCTCACCCTGACCGCGGTCCATCCCGGTGTCGATCCGAAGCAGGCGCAGGACAACACTGGCTGGCCGTTGAAGGCCGCCGCCTCCCTGGCTTCCACCGAGCCGCCCAGCGGGAGGGAGCTGCAAATTCTCCGTGAGCTGGACCCGGCCAGCGTGTATCTCAGCAACGCCGGCGGCTGATCGTGTGCTGTCGGCGCACCCAGGCTCTGTGGCGTATGTGCGGCGCAGGAGACGGGCATGACATCTGAGATTCCCGATTCAAACATCCTCCCACTGAGCCTGCAGCACAACTTTTGGACCTGGTCGGCCCAGGGACGCGTCCAACCGATCCCGGTCACTCGGGCGCAGGGTGTCTACTTCTGGGACGCGGACGGCAAGCGCTACCTCGACTTCAACTCCATGGTCATGTGCTGCAACATCGGACATGGGGATCGGCGAGTGATCGATGCCATCACCCGGCAGGCGAACGAACTGGTCTTCGCCGGTCCGGGGATGGCGACCAGGCCGCGGG
>CAZBJQ010000033.1:0-22395 GCA_964492235.1 uncultured Anaerolineaceae bacterium | reverse complement strand
TGCCCGCACCCGTGCCCCGCGCCTGTAGCGCGGCAAATCACCCATCACCGCCCATGCCGCCGCGGCCAGCGCCGGGATGTCCGGCGACTCGAGCTTCCAGGCATCTGCACCAAAGGGAACTAGCCGCCCGGCGTCCCCCTCGATCATCTCCGGCAGCGCCCCCGTGTCGAAGGCCACCACCGGCGTCCCGCAAGCCAGAGACTCGATGACCGTGTTGGGGCAGGCGGGATTCACATCGGCGGAGAAGACCATGGCCGCGGTCCGGTACAGCTCCGGGAGGTCGGCCTGTGCCACTTCTCCCAACCATGCGATCGGCCGCTGCGCACGTGCCTCCGACTCCCGCCGCAGCCCGATCGCCACCTGACCGGCGACGGCCAGCTCGACCTCGCCGGCTTCCTCGGGCAGGGCGTTCAGCAGGGACACGGCGTGTTCCAGGCCCGACTCATATCCTCCGCTCAAACTCGCCTCAACCACCAGTAGCCGGCGCCGCAGCCGAGTCAAGGCGGGTGGGCCCGGACGGAACATCCCGAGTGGTACACCGTTGTGCACGACCGAAGTCGGAACATGGGCCGGCCCCTGGCTGGCGTCCCACCAACGCTGCACGAAGCGGCTCTGGTAGACAATCGCATTTGCGTAATGTCGACGCACAATGCGCAGAAGAAGGTTGTTGGCTTCGGCTCGCAAGAAATGCTGCGCCCCGGTCCAGCGGCGCCGGTGGATCCAGTTCATTCCATCCAGGCGCTGCAAGATGGGAACCCCCCGCATGCGTGCACGCCACAGGCCTCCCAGACGCCGGGTCCCACCGGTAACCAACACGGCGTCGTAGGGGATGTCCTCCAGACTGTAGCATACGTCGATGCCGCGCGGGCCCAGCCCGTCGGCCAGGCGGCGCTGGAACGTCGCCGGCCCGGCGATACCAGGTACGCGGCTGACCAGGCACAGCCGGCGGGTCCGTTCCCTGCTCATGCCTCCCAAGCCAGTCGCAAGCTCGGGGATCCGTCACGCCCGACGCAGGGCCGCGGCAATCCGCTCGCTCGCATGACCATCCCCATACGGGTTCGCAACTTTCGCCATCTGCGCATGGGCCACTGGGTCGACGAGTAGCCGGCGGGCTTCCGTCAGGATACGCTCCGGATCGGTGCCGACCAGGCGGGCCGTTCCGGCTTCCAGCGCCTCCGGCCGCTCGGTAACCTGCCGCAGCACCAGCACCGGAACGCCCAGCGCTGGCGCCTCCTCCTGCAACCCCCCGGAATCGGTCAGGACCAGGTAGGAACGCTTGAGCAGATGAACCATCGGCAGGTAGTCAAGCGGATCCAGCAGGCTGATGTTTGGGACCTCACCCAGCATCCGGTAGGCAGGCTCAGACACGTTGGGGTTGCGGTGGACCGGATAGACGATGTGGACATCGCCGGCGAATTCCTCGGCCAGCGCCTGCAGAGCCCGGAAGATGCCTTCCAGGGGTGCGCCGAAGTTCTCCCGCCGGTGAGCGGTGACCGTAATGAGCCGCCGATCGGCCGGCAGTCCTCGCAGCGGACCCGACTTCCAGTCATACGGCAGGGACACGACGCGCAACAGGGCGTCGATGACGGTGTTGCCCGTGACCAGAATCCTGCCAGCGTCGACGCCTTCGCGCAGCAGGTTGTCCCTCGCCCGTGGCGTCGGGGCAAAATGCAGATCAGCAACCACGCTCGCTACCCGCCGGTTGATTTCCTCCGGGAAAGGCCGCCATTTGTCGTCGGTTCGCAGCCCGGCCTCGACGTGCCCAACCCGTGTCTGATGGTAGAAGGCCAGCAGCGACGCCGCCACGACCGTCGTCGTGTCCCCCTGGAGCAAGACCCAGTCTGGCCTCACCTGGTCCAGCACCGGATCGAGGCCCCCGATAGCGGCGGCGGTCAGCGCCGCCAACGACTGGTCAGGCTGCATCAGGTCGAGATCGAAATCCGGTCGGATGCCGAACAAGTCGAGGACCTGGTCCAGCATCTCGCGATGCTGGGCCGTGACGCAGACCACGGAATCAAACTCGGGCGAGGATGACAGCTGCTCGATGACCGGCGCCATCTTGACGGCCTCCGGTCGTGTTCCGAAGATCGAGAGCACGCGTTTTCGCGGCGACGACATTGGCCGGGTCACTCCCGCTGCGGCGCGCCGCCGAGGACATGCAGCGCGAACCCGGCGGCCCGCCAATCCGCCCGGCTCCAGGCGCCGCGCAGATCGATGGCGACTCGCCCCGCCGCCCACGAGGCGGCCTGTTTCGGGTCGAGTTCCCGGAACTGGCGGTGGTCGACCAGCAGTGCGATCGCCTCCGCGCCGCGCAAGGCCGTCTCCAGGTTCTCGGCAGTCGTGCACCCCGCTACGCTTGCCTGCGGGACAAACGGGTCATAGGTGACAACCTTTGCCCCACGTCTAGCCAATCCCTCGGCGACCGCAATCGCCGGGCTCTGGCGCAAATCATCGACATCCGGCTTGTAGGCCAGGCCCAGGGCGGCGATCCTTTTCCCCTTCAGTCCGCCGACGGCCCGGTCGATCAGCGCCACGCAGTAGCCCGGCTGCGCGTCGTTCACCCGGCGTGCTTGCTGGATCAGACCGGCCTCCTCCGGCGCCGCCTCCACCAGGAACCAGGGATCAACACCGATGCAGTGTCCGCCGACGCCCGGCCCCGGCTGAAGGATCTGCACCCGCGGGTGCAGGTTGGCCAGGCTGATTGCCTGCCAAACGTCCACGCCGAATCGGTCCGCCAGCCGGCAGAATTCGTTCGCCAGGGCGATGTTGGTGTCGCGGAAGGTATTCTCAATCAGCTTGACCATCTCGGCCGTCGTGGCGTCGGTCAGGTGAATGGCGCCGGTCACAAAGATCCGGTACAGGTCCCGGCCGGCCTCAGCTGAGGCGCTGTCGATCCCGCCGATGACCCGGGCATTCTCAATCAGTTCGCGCAAGATTTGTCCGGGCAGCACGCGCTCAGGCGAGTAGCACAGGTGGAAAGCCTGCCCGGCCACCAGGCCTGATCGGGCGAGGATCGGCGCCACCAGGTCGATGGTTGTGCGCGGCGGCGAGGTTGATTCCAGCACAACCAGGTTCCCCGGTTGGAGCAGCGGCACGATCGACTCAGCAGCCGAAATCACGAAGCGCATGTCGGCCCGCTTGTCAGGCAGGATGGGCGTAGGCACAGCCAGGATGAAGGCGTCCGCCGCCTCCGGCGCCTCGCTCACCCGCAGCCTGCCCGACCGGAAGGCGGCCTGTGCCAGGGCGCGCAGCCCCGGCTCCTGGATGTGGATCTCCCCGTCGCGCAGGATGTCGACCACGCGCCGATTGACGTCGACGCCGACCACGGCCAGGCCATGGGTGGCGAAGGTGCTGGCGGTCGGCAGGCCGATATAGCCCATGCCGAGAACGCAGATCTTGTGGAATTCCACGATGCGCTCCCCCCGAAGAGGGGATTATGCCACACTCGTGGAGCCGGACATTGCACCGGCTCCCGCCTGCAGCAGATATAATCACCGCGGCGTGAGGTAGGCATGCGAATTGCCATCGGATCGGACGAGAACCACCCGACGGCGCAGTCGGTCCTGGCTGTGCTCCGTCAGAACGGTCACGAGGTGCTGGCGATCGGTCCCTTGCAGGACGGCCCGATGGCCTGGCCGCTCCTCGCCCGGAGAGTTGCCGAGGCGGTGGCTGACGGCCGGGCCGAGGACGGCATCCTGTTTTGCTGGACCGGCACGGGCGTCGCCCTGGCTGCCAACAAGGTCCCCGGCATCCGCGCCGCCCTGTGTCACGACGCCGAGACCGCCCGCGGCGCCCGGCTGTGGAACAAGGCCAATGTGCTCTGCCTTTCGCTGCGCAGCACGTCCGAGGCAGTGGCCAAGGAGATCGTCCAAGCCTGGCTCCAGACCGCCTACCAGCCGAACGCCGAGAACGACGCCTGCCTGGCCGAAGTCGAGGCCATCGAGGCGGACTACACAGCTGCGCGCCGGGATGCCTGATGTCCAGCAGCGCATGCGACCCCGCCGCTCCACGGCCAGCACAGGAACAGCAGGCAGCCCGGTCAGCTGGGAGACCTCTGCGCCTCTGCCGGCGCTGTTGCGCGGTCATGCGCAAGGCGACCGCAGCCTGTGGCGGGCCCGAGCCCAAACTCGCCTGATTCAGCCATGGATAGAAACAGAGTGAGGCAGGGATGCGACTCGCCAGGTGTATTGAGAAGTGCGAAATGCCCTACGTTGAGCGCGCCCCAGGGGCTCCGAACCTGAGGCAGGGCTCGGTGACTGAACAGGCCAGGTAGCGGCTTCTGGCCGTGGTCATCGGCGGTCTGCTGGCCGCGCCCGGCGGCATCCTGACAACCCTCATCCAGCAGCTCCGGAGGCGCCGCCTCGAGTCGCTCCGTCTAGGGCTGGCATTCAATGGCGGGTGAACCCGGCAATTCCAGCCTATCGAATCGCACAAGTATCTGAACAGGGTTTCCGAGGTCGTGGCGCAGATGGAACAGCCGGGGAAGCCTTTCTAGTGGCCTACCCGAGCGCGCCAGGGCTGCAATCGCGTCTCTAATGGAAGCGTCGAGAGGCCAGGCCTGCTCAAAGGGCCGCCGCCGGCATGCATCTCGCGCTTCCACCCACGCCCGATTTCGGTCATCGATGACCTGGTCAGCAAGGGGGACGGGAGCTACGCCCAACTTGACCTCCAGCTTCTCCTCCGCATATACTCCGACGACCGCGGGATCCTGTAGCAGACGGTCGAAGAGGGGGCCGAGATCCCCAGGACGATCGACGCGCTCTACCAGCTTGCAGCGACCGGCCGCGACGGTCCCGGCTAAGCCCCCATCGTCCTGAGTCTCTCGCGGCGGAAACAGTATCGATTCTCAAGGAGCAGTCCGGCTCCTTCTCCAGGAGGAACCACTGTGGGGCATCTCTTTGATGAGTTGCGCGAGCGCCTGGGGGTAGTTTTCGACCTGAATGCCGCCTACGCCGTGCTGGACTGGGATCAACAGACCTACATGCCCAGCGGCGGGGCGGAAGGGCGCTCCGAGCAGGCCAGCACCCTGCGCCGCCTGGCCCATGAGCACTTCACCAGCCCGGCGTTCGAGCAGGCGCTGGTTGCAGCCGCCGATGAGGTGGCCTCGCTCGACACCGACTCAGACGAGGTCCGGACCGTCAAGTATGTGCGCCGCGCCTTCGATAAGGCCACGCGCGTTCCGGCGGCCTGGGTGGGAGAGTTCAGTCGGGTGACCATCCTGGCGCAGCACTCATGGGAAGTGGCCAAGAAGGCGGCGCTGTTCTCGCGCTTCGAACCCGATCTCACACGCGTGGCCGCCATGCGGAGAGAGTATGCCGGCTTCTTCGCTCCCTACGATCACGTTTATGATCCTTTGCTTGACGACTATGAACCAGGGATGAAGACGTCCGAGGTCCAGGAGGTGTTCGCCGAGTTGCGGCCGGCGCAGGTGGCGCTGGTGCGAGAGATCGGCGAACGCGGGCGCCCCGTTGACGACTCGATCCTGCGCTTGGGCTATGACGAGGGCAGTCAGTGGACGTTCAGTGAACAGGTCGTCAGGGACTTCGGCTACGACTTCGAACGAGGTCGTCAGGATCGATCTTCTCACCCCTTCACCACCTCCTTCGACATCAACGACGTCCGCATCACAACTCGCCTGCTTCCGGACTACCTCCCGGAAGCCATGTTCGGTTCCATGCACGAGGCCGGCCATGCATTGTACGAGCAGGGAATCAGCTCTTCGCTCCGCCGCACGCCTGTGGCGGGAGGCGCTTCGCTCGGCATGCACGAATCCCAATCCCGCATGTGGGAAAACCTGGTTGGTCGCAGCCGCCCCTTCTGGAAGGCATACTTCCCCGACTTGCAGAAGCTCTACCCGAGCCAACTCGGTGGCGTCCGTCTCGAGACGTTCTATCTGGCTCTCAACAAGGTCGAGCCTTCCCTGGTGCGCACGGCCGCCGATGAAGCCACCTACAATCTACACATCATGCTGCGCTTCGAACTTGAGGTGGCCTTGATGCAGGGCAGCCTGGCGGTCCGCGACCTGCCGGAGGCGTGGAACCAGAAGTACCGGGACTATCTTGGAATCACGCCACCGGACGACGCCAAGGGCGTGCTGCAGGATATCCACTGGTCCCTCGGCTACATGGGCTACTTCCCGACCTACACACTGGGCAACTTGATCGCCTGCCAGCTGTGGCAGAACATCCGACAGGATATCCCGGACCTTGACGAACATATCGCCCGCAAGGATTTCCAGCCGTTGCTGAGCTGGCTGCGGACCCAGATCCATCAGCACGGCGCCAAGTTCGAGCCCATGGAGCTGCTGGAGCGCGTTACGGGCAGGCGTTTGACCGCCGAACCTTACCTGCAGTATCTCCGCGACAAGTTCGGCGAGGTATACGCTCTTTGACGTTCTGCGAGTCGGTGTGGAACAATGCCGCGCCGACTCTCTCAGGAGGCTCATTCAGTGATCGTTGTCCACGGTTTGCTCGCCAACACCGTCGTGCTCTTCACCCTGCTCGCCGGCCTCTGGGGCTTGTTGCTCTACTTGCGCAATCGAAGCCTGGACGGTGGCTATTGGGGAATCCTGGTGATCGGGGAACTGCTGATCCTGGTCCAGGGTTTGCTGGGTATGGTCCTTCTGATCAGCGGCGAGCAGCCGGAACGCACCGTCCATTTCCTATATGGCGTGGTGGCTGCGCTCACGCTTCCCGCCGCCTACGGTTTCATGCGAGGCCGCGACGACCGCCGCGCCGTCTTGATCTACGGCGCCCTGTGCCTGTTCCTGGCGGCGATCGCCTTACGCGCCGCCACGACCGGCGGCTAAAGGAGCCTGGCAAGCTGATGCAGAACCCCGTGGGAGAGGCAGTCAGCAAGAGGCCGTTGGTATGGGGGCTTCGGCCACATCCCATCTTGCTTCGCTCTGCCGCTCGTGCCGGGGACCCTTCAGCCGGCCCCTAGCTCCAGGAGAACGGATTGCCCATGGCACCGCAGCGAGCTTTCACGATCGTTGTTCTGGAGGGGGATCAGACAGGGCAGGAGCTGCTCGTGCAGGCTCTGCGTGTGCTGGATCCGGATGTCGTGCAGCTGCCCCTCGTGTTCGAGCGGCATGATGTCAGCCTGGAGGCCCGGCGCCGGTCCGGCAATGCCGTGCTCACTCAGGCGGCCGAAGCCATGTGCCGCACCGGCTTCGGCCTGAAAGCGGCAACGGTTACCCCGGCCGACATCGACGATGTGGGCAGTCCCAACGCCATTCTGCGCGAGGCCATTGACGGGCGAGTGATCCTGCGCACTGGCCGCCGTATCCCCAACGTCCGCCCGGTGGGCGGGGTGCATGCACCCATCGCCGTCGTGCGCATGGCGGTCGGCGATGCCTACGGCGCCAGGGAATGGCGCGAACCGCTTGCGGACGGCGATGAGGCCGCCTTCCGGACCGAGCGCATCACACGCCGGACCTGTCGCGCCGTGGCGGAGTTTGCCTTCCAGTACGCCGAGAGGCAGTCCGCCAAGGTCTTCGGCGGCCCAAAGTTCACCGTCAGCCCGGTGTACGAAGGCATGTTCAAGCAGGAGTTGGACGCCGCCGCCGAGCGTCATCCAGCCGTCCGCTATGATCCGCAACTCATCGACGCAACGTACGCCCTGCTGCTGCAGAACGCCGGCGAGGCTTTGGTGATCCCGGCGCTCAATCGCGATGGCGACTGTCTGTCCGATCTCGTGCTGCAGATGTACGGGTCAATCGCCGGAGCCGAGTCGCTGGTGCTGGCCTTCGATGAAAGCGCACTGCACGTCCGGGTCGTGATGGCCGAGGCCCCCCACGGGACGGCCCCCGCCCTGCAGGGCAAGGACCTGGCCAACCCCCTGGCGATGATCTTGGCCGGGGCGGCGCTGCTGACGTACTTGGGCGATCCGGCCGCCAGCCGGTCCTCGCGCGCCATCTATGAGGCCGCCTTCGAAGCTATCGCCCAGGGAATCGCCACCCACGATCTCGGCGGCAACGCCACCACCCACGAATTCACCGATGAGGTCATTCGCCGGGTGCACGCCAAACTGGATATCTGGTCCAGCCTGCCCTGACCGATGGACCGCCATCCGCCGTCGATCCCGTGGATTGTGCTCACCATCTTGGTGGCAGGGATCGTCTGCTTGCCGGGGTGCTCACCTCAGGCGGCGGAGGCGCCGACTCAGTCTCAGGCTGACACCCTTCCCAGTCCAACACCCGACCTTCCGGCCGAGACCGCCACACCAACCTTCTCGCCATTGACGGCCGCCACACCTCCCATCATCCTCGAACCGGCGATCGCCGAACCCACCATCACGCCGACCCCTCCCCAGGTCGGCCTCCTCCTGGAGGCTGTGGCCATCCTCGAGCCGGGCCCCGGCTCTCAAGTCACAAGTCCGCTGTGGGTGGAGGGTTTCGGCGGACCTTCCTTCGGCCAGCGAGTTCACTTCCGCCTCTTTGGCGAGGACGGGCGCACGCTGTCCCAGGCGACCACCTACCTGTTTAGCTATCCGGGCAATCCAGGTCGCTTCGTCGCCAGCCTGCCCTTCAGCCTCGACCTGGTGGCCGAAGAGGGTCGTGTCGAAGTCAGCGTCGACAGCCTGCGTGACGGCCAGCGCTCCCATCTGAGCACTGTCTCACTGATCCTGTTGTCCGAGGGCAGCCCGCGGGTCCACCCCGCGCTGCACGGACCCGAAAAGCTGACCATCCTCTCCCCTCGACCCAATCGGCAGATCTCCGGGGGAATGGTCACGATCGAAGGTGCTGGCTGGACAGAGAGCGACCTGCCGCTTGGTGCCGAAGTCCTGGACCAGCAGGGGAACAGCGTCGGTCAGGCGGAATTCCGCCTGACCTCCGATGAGCCGGGCGAGCTAGGGACGTTTCGAGTCGATGTCTCCTTTCAGGTTGATCACACCCAGCAAGGGAGGGTCGTGGTGTACGAGATGGGCAAGGTCGTCCCCGGCATGATTCACCTCTCCAGTGTGGACCTTGTCCTCGCGCCCTGAACGGCGCGCAACCATCCTCCAGACCGGTTGGCGCATGCAATTGCTCAGGGCGGTCTCGAGCCGCCATCCCGCCCTGCCGCGTGTCCTTCACTTCCTTGAGGCAAGACCCGTGTGCTCGATCAGCCTCTGATAGAATGGCGCCCCGGTATCCGCATGCTGAACTCTGCCGTTACCCACCGCAAGCTCGACATTCCCGGCCTCTTGACGGGGCTCCTGGGCGCGGTCGCAGTTGCCTGCCTGACGATCATGTTTGCGCTGACGGCGTTCGCTCTCGGCACACGCTTGCTGTTCGCTGGTCGGGCTCTGCCCGGCGTATCCGCAGCCGGAATGGATTTGACCGGTCTGACCGCCACAGAGATCGAGCTCGCCCTCGGCCAGGCCATCACCTACCCGCAGCAAGGCGCGGTTGTCCTTCAGGACGGATCCCGCTTCTGGGCCGCCACCCCCGCTGAACTGGGTGTCGCCGTCGACGCGCCGAGGATGGCCGAACAGGCCCTGGCGGTCGGCCGCCACGGCGACCTTCGTCGGCAGCTGGTCGAACAATCCCATGCCTGGGTGCAGGGAGCCAGCGTGCCTCTGGTGATCGTGTCTGATCAGCGCACATCGACCAACTACCTTAGACGCGTGGCAGCCGAAATCGATCAACCGTCGGTGGAGGCCGCCATTCGGGTGCAGGATCTGGAGGTCGAGGCCACACCCGGCGGCGTCGGGCGCCTGCTCGACATTCCGGCGACGCTGGCGGCCCTCGAGCCATCGTTTGCCAACCTATCCGACGTCGGCCTTGTGCTCCCAGTCGAGGAAACACGGCCCGCCATTTTCGACGCATCGGCCGAAGCTGCGCTTGCGCGCAACTTGCTCAGCCGGCCACTGGTATTAACGGCAGAGGATGCCGGCCCTTGGTACCTCGAACCGTCGGCGCTGGCCTCGCTGCTCGAGTTCCATGCCGGCGGCGAGCCGGCCCGCTATCAACTCAGCCTGAGCCCGGGCGAACTGTCCGCTTTCCTGGACGAATCCGCGCCGGAGATGGAACGCGATTCCGAGAACGCGCGCTTCATCTTCAACGATGACACGCGCCAGCTGGAGCTGCTGCGCGGGGCGGTGGTCGGGCGATCGCTCGACACCCAGGCTTCGATTCAGGCCATCCAGCAGGCGATCAACCGCGGCGAGTCCGAAGTTGCCCTCGTCTTCCACACCGAGGAACCCACCGTTACCAGCGATGCCACGGCTGAGTCCCTGGGGATCATAGAGAACGTCGTCGCCGTTTCGACCTTCTTCTCGGGCTCGAGCGAGAGTCGAATCCAGAACATCAAGACCGCCGCCTCGCAGTTCCATGGGCTGCTGATCGCTCCCGGGGAGACCGTCTCCATGGCGGAGCTGCTGGGCGACATCAGCCTGGACAACGGCTATGCTGAGGCCCTGATCATCTACGGCAACCGCACGATCCAGGGGGTCGGCGGCGGAGTGTGCCAGGTCAGCACGACGCTCTTCCGAGCGGCGTTCTTCGGCGGCTACCCGATCGTAGAACGCAACCCGCATGCCTACCGCGTCTTGTACTACGAGCAGGGGCCCAGGTCCCCGGGCCCGGGCATGGACGCCACGGTCTTCGTCCCTCGGGTGGATTTCAAGTTCCAGAACGACACTCCCTACTGGCTGCTGATGGAGACCTATCTCTACGGCGATCAACTGCTGTGGAAGTTCTACTCAACGTCCGACGGTCGCAGCGTGGAATGGTCGTCCTCCGGCCCCCTCAACGTGGAGGAGGCGCCCAAGCCGCTCTACCGCGAGGACGAGGACCTGAAGAAAGGCAAGATCAAGCAGGTCGACTACGAGGCCGACGGCATGGACGTGACCGTCTATCGGACCGTCACCCGCGGCAGCGAGGTCCTCCATCAGGACACCATCAAGACCCATTACCTGCCGTGGCGCGCCATCTACGAATTCGGCCCCGGGACGGAGCTCCCCGAGGACGCCGAAGTCGAGGACTAGTGACGGCATTGCCCGCTCGGATGAAACCGTCGGGCAGGGGCTCTCAAACGAGCTATGTGCCACAGCATGAAAACCCGCCAGCTGGGGGATAGACTTCACCCCGCTCGCGCCGCTAGCCCTCTACTCCGGCTTCCCAGCGTTCCTTCTCCCGTGGGCGGAGGTGGTTGGCGTACACCAGCCGCGTGGTAGAATGCCGCTCGCGGTCAGGAGGCCTTCCATGATCAGTCAGGACTTGCTGGAAATCCTTCGCTGCCCGAACTGCGTGCGCGAGAAAGAGGGCCTGCTGAAGCTGGTCAAGGACACCTGGCTGGTGTGCCAGGAGCCGGGCTGCGGCCGCAAATACCCGATCCTCGACGACATCCCCGTGATGCTGATCGATGAAGGCGACAAGTGGATCAAGGTCGCCGAGAACGATCTGCCCGTCCCTCCTCCCGGTAAGTGAGGCCGCGCTGCCCTCACTGCAACACCTGATCGACGAACTGACCTCGGGTGACGAAGGGCGGGCTGAGGCCGCGGCCCAGGCGTTTGCCATGCAACCCGACCTGGGCGTGGACGTGCTCAGGCAGCTGCTTAATCACGGAGACCTCGAGCAGCGGTGGTGGGCAGTGCGGGCGCTGGCCGGGCTGCCGTCCTCCATTTCGACCCCGGCCCTGGTCGCCGCCTTGTCCGATCCGGAAGCCGGGGTGCGGCAGGCCGCCGCCCTGGGACTGCGCGGCCACATCGATGGCACCTGCTTGGATCCCCTGATTGCAGCCTTGGCCGATCCAGATCCGCTGGTGGCCCGTCTGGCGAGCGACGCCTTGGCCTCCGCCGGCGCCGCCGCCGTTCCCCCCCTGTCCGCAGCCGTGCTCGATCCTCGGGCCCGGGTGCGCCTGGAGGCCACCCGGGCCCTGGCAAACAATCCGGACCCCGCCGTCGTGCCGGCGCTGTTTCGCCTCCTGCAGGACCCCTCGCCGCTCGTAACCTATTGGGCAGAGCACGGCCTGGACGTCCATGGACAGGGGATGGTGTTCTTCCCGCCGTAGGCCAGGCGCTCGCCGCCCATTGCGATTGCTCTCGCCTTGGCTCACGTGCCAGCCGACACCGCCGTGAGTCAAGCTGCATGCCCTTGACAACTGCCGGGCCCCAAGCTATTATTGGCATATGCCAATAATGAGCGAGGGGCATGCCTAGACCGCGTCGACCCCGCCTGATCCAGTGCACACCGGCGGCAGATTACTTCAAGCCTCGCGGCATCCCCCTGCGGATGCTGGAAGAGGTCGTGCTCGAGCTCGACGAGGTCGAGGCGATCCGCCTGGCGGACGGCGAAGGGCTGTATCAGGAGCAGGCCGCCCGGCAGATGGGAGTCTCGCGGCAGACCTTCGGGAACACTCTGGACAGCGCTCACCACAAGCTGGCCGATGCCCTGCTGCATGGCAAGGCGCTGCGGATTTCCCTGCGCCAGATGTCCAACCCGTTGCCCGGCGGCCTGAGCACGGCCTCACCGCTGCCGTCTGGCGTGGGCACTACCAACGATCCCAAACAAGGAAGGCAGACATGAAGATTTGTGTACCCGTGCAGGACGACCGTGGACTCGAGGCGCCAGTCCATGGCCATTTCGGTAGCGCGCCTTTCTTTCTAATGCACGACACCGGGACCGGAACGAGCGCGGTCCTGGCGAACAGCGGGCAGGAGCATGCTCACGGACAATGTCATCCCTTGCAGTCCATCGCCAGCCAGGGTGTGGATGTCATCCTGTGCAGCGGCATCGGGCGTCACGCCATCGATCTGCTGCAGCAAAGCGGAATGCGTGTCTGCCTGGCCCCCAGCGGTCCTGCATCCGCCGCCATCGAAGCATACGTCGCCAGCTCGCTGCAAGAGCTGCACCCCTCCGATGCCTGCCAGCATCATGCCTGTGAGTGAGGCCGACCGGCGCCGGCGCCTGCCAAAGGTCCCGGATGCCCGACGCCCGTGACCGCCACCCCGCCTTCTCAGCGAGCAACTCGCCGCCCCCGGCCGGCGGAGAGGCGGCCATCGTATTCGGCCCTGTGCCGTCTCGCCGGCTCGGCCTCAGCCTGGGGATTAGTTCGCTCCCGCACAAGACCTGCAGCTACGCCTGCGTCTACTGTCAGGCCGGCCGGACGACCCGGCTGTCCGTCCGGCGCGAGCCGTTCGTGCCGCCCGGCCACATCGCTCAGGCTGTCGACCAACGCTTGCGCATGGCAAGCCGCAAGGCCACCCGGGTGGACGTGCTCACTTTCGTTCCGCAGGGAGAGGCCACGTTGGACTGCAATCTCGAGGCCACCATCCTCGGGCTGAGGACTTCCGGCTGCCCGATTGCAGTCATCACCAACACTTCGATGATCTGCGACACCGAGGTGAGACGGGCGCTGGCCTTGGCCGAAGTTGTCTCGCTCAAGGTGGACGCGGTGGATGAAGCCATCTGGCACACCGTCAACCGGCCGCACCGCAGCTTGTCGCTGCCGCGCATCCTCCAGGATGCGCTTGCTTTTGCGCGCTCGTTCTCCGGCCGCCTGTTGACCGAAACTATGCTCGTGAGCGGCCTGAACGATGGCGAAGACCACCTGCAGGCGCTGGCGAAATACCTGATGCTGCTTAACCCGGAGGTCGCCTACCTCTCTGCCCCCATCCGACCCCCTGCCGAGCCCTGGGTCCGCCCACCTACCGACCATCGTCTGCTGCGAGCGCACCAGATCCTGGCGGCGCAGGTTTCGCGAGTCGAGTACCTTCTGGGGGACGAGGGAACCGACTTCTTCGCCGGCGACGATCCGGTGCAGAGCCTGTTGGCGGTGACCGGGGTGCATCCGATGCGCAGGGCGGCCGCTCTGCAGATGCTCCATTCGGCCGGCTCGCCGGGCGCCGTTCTGGATCGATTGGTTGCCGATGGGCACTTGACCGAGACCCAGCATCAGGGTCAGACCTTCTACCTGCGAGCACTACCTCCCGCCGAAGGGCGCTCGCTCAACCTCGGCACCCGCCGCACGTCAGCACCGCAGTGCTGAACACTCTCCACAAAATCTGGACCGGCCCTGCCGACTCTCCGGCCGCCCCACGATCGATCTTGCCGGATTGCCTCTTGACATTGACGTCGCGGGATGGTCTATCCTGTGCCCCATGAGCGAGGCGGAGGAGTATCACGCCGTCAAGCAGCTTGCCACGATGGCTGGCGTCAGCACCCGTACCTTGCACTACTACGACGAGATCGGCCTGCTGCGCCCAACCAGGGTCGCCCCCAATGGCTACCGCCAGTATGGCCGGCAGGCGGTCTTGCGGCTGCAGCAAATTCGGTTCTACCGCGAGCTCGGCCTCAGCCTGGGGCAGACCCGGCAGATCCTGGACCAGCCGGGGTTCGATCGGCGGCAGGCGCTCGCACTGCATCGGCGCGCCTTGCAAGCGGAAGTCGCCCGGCTCCAGACCCTGCTGGCGACCCTCGACAAGACGATACTCTACCTGGAAGGCAAGGCGACCATGTCGAACGAAGAACTCTTCACCGGTTTCACGCCGGAGCAGGAGCAAGCCTATGAAGCCGATGCCCGGCGACGCTATGGTGACGAGGTGGTGGCCGAGTCCAGCCGCCGTTGGAAAGGGTACGACGCCGAAGAGCGCCAGCGGATCCTGCAGGACGGCGGCTCCATCTACCACGAGCTGACCGGTCACCTCGCTGATGACCCTGCCTCCCCGCAGGTACAGGCGCTGATTGCCCGTTGGCATCAGCACCTGCGCTACTTCTACGAGCCGACTCCGGAGATCCTGCGCGGGCTGGGGGGCGCTTATGCCGAGGATCCGGCGTTTGCCGAGTTCTTCGCCCGCCTCGATCCCGGCTTGCCTGCGTTTCTGCATCGGGCGATCGAAGTCTACTGCGATCGCCTCGACCCCGCCGCCCCCTGAGCGCACGGCGACAATCCGGCGCTGATGGGTCGATCCCAGCTTCCAGCGATCCCCCGCAAGCACAGCTCCCGACGGGTCAGCAGGGACTGCGGCATTACTCCCAGACTGCCGCGCCTCGCCCGGCTTTGGCGGCACCCCCGCGCGGCGGAGCCGCCCCGTTCAGCCCCGCTGTAGGACCTGCGAGTGGTTGACCTTCCTGCTTGCGAGGCCCATAGTCCCTCACATCTCTTTCCGCTCCAAGGAGGAGCCAGTGACTGGTACAGATTGGCTGAGGTGCGTGTTGGTTGGGTGCAGCCTTAGCGCCGCGGTGGCAGCTGGCTGCACGCGTGCCGAGTCGGATCAGCCCGGGAGACTCCCTGAGTACGTGCCGCCCGGAGAGTCCTCAAGTGACTCTTGCCTGGAGGGCGACTGGCTGATGTGGGCACCGGACCTCTCTCTCCTACTTGCGAACCTGGTCCCGGCGCCAGGCATGCGCGTTCCAGACGGCACACTCTACCTCTCGCTAAAGGATGGGGAATACTCCTACGGATCGAACGGCTTTGTCATACGCGTCGATGTGGGGCCGGACGCGTATCTAGAGGGGAAGGCTACCTTCCACTTCACCGGAACCTACGACAACCCCGAACCCGGCAAGGCGGTGTTCTTCGGCGACGGCGCCCAGAAGCAGGTCGCCGAATGGCTGGCCTTCAAGGAGGGACGAACCGAGCAGTACCCGGGAGGCGGCCCCGAAGTCTCCATTCCCTTGACAGGGCCCGCCAGGTACGAATGTACGCCCGAAGGGGAACTTGTGCTGTATCGGGAAGGCCCCGCCGGGGAGGTGCCGATGATCTTCAAGCGCTAGCAGCGAGCAGAACATCCCGACGGTCGGCTGATTGCATGCAGGGCAGGGGCCGGGCAGTGCCCGGCCCCTGCCCTGCATGTGCCACGGCTCCAAGGCGCTCGCACAGACGGCCGGGCGGGCCCGGTCTATCCCCAGGGATTGGCGCCCGGGCTCTTGGGGTACCGCCCCGATTTCTTGAACACAACTTTGTCCACTTCGTCTTCGGCGATGTAGCAGTGCGCCTCCACGGCCGGTTTGGGGAAGTGCTCCACAACGCGGGCAACGGTCACCCGCTTCACCCCGTCGACACCCGCCATGATGCGCTGGAGATTCTTGAGCGCCGCCTCATCCCTTGCATCGACGGGAACGACGAGGTTGTACTCACAATCGACGATATCGGCGCGGATCA
Source organism: uncultured Anaerolineaceae bacterium (assembly GCA_964492235.1). Taxonomy (GTDB): domain Bacteria; phylum Chloroflexota; class Anaerolineae; order Anaerolineales; family E44-bin32; genus PFL42. The sequence goes on along the minus strand of CAZBJQ010000033.1, from coordinate 6,307 downwards.
CCACGTACTCGGCACCCCCACCCGCGAAGTACTTGGCAATCTCCCTCGCAGCAGTCTGTGGATTCCTCACATCCATGAGCAGATAAGCCCGCACTCGCTTCTTGCTTCCGAACATCCCTGCCTCCCTCCTTCGTTCCATGGTTTCGTTCACGGTTTCGCCTTTGCGGTGTCGGAGATCGGGCGTGGCGCGATCTCCACGTGCTTCAGGCGCAGGAACAATCCAGTGATCCGCGGCATTCGAACCCAGGGTTTGACAAGCTGACGTCCCTGCGGGTAGTTCAGGGGCATGATCGCCGAATCCTGAGACACGAGGATCCGATCGGCCGCCTGATACAGCTCAATCCGCCGCTTCTGGTCAGTGAGGCGTGATGCCGCCTCCACCAGACGGTCGAATTCCGGATTGGACCAGCGCCGGCCGTTGAAGCCTTCGGTGCTGTGAAAGACGTGGCGCAGCATGTTTTCCGGATCCGGATAGTCCGCCGACCAGGCACTCAGGATGATGTGGGCAGGGTTCTGGTCTCGCCGCCTCAAGACCTCGCGCCACTCCAGGCTGTGCCCGTCGACTTCAATGCCAAGAACCCGCTCCCACGCCCGGCAAAGCCCCGAGACGCCGTGCATACTCTCGGCGCTCCCGCTCGAATACAGGAACTCGGTTTTCGGGAATCCCTTCCCGCCGGGGTATCCCGCCTCGGCCAGGAGCCGGCGGCTTGTGCTCGGGTCGTGGGCCAGACCCATGCCTGGCGTATGTCCCGGCATTCCCGGCGGCAAGAATCCGCCATGTGCCGGCTGGTACAAGCCGCCGGAAACGGCTTTGACGAAGTCCTCACGATGGATGGCGTGGACCATCGCCTTCCGGACTCTGGGATCATCCAGCGGCGGGCGATCGCACAGGAAGCTCAAGTATCCCGTCGTCAGTTGCGCGGTCGGCCGGGACTCCTGCCGGAACCTAGCACTCAATTGCGCCCGGGTTGAAGGATCTGCGCCAAGCAGACTGATCCCATCCAGGGCATCGGTTTCAAACAAGCGCGCGAGCTCCTCATAGTCCCGGATGATGGGGCATTCGACCCTCCCGACATTTCCTCGCCTATAGCCTCGATAGCGCGGATTGGCGGCCAGAACCAGCTCCTTCCCGGGTCGAAACTCCGCCAGTTGGAACCTTCCGTTCGACACCAGTTGTGCCGGGTTTTCCCAGAACAACCGGTCCCCCACCATTGCCCGCCTTGGCAACGGGTAGGTTACACACTGCGCCAGCAGTTGGGGAAAGTAAGCCGTCGGGCTCTCAAGGCGGACCTCGAGGACGGACTCGCTCAGCGCCTTGACGCCCACCCGGTCCGGGTCTTCAAGCTCACCTTCGGCGAAGGCCCTGGCTTCCTCAATCACGTACAGCATCGGTCCGGTCGTCGATTCGCCTGCCAGCTTCAAGTTCCTCTTCCAGGCGTATTCGAAATCCTCGGCCGTAAGCGGGCTGCCGTCGCTCCATTGCAGGTTCTGGCGCAGGTGAATCGTGTACCTGCGACCGTCTTCGGAAAGATCCCATCCGGCTGCCAGCGCAGGTACCACACTGAATGTCTCATCCAATTCAACCAAACCCTCGAAGATCTGGTTGATAATGAACATCGACACGTCATCCGTGGCACGGCCCGGGTCGAGTGTCAACGGCTCGTCGACAGCGAAACGTAACACCCCCTCGCCCAGGTAGCGGCCATCGGCCCCGCTCGCGGCTTGCTGCTGGTCCCAAAGGGCGAATGCCGCCTTGAAAGCCTGTTGCGCCTGCTCGGCCTCGAAATCTGCCGTATGCACCAATCCCAGCTTCATCAGCGTTTGGGCCCGCTGTTCCTGTCGGTCGGATGACTTCATCAGGTCAAGCGCTGCGTCGTACCACACACCAGCTTCGGGAAGCGCATACAGCCCTCGAGCCCGGTCACCGGCCTTCAGACAGTAGTGTATGGCTCTCTCGGCCTGCCCGCCATTTCGATAGTGTTCGGCCAGTAGTTCATACTCCTCTGGATACATGCCCTCCAGGATGGGCGCGATTTGCTCATGGATGCGTCGGCGGTGTGATGGCTGTAGATCCTCCACGATGACCGCCGGGATCAGGCTGTGCGAGAAGGAGTATCCCGCTCTGCCCTCCACTGGCGCCGCCTGGATGATCTGTGCCTTCTCGGCCCGTGACAGAGCGTCCAGCAGGGGATCGGCCTCCAGTGAGACAAGGCGACGGACCACCTCCAACTCAAACATCCGTCCTCGCACCGCTGCCGCTTCCAGGACCAGCCTCGCATCCTCCGGCAGCGCACGCAGCCGGGACTGAATGGCAACCCGCAGAGTGCGTGGAATGCCCAGCTCCTTCATCTCCGGGCGATGCCAGCGCCCGTCCTGATGGATCAGGTGGCCGCTCTCTACCAGTGACTTGCACAACTCCTCCACGAAGAAGGGATTCCCCTCGGTCGCCTGGTAGATCCCATCCAGGAACTCCGGGGTGACGTCCTCGCCAAACAGGTTCTCCAGCATTTCGTCGGTCTGGCTTCTGTCCAGCGGCAAGAGCCGCAGGAAGACTGCCAGACGTTCACGCTGGAGGTCCAGCAGCAATTCGTGCAGGACCGGAGCCGCCTGCAGCTCAACCTCGCGGTGGGTAAGGACAAACAGCGCCCGGCACTGGCGGGATCGGCGGACCAGGTAGCGGCACAGGTGCAGCGTTCCGCTGTCGGCCCATTGAGCATCCTCCAAGAGCAGCAGCCCCGGTCGCTCCTTGATCCTCGAAGCCAGGAGGAGGGCGTAACTCTCGAACAGCCGGGCCTGGTCGGCTGGCGTTTCCGTTCCCGGAGATGGCTCGATGTCCGGGAACCGCTCGCGGTACTCGGGCGCCAGAGGCAGAAGATCCGCCAAGACCTGGTCGGGCACCTGGGCATCACTTGCCAGCAGGTCATCCAAGATGCTGCGCAGGATCTGACGGAAAGCAGCGTAGGGCTGCGCCGATCCTGCGTAGCTGGCACCTGTGTAGATCTGTGCTCTGGTTATTTCCGCTTGCGCCGCGATTTCCTGCACCAGTCGCGTTTTTCCAATTCCGGATTCGCCACTGATGACAAGCGCCTGGCATTGCCCGGCCAGCGCCTGCGTCCAGGCGCGCCTCGCCGCCCGCATATCTTCGTCCCTGCCCACCATCCGCCCACGGCCAAAACGCTCCAGATCCAGGATCGGCGCCGGCGTCTCGATCCCCTGCGAGAGCAACTTGGGGTCTTCGAGGCGCGTTAGCACGTCGGCGGCCGACCCCGGCCGGGCGTCCGGCGACTTGCTGAGGAGCTCGACGATCAATCGATCCAGGCCGGGCGGGATACTGGCGACCCTCGCCCGCGGTGCGACCACAGGCGCATTCAGGTGCTGGGAGATGACGGCCAGTGCATTATCCGCCTTGAACGGCAGCTCACCGACGGACCACTCGTACATCATCACACCCAGCGCGTACAGATCCGCCCTGCCATCCACCTGTCGGCCCTGAACCAACTCGGGCGCCAGGTAAAACACCGTCCCCAGGACGATCCCATCCCCGGTGAGCCTCGAGGCGACCGACAGCGCCAGCCCGAAGTCCATCAGCTTGACTGCGCCATCGTGCGCCAGCATGATGTTCTCCGGCTTGAGGTCTCGGTGGACAATCCCGCGGCGGTGTGCGTGATCGAGGGCCCGACAAAGCTGCGCCGAGAAATCGACGACTTCCTCCAGCCCTGTCGGCTTTCGACTGTACAGGTTAGTCCCTTCCACCAGCTCCATGACAATGAAGGGGATGTCATCGGTCTCCCCGGCGTCGAAGATCGAGACGATGTTCGGATGATTGAGCTTGGCCGCGGCCCGCGCTTCCTGCAAGAAGCGCTCCCGCTCGTCGGCTGCCATGTTCTCCTTGTCAATGATCTTGACCGCCACCTGGCGGCCCAGGAGCTGGTCGCGGGCCGCGTACACGACTCCCATCCCTCCGTAGCCGAGGCGGGATGCGAGAAGATACCGGTGGAGAAGGAGCGCGCCGGTTGTGATCTTCACGACCAACCCTTTGGCGAGAAGGGTGGCAGAGGGGGGCTGCCGCCCTTCGGGCGGTGAAGCAGGCGTCTATTCTCGCCTATTCACGATCCCAAATCAACCTCCAGAATCGACCCGTGCGGAGGCAAGCTATGCCAGGGACGCTGGACTGGACCCAGACATGCGGGAGGTGCTGGACGCTGACGACGGACTATTCAGCCGGCGGAGGCCGTGGTCGGAGGCGAGCGGGGGAAGAGGGCAGCGAGTCTAAGGCAGATAGGAGCGCAGGCTGCAAACCCACACACCCCACAGGGTGACCATCGACCGCGCAAAACCGATCTGCACCGCGAAGGTCAGGCCGTAGCCCACCGCCGTCCCAAGCACGGCGCGGCTCGAGCCCAGTGCATTGTCCGAGCGCCGCCATCTGCCCAGTCATCCAGATTCGAGAGACGACGAAGCCCAGGCGAGGTGTGACGAATCAAAATCGGAGTAAACTACTCCGCGTTGTTCCGGGCAGGCCGAAACCGCGTCAGGGCGATGGGGGAATAAGGCGCGACCGGCCTTGCTTTGGAAGGCCATCCTCGGCCGCTGAACGCGGCATTCGAAAGCCAGCCAGGAGGTCCAAGATGACTGTGGAACCTAAGCCCGCCCGCTCCTTGCTCTTCGTCGCAACGCTGGCTGCCGTCCTCTCGGGCTGCAACATGGGCACAAGTGGAGGCAGTGGCGGGACCGCCTCCACGCCAGAGGCTCAGCAGGGTCAAGCACCGACTTCGCCTCCCGCCACGGCCCTCGACTGTGGGAATGTCTACTTCCCGGTGGAGGAGGGCGCTTCCTGGACGTACGCTGGTTCGACGGCCGGAGGTCCTTACACGGAGGTGGATACCATAACAGACATGGGGACCTCGGCCTTCCTGGTACAGATCGACCTGGGCGACGTCCAATGGGTGGAAAGCTGGAAATGCACGGCCGAAGGCCTGACGCAGTTGATGTCCGACGGAGGGCAATGGGCGTTTGTCCTGCAAGGTCCAGATGGCACGGCCAAGATGGAAACCCTCTCGCAAACCGGAGTAACCTACCCGCTGAGCATCAGGATCGGGGACTCGTGGTCGCAGGAGACTACCTTCCATCTGACCTCCTCCTCTGAGAACGGGGACGGTCGCCTGACCTACGAATTCCATGCCGTGGGCCCGGAGGAAGTGACGGTCCCGGCGGGGACCTTCCAGGCCATGCGGGTCGACGTAAGCGCCGATGCCACCGGCCCGATCATGACGGTGTATTACGACGGGACGATGTGGCTGGTGCCAGTCCTTGGAAGGGTGAAGCAGACTGGGGAGACGCGCGTGAGCGACCCGTCGGGCGAGGGACTGCCCGCTACGATCGAGCTGACGGCGTACACGACACCGTGAGCCCGACGAGGATGGACTATGGCACTCCTTCGAAGACGAAGGGGACGGGGGGGCGTGACCGAGATGCGTACCTTCCTCTGCAGGGGGTCTCGATCGAGGGGCCTTAGATTAACCCGACCTGCCCGGGTTCCGATCGTGGCCCTCCCGCAGATGGGAGTGGGCCGTTGCCTCGCTCGGCGACCGTTTCTTGGGGGATCTATGCCTGATCAGCTCGGCGGAGGGATGCCCCTCCCGCAAGGGTCGATTCCCGCTAGCCGCTCAGCGCCTCCTGGTCGGCCAGGCCGACGATCACGGCGCGAATGGCACCGGGGTTCAGTCGCAGGATCTGGCGCGCGCCGTTGCCCTCGTCGATGACCAGCACTGTGTGGCCCGGGCCGGCGAGCATCAGCAGACCTGCCACGGTCCAGCCCTCCGGCGTCATGCGGCCGCCGGGGGCCGGATGACCTCGGTTCCCCCCATCCAGGGCCGAAGCACATCGGGCACAACGACGCTCCCGTCTTCCTGTTGATAGTTCTCGAGCACGGCAATCAGCGTTCGGGGCAGGCCGAGCCCTGAGCCGTTGAGCGTGTGGACATAGCGCGGCCGGCCGGCCTGCCGATAGCGGATGTTGGCCCGGCGCGCCTGGAAGTCGCCGCAGTCCGACACCGATGACACCTCCAGCCACTCGCCGGCGCCCGCTGCCCAGACTTCGATGTCGTACGTCTTGCGGGCGGCGAAGCTGAGGTCGCCGGTACACAGCGCTTTGGTGCGGTAGGCCAGCCCAAGCAGAGCGCACGTCTCCTCAGCATGCCCCCGCATCCGTTCCAGTTCTTCGGCCGATGTCTCCGGTGTACAGTAGGCGTACATTTCGACCTTGTCGAACTGGTGGCCGCGCTTGATGCCGCGCACGTCACGCCCAG
>CAZBJQ010000032.1:0-22913 GCA_964492235.1 uncultured Anaerolineaceae bacterium | reverse complement strand
GGTATTCCTGGTAGGCCACGTGACCAAGGAGGGGGCGATTGCCGGCCCACGGGTGCTCGAACACATGGTCGACACCGTCCTCTACCTGGAGGGTGATCAGTTCCGCGCCTATCGGCTGCTGCGGGCGGTCAAGAACAGGTATGGCGCCACGACCGAGGTCGGTGTCTTCGAAATGCGTGCCGCAGGTCTGGTGGAGATTCCCAACGCCTCCGAGGTCTTCCTTTCCGAACGGGCGGTTAACGCCCCCGGCTCGGCGGTGGCGGTGACCATCCAGGGGGCGCGGCCCCTGCTGGTCGAAGTCCAAGGACTGACTAGTCCGTCGTCGTTTGGACATCCCCGCCGGACGGCGAATGGCGTCGATCTCAACCGCCTGCTGCTCACCGTGGCCGTCCTCCAGCGGCGTGTCGGCCTGCGGCTGGCGGATCAGGACGCTTTCGTGAATGTCGTTGGCGGCCTGCGGGTAGATGAGCCGGGGGTGGACCTGGCGATCGCTGCCGCCCTGGCGTCCTCGACGTGTGACCGGGCAATCTCGGCCGAGGTAGCCCTGATTGGTGAGGTGGGCCTCTCAGGGGAAGTACGGAGTGTGCCGCAGTTGCCATTGCGCTTGCAGGAGGCCGGCCGGCTGGGATTCCGGCGGGTGATCGCGCCGCGCGCCTTGCGTGCAGAGGCGCAGGCACCGGAAGGCGTCCAACTATTGCCGGTTCGCTCGCTGCGGGAGGCGTTGACGGTGCTTGGCTTGATGAAGGGCGCCTCGACCTCGCCCGCGGGTGGGCGGGAAGCCCCTGACGACTGATTGCCCTCGAAACGTCGAGCCGTAGCCAGCCAACCGTCTGTGCAAGGCGCGCAAGACCCAGGCAGTCCTTAAGGGTGGGAGGCGCATCGCGGCCGCTGCCTGAGGCGGGTGACCCGGCTGCGCCAGATGCGAGGCGGAACAGATGTGCGGTCGAGGATGTGCTATCTCGGACTCCCGTGCGATGGCGATTCTGCCCGGTCGACAGCGGTGGGAGATGAGGCAGAACCCTGCAAGTCCTTTAACATTGCGCCACCTTAAAAGATGAATGGTTTTTAGGTTCGCGCGGCCTCTTTTCCTTGAAGCGAGGGGTTCCCTTTGCTAGAATGAGGTCGCGCTGAGTCGGGATTGAATCGCCCTCCGAGTTGCCAGTCCACGATCCGCAGCGCGACGCGGGGCAGCCGTCCCCCGGAAAACCAAGCGCTTCACGCATGTCAGTCTAGCACCAGGCAGCATCGAACTTGGGGCCTGCGCCATTGGATCGCCGGCAACAGGTCGTCGTGGAGGTATTGCATGAACGCGGAGCGGCTTTGGCAGGCAGCCCTGGGGCAGATCCAGTTGGAGATGCCGCGTGCAAGCTACGATACCTGGGTTCGCGATGCGGAGCTGCTGGCGTACGAGGACGGCGAGTTCATTGTTGGTGTGCGCAATGCCTATGCGCGCGATTGGCTGCAGGCACGGCTGCTGCCCACCATAAAGCGGATTCTCACGGGCATGGCCGGTCGCACGGTGGAGGTGCGCTTCATCGTTTGGCAGGATGAACTGGCGAGCGAGGATCCAGTTGCGACACCGATGCCTGTTCTGGCCTCTGCCGCCGAAGAGTCGTCCCGAAGGTTGAACTCGCGCTACACCTTCGAAACCTTCGTTGTCGGACCGAGCAACCGGCTGGCGCATGCCGCAGCCCAGGCCGTGGCCGAGAGCCCGGCCCGGGCCTACAACCCTCTCTTCCTGTACGGCGGCGTCGGGCTGGGGAAAACCCATCTGCTGCACGCCATGGGCAATGCCTGTGTGCAGCGCGGGCTGCATGTTTTGTACGTTTCATCGGAGGAATTTACCAACGACCTGATCAACGCCATCCGATCCCATACCACCGAGAGCTTCCGGGAGCGCTACCGCCGCAGCGATGTCCTGCTGGTCGATGACATCCAGTTCATTGCCGGCAAGGAGGCCACACAGGAGGAATTCTTCCACACCTTTAACGCCCTGCACGGCCAAGAGAAGCAACTGGTGATCTCCTCCGACCGTCCGCCAAAGGCGATGGTGACTCTGGAAGAACGCTTGCGCTCGCGCTTCGAGTGGGGGCTGACGGCCGACATTCAGGCGCCGGATTTGGAGACCCGGGTGGCCATCCTTCGCTTCAAGGCGGAGCGCGCCGGGCGGGAAGTCGACGCCACCATCCTGGAGCAGATTGCCCGGCGGGTACAGAGCAACATTCGCGAACTGGAGGGGGCACTGACGCGCGTGGTAGCCTATGCTGATCTCAGCGGCACCCTCCTGACGCCGGACGTCGTCGATACCGCCCTGTCTGATCTGATGCCGCGCGGCGGCGCGCTCACCGCGGAGCGGATCCTCTCGGCGGTGGCAGAGCAGTTCGCGGTTAGCGAAGCCACGTTGATCGGGCGTAACCGGTCGAAGGCTGTGTCCCTGCCCCGGCAGGTGGCGATGTACCTGATGCGCGAGGAGACACACGCCTCCCTGCCGCAGATCGGGGCCTCGCTGGGCGGCCGAGATCACACCACGGTCTTGTACGCCTGCGACAAGATCGGCGAACTGATGGAAACCGATGATGGCCTGCGCCGCCGGGTGTTGGCCGTCCGGGAGAAGCTGTACGGAGGGGTGCAGGCGGCGGCTTGACCCGGAAGGCTGGGGAGCAGCCTCCTCGGCGGGGTTGGGACCGATGTCACTTGTGCTGCCGCGCCCGTTGTGCTAAGGTGGATTTGAAGCCGCCACCAGGACCCGCGTCGGCAGACAACACCGTATCCTGAGGCGGGGTGTCTCGCAGTCCGGCCCCTGGCGGTGCCGGCCGGCGCCCCAAATGACTGGTCCGCTGTCCTCCGCACGCCCCCGGTGGCGGCGGATTTTTTGATTGAGCCCACTGGCTGCATGGCTAGGGGGCCCTCAGAGGAGCGAGACCGGGTCGACGTCGACCTGCCAGCCGGCGGGTAGCGGCTGCGGCACAAGCTCCACTGCGCGGCGGGCACGCAACACAATCTGCCAGCGATACATGCCGCCGATGCGCTCGAAGAAACACGGGGCCGGCCCAATGAGATCGGCAGAGGCCTTCGTCGTCTCAATTGCAGCCGTCAACTGCTGAGCCAGCGCCCTGGCCTGGCGCTCCGCCGCGAGGGGCCCGGTGTGCTCGAAGATCAGCCGGACCAGTTGCCGGAATGGAGGGAAGGCAAGGTCGCGGCGGTAACCCAACTCCTGCTGGTAGAACGTCTGGTAGTCATGCCGCGCCGCCGCTTGCAGCACATAGTGCTCGGGCTGATAACTCTGCAGGATGACCCGGCCGCCCAGCGGGCTTCGGCCAGCCCTCCCAGCCACCTGGCTTAAGACCTGAAACGTTCGCTCTGCGGCCCGGAAATCCGGGAGATTCAATCCGGTGTCTGATGAGACTACGCCGACAAGGGTCACCAGCGGCAGGTCAAGGCCTTTGGCGATCATCTGCGTGCCGATCAGCACATCGGCTCGGTGGTCGATGAAATGGTCCAGGATCACCATGTGCTGCCCCGGGCTGCGGGCGGTGTCGCGGTCCCAGCGCAGCGTCTGCGCCTGGGGAAACAGCCGCTCGACCTCGGCCTGCACCTGCTGGGTGCCGGCGCCGAAGTGGCGCACTCGTGAGCCACGGCAGGTGGGGCAGCGGGCTGGGGTCGCCCGCTGGTAGTTGCAGCGATGGCAACGCGCCTGGGCGGTGTCTCCGTGATGGGCAAGCGGTGTGTCGCAGCGCGGGCAGCGCAGGACCCAGCCGCAGTCTCGGCAGAACACGTGCGTGGCAGTCCCCCTGCGGTTGAGGAACAAGATCGCCTGCTGCCGGGCCCGCAGGGTCTCACCCAGCGCCAGGGACAGGTCCCGACTGAAGAGGGAGGTGTTCCCCTGACGCAGTTCCTGGCGCATGTCGATCAACGTCACCGGCGGAAGGTCGGTATAGTCGGCCTCGCCCTCGGCCGGCTGAAATCGGGAGACCGCGCCCAGGTGCTGGCGCTGTTCGTCGAGGGCGCGCCGATGGCCCAGGATACGCTGCGGCAGGCTGACCAGCGAGAGTTCCTGGCGTTCCGCGCGGTAGTAGGTCTCAATGTCCGGGGTTGCGCTGCCCAGGATGCAGACCGCGTTCAGTTGCCGGGCGTAAGCCAGAGCGGCCTCCCGGCCGTGATACCGAGGCGCCGTTCCCTGCTCCTTGTACGACTCATCGTGGCACTCATCGACGACGATCAGCCCGATCGAGGGCAGCGGTGCGAACAGGGCGCTGCGCGGACCGACCACCAACCGCAACCCGCCCTCCCGGCACCTGCGCCAGGTGTCGTACCGCTCGCCGGGGGAGAGCTGCGAGTGGATCAGGCCGACCTGACCCGGGAACCGTGCCAAGAACCGTCGCACGGTCTGTGGCGTGAGGGCGATCTCCGGAACGAGGACGATGGCATTCCGGCCGGCCGCCAGCGTGGCCTCGACAGCGCGCAGGTAGATCTCGGTCTTGCCAGACCCAGTGACGCCGTGCAGCAGGAAGGGCCGGGGGGCGGTGCCGGCGGTCTTCCCGAGGTGCGGCCGGATCCTGTCCCAGACAGCCATCTGGTCGCTGGTCAGCGACGGGGCCTGGGCGGGGACGAAGGTGAATCCGGCCAGCGGGTCCCGCCACACCTCGGCGTCGCTCAGCACGACGAGGCCACGCTGCTCGAGGGCGTGCAGGTCCGCCAGCGTGCCGCCGCTCTCGGCATACAGCCACATCACTTCAACCGGCTGGCGCTCGTTCACCAGGACTTCGAGCATGCGGCGGCGACGCGTCTCTGCCCCTGAGCCGGCCCGTCCCAGATTCTGGCCAGGCTGGAGCGTGGCCTCAGGCGGCTGCGCTAGGCGGGCGTTCTTGACTCGTTTGGGGCGGACGCTTGGAGGGTCGAGGACCGGTGTCCGACTCAGGGCTCCACGCCGTACCAAGTTCTCGGCGGTCTTGCGCCACGACTGTCGGGGAAGGTGGCGATCGATCTGTCGGCCGCGTAGGGCGCCCCGTCGCTGAAGCAGTGCGATCAGACGGGACTCGGAGTCGGATCTCGGCGGGATGTCATCCGCGGTCAGGCTGAATTCGGTGTCTGCGCGCTGACTGAGCCCGGGGGGGATCATGAGCGTCAGGCACTCGATCAAAGGGGTGAGCGTGCTCATGCTCAGCCAGCGCGCCAGCTCGAGCTGGGGCCCGGTGAGGACGGGCGCATCCTCCACGAGTTCGAGCACCGGCTTGGTTTCGGGGACATCTGCCTGCTCCAACAGCCGCAGCACCACGCCCTGGACGCGCTGCATGCCCAGCGAGACGATCACTAGGTGGCCTGGCCTCAGGCGATCCAAGAGATCCGGCGGGAGATGGTAGTGAAAGGTGCTCCGGACGGGAGGCAGGTTGACGGCGACTTCAGCGTACATCGGCCGGGCTCAGGACCCGTTCGTGCGGTCCGGCGCCGGACTTGCCGGCTGAATCAGGCGCACTTGGGAAATACGCAGCCCGTCCATCTGGCGGACCTCGAGTCGAGCGCCGCCGGCATGGACCACATCCCCGAGTGCCGCCATCCGGCCCAACCGGCCGAGCACGAACCCGGCGATCGTGTCGTAGTGGGGATCCTCAAGTTGAAGGCCGAAGCGCTCGTTGACCTCTTCCATCAGCGTCAGCCCATCGATCCAGGCCGAGCCGTCGGCCTGAGGCTGGATTTCGGGTTCCTTGTCAAATGGTCCCTGCACATCGCCCACGATCTCCTCCAGCAGGTCCTCCAGTGCAACCACGCCCGCCGTCCCCCCGTACTCGTCGAGCACAATGGCCAGATGCTGGTGGCGTGCCCGGAAGCGGTGAAGCAGCTGGCTGACACGGGCAGTTTCCGGAATGAAGATCGCCTCGCGCATCAGTGATCGGGCAGTGTTCCCGGCTGGAGCGCCGGAGAGCTGAGTGCGCAGCAGGTCACGGATGTGAATCACGCCGACAATATGGTCGAGGCTGCCCTCGTATACCGGGAACTTGGAGTATGGGTGCTCCAGCGCGACACGCAGGATCTCCTCGGTCTCGGCGTGCGCCGGAACAGCCACGACCTCGGTGCGCGGTACCGTTACCTGACGGACGAGGGTGTCACCGAAATCGAAGACGGCGTGCAGCATCTCCTCCTCCTCGTCTTCGACCACCCCGCTCTCGGCGCTGGCCGTGACCAGCATCTTGAGCTCCTGGACGGAGTGCGCCCCCTCGGCCTCGCTGGCAGGCCGGACGCCAAGCGCCCTGACCAGCAGGCTGGCTGCGCTGTTCAGCAGCCAGATCAGCGGCCGGAACAGCCACATCGCTCCAACCATCGGGCGGGCGAGGCGCAAGGCCGTGGGCTCGGGCTTGTTCAGGGCGATGGCTTTGGGCGTCAGCTCACCGATGACAATGGTCAGGAAGGTGACCAGGGCGAAGGCGGCAGCTGCCGACAGGCTGTGCGCAACTGCTTTGTCGACGCCGGCCGGTAAGAAGGCCACCAGTGGATCGAGCAAGCCGGCCAGCGCCGGCTCGGCAACCCACCCCAGTGCCAGGCTGGCCATGGTCACCCCGAGCTGCCCCGCCGCCAGGAACCTCTCCGGCTGCTGCAGCGCTCGCTCCAGCCAGCGCGCCCGTCTCTCCCCCTGTTCAGCAAGCTCGGCGACCTTTGTCCTGCGCAGGCTGACGAAGGCGATTTCAGCGGCGACGAAGAAACCGTTGATGAGAAGCAGCAGGCCGACGAGCGCCAGCTGAAGGATGTCCCGTGTCAGATTCGCCGGCATGGCTTGGACTCGCCTTGCGACTTCGGTGTCCGCGATCTGGCCGCTTCTTCCACGGAGCGGTGGTGCCTGCAGGCGGCTATGCCTGACTCCGGCAAATGGCGGCGGCGGCATAGCCGACCACCGACGAATGATCCCCGGTGATATCGCCGGACGTGCCGTAGCGCAGAATACGGACGGCGTTGGCTCCCAGCGCGCGCGCCGCCCACAGGACGATCGCGGCTGCGGCCCGCCCACAGGCGAAGCCGACGCCTTCCTCCTCGGCCGCCATCAGCGCCGCGGGGTCGAAGGAGGCGATACGCGCCAGCACCTCCGTGTCCAGCCGCCGGGCGACGTCGGCAGGGAAGAAGTGAGAGAGATCCGTGCTGCCGACCAGCGCTGCCGATCTTCCCGCCAGGACCCGGCCCAGCGCCTGGCCGGCGGCCTCGGCCAGCTGAGCAGACTGATCGCGCACCATCAAGGGGAGGAGCCGAAACGGGGTCTGGATTGCCCGCTGCAGGAACGGCAGCTCAATCTCCAACGAGTGTTCGCTGTCGTTGGCGATCTTCTCCAGCCGGATGCCCGAGGCGTCGAAAAGCCGGTCCTGGAGCAGGTCCAGCAGGTCGTGGGCCACGGGGATCGTCCCCAGCGGTGTCCAGAAGGCATCATGGCTGGTGGTGAGCAGGCGGGCAGGATGCGGGTAGTGTAGCGGCGAGACCACGGCCACTACCTCCGGAGACTGGCCCTTCAGGGCGCGGAACGCATAAGCCGCCACCGGCCCGCTGAAGCGGTGACCGGCGTGGGGTGCGATGACGGCCACGACCGACCCCGGCAGCGGAAGAGACTCGGCGGCGTCCAGGAAGGTGTCAATCGTATCGGCAAGGGTGGTGGGATCCGCCGAGTACCAGGTCCCTGCAATCGGGGACGGCCGAGCGTCCATCTTGGCTCTGCTGGACATCCTGTGCCGATTGTAGCACAGCGCCTTGGACGGCGCGGGGCCCGCTCCGCCGCTCCTTGACAAAAGAACAAGTGTTCTATAGAATAGAACCGATGTTCTGGCAACCTGAAAGCAGGCTTGGATGGATAGATTGACATCTTGGAACTGGGCTTCGGTGTCGGCGCCTTCCGTCCGGCCGCATGACCGCCGCCGGCTCGTCCGGGACGGCCCGTCGATCGGATTCCTCCGGCCGGCGCTTCAGTGTCTGAGGCTGCCGTCAGGGACGGCGGTCTTGGGGGTGACGCTCTCCGGAACCCCTTGCCTGCTCACGTTGGGCGAAACGCCGCCCTTCCACCTGCGGATATGTGGACGCGGGGGGTGCGGGAAATCCGAGCTGCTGCGGGCCTGCCTGATGTCGCTGTCATGGAGCACAACGCCGGAGGCACTTGGCATCATGGCCATCGACCCGAGCGGCCGCCAGCTGGGTATGGTCGACAGCCTGCCTCAAGGACGGTTGGAGCCGGTGACGGAGATGCGCCGGGCGCGGGCGCTGCTGGATTGGCTGGCCGACGAGGTTCGCCAGCGCCTACGATCAGGCGTCAGAACCACGTCATGGGTTTTGGCGGTCGAGGATCTATCGGCCTGGGCAGATTCGTGGGCGGTGCGCGCGAGAGTTCGATGGCTGCGCCAGCGGGGCGGCCCGGCCGGGGTGCACGTTTTGGATATCGTTTCATCGGAGGCCTCGACCGGCGGGTCCCGGCTTGGGATCGACAGAGCATCGACCCGCGACGCAGCCGTCGCCAGCTGCACCGGCGCAATCGGGAGCTTCGATATCACCTCCGGAGGGCATATGCAGAAGGTGCAGGCCCTATGGCTGCCGGTGCGGGACCTGGCGGCGTGTCTTGACGACGTCCGGGCGGGTGTCTTCCCGGCAAGCGCGCGGCAGGACCATACCGGCTCGCCCTGGCTGGAGCGCAGACGGTGATCGGTTTGCCACTGCGGGATCGTGTGCTCGTGCGGGCGACGGGCCCGCTGGATCTGCCTTTGGAGTTCACCTGGCGCGGCAAGCGACATCGGGTCTACCGCATCGACCCCGTCAGGAGCGCGGTCCGGCATGGCCGCTATTCTCTGACGACCACGGATGGGATGCGTTGCGTGGTCTACCAGGACCAGCACAACCGCACCTGGCACATCGAGCGAATCCTGCCGCGACGGGATGGAGGGCATGGAGGGTGAGGATGACAACGGGCATGCTGTGGTACGACGCGGATCGCGCCTCCGACCTGGCGTCGAAGATCCTGCGGGCGGCAAGCCACTATCGGGCGAAGTACGGTGCTGAGCCGGACGTGTGCTTTCTGCACCCATCGGCGGCCCAGGCCGACACGCCAGATACTCTGGGACAGATACGGGTCCTGGCACATCGGGCGGTGCTTCCCGGCCACTTGTGGCTAGGAGTGTCGTCGGGCGGATCTCCTGAAACGTAGCGTGCTTCTCGACCGGGCGCGGGCGTGGAGCTACTGCCCGCCATCGCCTGTCGGGGGACGCAGGGCCAAGCGGTGCTGTAGGTCCGGCGATGGCGCGGCGCGCCGGGGCGTGGCCTAGCTGGCGAGGCCGGCGACGAATCCGTGTAGAGCCGTCGCGAGATCCTCACGGCCGGTCTTGTGGTTTAGATCGATGTCGAGCAGATGATGGTAGATGCGCACCAGGTCCGGGCGTGAGAAATTGCGTGCCTGGGCCGATACCTTGCGAGCGACGAACGGGTGGACTCGCAGCGCAGTCTGGGCTGCCAATCCGATGACGTTGGCATCATGTGCCAACAGGATCAGTCGAAACTGGCGGACGACCATGGGGAAGACATACCGGATGTCTTCTTTGCTGAGGATGCGCTCGAGGTGCATCAGGGCGGTGCGGGCGTCCCGACCGCCCATCGCATCGACCATGGCAAAGATATCGGCCTGTCCCTGGTAAGGGCTGACGTTTGTGACATCTTCCGGATCGACGGGACGCTGCCGGTCCACGTAGTCCGCCAGCTTGGCAAGCTCGAGGTCGGCAGCCAGTGGATCTCCGGCAGAGAACTCAGCCAGCAACTGAGCGGCGCTGGGAGTGAGCTCGGTGCCGTGCTTGCGCGCCCGCTCGCGCAGCCATCGTTCGAAAGCCTCACCCCGGGGTAGAGGCAAGGAGCGGCAGTAGGCGCTGGCCGGATTCTGCTCGATCCACTGAACCAGGCGTGAGGCGGAACGAAACTCGGCGTCGGCGTCTCTCTTGTCCCTCGCTAGATAGGCCACAAAGACCAGCGCCGTGGTCGTCGGCAAGCGTGGCAAGAGTTGGAGCAGCCGCTGCATGGGATCCCCGTTGTTCTTCACGGCTTCTGCATTCTCCACCAGCACGATCCGGCGGGAAGTCATGAATGGGATTGACAGGCAAGCGGCCTCTAGTGTGGGAAGATCCAGGGCGCGACCGTTGAAGCGCTGGAAGTTCAAATCCGCAGCCGCGGGTTCCCCCAGTTGGGACCGCAGGTTGGCGATGGTCTCCTGCATGCCCAGGAGGTCATCGCCGTACAGAAGATAGACCGTCGGCTTGGCTTTGTTCACCGGGATCTAGCTGGAGGTGCGAACTCGATGGATGGCGGTGCCATGCCGAGGAAGACGTTCGATAGACTGGACCTCCAGGTCTCCGATATTCGGCTGGGTAGTCAAGTACCGCTGGGCGAGCATGCCCGTCGGCCTCGACAGGAGCAGCGCCAGCAGGCTGGAGAGGATCGCCAAAGGCAGCCGCTCCAGGCGCTGGCGTAGATTTGTGGCGCTGCCCATCGTCAGTACCGTGGCCAGCGTGGCCAACGTGGCGGCGGCGATCAGATTGGTGCCGCAGTTGGGATGGATCGCCAGCCGAGTCTCCCCGGTCCGCAGTCGGCGATGGGCACTGAAGACCGCTTGTCCGACGGCGTCGATGGGGACCTCTCCATACAGAATGAAACCGCGCCGATCGGAGCGGCCGATGATCAGCCGTTGCGGGTGTGACCGGTTCAAGACATGGAGCGTGGCGTGCTCAAGCGCGTGATTGCGGCGGACGCGATTCAGGTAGTCGAAGCCAACCAGGAGAAGCGCTCGAATCATCTTGTCAACCCATCGGAGGAAGGACATTATAGCGCCTGCATCCGGCGGGCACCATCGGAGGGCGGGCGCCGAGTCTTCCGGACCCGAGGCCAACCAGGTCTGGCGCCCTGAGGACGGCGAGTGAAAGATCCCGCACAGTCGGCCCGAGGGCGAGGCCGAAAAGTGGCATGGGCTACAATTCCAGCATGTCTTGGGGATTGACCGGTCATGAGTGGGCCGAGCAACTGCTGCGGCAGCACATAGCAGCCGGGAAAGTCCGCCATGCCTACCTGTTCACTGGACCGTCCGGGATCGGGAAACGAACGTTGGCGTTGCGGTTCGCACAGGCGCTTTGTTGCACTGCACCTCCGGCATCCGGCGAAACGTGCGGCAGTTGTCGGGCATGCAAAGCGATCCCGCAACAGGCGCACACGGATCTACATTGCATCGCGCGCGAGGAAGATCGGAGTCAGATTCGGGTCGAGCAGATGCGCGAGCTCCAGCGCCAATTGGTATTGGCGCCGCTCGAGTCACGCTACCGCATCGCCCTGCTGGCGGGTTTCGAGCAGGCGAACGAAGAAGCCCAGAATGCGCTGCTGAAGACGCTGGAGGAGCCTTCAAGCCAGGTTGTGCTCCTGCTGACGGCCGAGGCAAGCGATCTGCTGTTGCCGACGATCGTCTCGCGTTGCGAGGGCCTCTCGCTCAAGCCCGTGCCGATGGTGGCCATCCGCGAGTCATTGAGCGGAAGGGGCGTTGCCGAGGGGCGCGCGCACCTGCTGGCATCGCTGGCCGGCGGAAGACCGGGGCTGGCCTTCGCCTTGCTCGAACATGAGGATCGCCTGCAGGAGCGGCAGGCGTTCCTGGGTGACCTTGGGATGCTGCTGGCCGAAGACACGTCGACCCGGTTTGGGTTCTTGGCCGATCGATTCTCATCCAAGCGGGACGAATCGCTTTCCGCCAGGCGCCGCCGGGCGGGCGAGATGCTGGCCTGCTGGCAGGGCCTGTGGCGCGATGCGCTGCTGGCTGCACACGAAGCCGAAGTGCCGCCTGTCAACGTGGACTGTTCGGAGATGGTCGACAGCATCCGGCAGGCTTGCCATCCGGAGGCGATTGCGCAGGCGGTCCTGGCCATCGGACAGACGGCGGAAGCCATCGAACGAAACGTCGACCCGCTGCTGGCCATGGAGAACCTGATGCTGGATCTCCCGCGGATCCGAACGGCCAAGCCGGCCTAGGGACCACCAACCCGGGAGCACGACCGTTGGAGGCCTGCCGGCGGGCTGGGCGGGGGGTGGCCTTTAGCCCCGCGGCTAGCGGGGTTCGACGGTCAGGCGCACGGCAGTGCGCTCCCGACCCTCGATGTCAATCGTGGTGAATTCGGGGATACAGATCACGTCCAGCCCGTCCTCATGCAGATAGCCTCGGGCGATGGCCACGGCCTTGACGGCCTGGTTAACTGCACCGGCGCCGATAGCCTGAACCTCGGCCCGCCGGTGTTCTCGAACCACCCCGGCGATGGCGCCAGCGACTGCAGACGTGCGGGACTCAGCGGAGACCTTGATGACGTCCATCGGGCGCTCTCCCTTGCCAGCAGAAGCGACGGATGCCCGATTGCACGGCGTACAAAGTGATTGTATAGGATTCGAGTGACGGTCGCAAGAACTCGTATGGGTTCAGGACATAGGAGACACGCTGCAATCGCCTGCTCTCATGGCGGGGGGCGAGCTCAGCCATGGGTAGCAGCAGGACAGACTTGCTTCCGGCCTCACCCCCTTGCCCCTCGCGACACCTGCACCCCCTGGCACCGCCCGCCAGGGCAGGTGTGCGGCGCACCGCAGGTGCGGTGCAGGTGAGCAGCACTGTGGGCCTGTCCGCGGTGCGGAGGGCTCCTCCCCAAGCGGGCACTGCGGAGAGCCCTTTCGGGATACGCACCCCCGTTCGGACCGCAAGCCCCGGCGGCCCGAACGGGGTGCAGGGGTCGCGAGGGGATGGAGTCTTGGAGGGGTTGGGGTTCGATGGATGGAAGCAGCGCCGCCCAGAGCACGGGAAGGGCTGCCTTCATGGTCACGTATCTATGACAAGCTGCTCAGAGCCAGGTGCGGGTCAGCGCTGCCCGTTAGCGCGGGCGACCTCTTCCTCATCGAAGACGACCTCTTCCTTTCCAGCCAACTTTTCCTTGATCTTGGACACGATCAGGTCGAGGTGACTCCCATAGGCGACGAAATCCAGCTTGTCGGCGGGCACGGTCAACACCGGGCACAGTGTGAAGTTGCCGATCCAGTTCTCGTATAGATCGTTTAACTGGGTGAGGTATTCCGGCCGGATCTGCTGCTCGTATTCCCGGCCGCGCAAGGCGATACGGTCTAGCAGGGTCGGCAGGGAGGCGCGCAGGTAGATCACCAGGTCCGGCGGGGGAAGGAACTGCGTTAGGACCTCGTACAGCTCCCGGTAGGTCTGATGGTCTCTCTCCGACATGTGACCCTGCAGGCTCAAGTTGTAGGCGAAGATCTCGGCGTCCTCGTAGACGGTGCGGTCCTGGATGGCGGAGGTCGGGTGGTCAAGCAGCTGGCGGTGTGCCCGCAGCCGCTTGCTGAGGAAGAAGATCTGGGAGTGGAAGGACCAGCTCCGCATGTCGCGGTAGAAGTCAGCGAGGTACGGATTCTCGCCCACCGGCTCGAAGAAAGGATCCCAGCCGAGGTGCCGCGCCAGCAAGAGCACTAGTGAGGATTTGCCGACCCCGATGTTCCCGGCCACGGCGACGAATCGCTTCATGTCCCTTCCCTCCGCAGCAAGTCACACGCCACTGCGCAGCGCCCAGTCCTCTAGCAACTCTTCCACCCGGTCCAGGTAGCGTTCGAGCTGTGTGCAACGGATCTGTTGCGAATCGAGATCCAGCCCGCAATTTGCGAGCGCCGCCTCATAGGGGGAAAGATAGCCGTCCACCGCCTCGAGGCGGTGCAGGGCAGCCAGACTGCGGGTCCAGATGCTGAGCAAGGGCCACAGCACCGCCTCGGGGCGGCCCGCGTCGAGCACTGCTTGAAAGCCGGCGAGCAGGTAAGGGCGCCGAGCAGGGTGCAGGCAGGGGGGCAGGTCGCCGGGCAAGGCGTCGAAGGCAAGGATCCAACCGCGGATCCAGTCCCGAAGCGAAGTGAAGACGGCCGGGCCACC
This sequence comes from uncultured Anaerolineaceae bacterium, assembly GCA_964492235.1. Taxonomy (GTDB): domain Bacteria; phylum Chloroflexota; class Anaerolineae; order Anaerolineales; family E44-bin32; genus PFL42. The sequence continues at coordinate 8,977 of CAZBJQ010000032.1, read as the reverse complement.
GAGCAAGCCGGCAAAGTCGCCCACAAGCGCCGCTTGGCCAAGGGCGCCCAGGCGTCGCTCCAGGGTGAGCACCGCCCGGCGTCCGGCGGCCGGCGGGCCAGCCAGGCTGGCGGCGGCATTGGCGGCGAGCATCAACGATTCGAGGTAAGAGGCCCGCCAGTCCTTGTCTTCACGGGCGGCTTGGAGGGCAAGTCGCGCTGGATGCAGGAAGGCCAATGCGCGGGCGTGGACGTTGTCCGGCCGATAGAACTGGCCGCGCGTCCCGGCCTGGGCCACCTCAAAGACATGCGATGGGTCGTACAGGAACAGCGGCTCAGCGACCGCCGGTCCCCACCAGGGATCCACTCGAAGCTGGCGGGGCTGAGCGTAGAACGACCGCGCGTGATGGGCGATGTCGAGGTGGATGTCCTCGGAAAGAGGGACGATTTCCCGACTGCAGCCGGGTAACTCGGCGTGGATCAGGACCAGGTCGATGTCTGCAGTGCCCGAGAGGACAGGTTCGCCGTGGGCGACGGATCCGGTCAAGTAGCCGGCGACGACATCGCTCTGCTCCGCTTGCCTGAGACATTCGCGCTTGGCGAGCTCGACCAGCTTCTGGCGTGTAACGCGCACGCTGCTCAGTCTCCAGGAAAAGGGAGTTCCGGCTGGAATGGAGGAATGCCGAGGGCGTCCCGAATCCGGTTGACAACGTGGATCAGGTGTTCCGGGCGGCTGACGAAATCGAGGGGAGTCGTGTCGAGGACCAGGACCCGGTCATCCTTGCGCGCGGCGAAGTGGCGCTCATAAGCCTGGTTGAGCGCATCGATGTAGCCGCGGTCCATGTTGCGTTCGTATGAGCGATCGCGACGGCCGATCCTCAGCATGGCCGTGCCGGTATCCACCCGCAGGTACACTGTCAGGTCGGGACGGGTGATGCGCTCAGCCAGCGCCTCGTGCACCTGGTTGTAGGTTTCGAGCTCATCGCCGTCCAGATTGAGATGAGCGAACAGGCTGTCCTTCTCGAAGGTGTAGTCGGAGATGAGGTTACCGCGCGCCTGTAGCCGGGGGACGGCTTCCCGCTGTTGCCGGTAGCGACTGAGCAGGAAGAAGATCTGCGTCTGGAAGGCGTAGCGGTGGCGGTCGCCATAGAAGTCGGAAAGGAACGGATTCTCTTCGAAGACCTCCAGCAACAGCTCGGCGTCAAAGCTCGGCTGCAGCAACCGGGCAAGCGAAGTCTTGCCAACGCCGATGACCCCCTCAATTGCGATATACATTGCTGACTCGGTCCCCGGTTTGTTGGGAATTCAGCCCTGGTGGTCGGCCTCCGGCGTGGAAAGCAGCGAAGGTCCAGGATGCCGCACGGAGAGGTAGGATACCTGCGAAGCTACGGGCACGCAACCGGCAGGGGTGGGTGTAAGCCGGACGCCGGCTTGCCCGGAAGCGCGCTGGGGCGGTGGTTGGAGCGGCGTACTACTCGTTGCGGAACTGCAGGCAATAGTGATGGAAGGTGTTGCTGACCCAAGCGCTTCCCAGGCCGTAGGGTGCAAGGCGAATGTCGTCCTGGCACCAGATGCGTTCATCCTTGAGTGCGTAGACGTGCGCCAGACGCCCTGCCAGGTCCCACGCCAGCGGGTAGATCCGTCCTCCTTTCTTGACGTTCTTGACGATGATTGTGAGGTAGGCCTTCTCCTGCAGCTTTGGCTTGAGGGCGACGTAGATGGCGCAGAGGCGGGTGAGAAACTCCGGGTAGTCATGCACGTTGCCCAGGTCGGCGGGATCGGAGGAGTAGGTGACATCGAGGTCGGAGGCCTGGCGGCGATGCTGCTGCGTGCCTGCTCCCCGGGAATGCAGCATGTCCCAGTAAGGCGGCGATGTGAAAACATAGTCGATCGGAGGAAGGGAGAGGGAGGCGATACCGGCGGCGTCGGCCTGGACGACCTCGGCGACAAGCGACCCCACGGCGGTTCCGAGGGAGACCCTCTCTGCATCGATTGCCTGCCGGGCGAGCGCCACATACTCGGAGTGGAGTTCAAGGCCGATCCCATGGCGGCCGGACCGCAGGCATGCAACCAGCGTCGAGCCCGTGCCCACCATGGGGTCGAGCACGATGCCCCCGGCGTGGGTGAAGAACTCAATGAACTGCTGGGCCAGGGTCTCGGGGAACTTTGCCGGATGCCGGAGGACAGACTTCCCTCTGGGTGGGGGATTGTGCACAAACCAGGATTTCTGAAACTTGAGCCACTCCCTGGGAGTGAGATCGTTGAGGCGATTGCGAAACGGCCGATCAGAGGGCACGAGGGTCTCCAAGTGTCAGGGTGGCGGGGCGGGCGTGCCGGGAAGAGCGTACACGGCCAGGCCATCGAAAGCAATTGTCGTCTGGCCGCTCCTTCCAGGCCGCACGAAGAAACCGAGTCGGCCGAAGGGAAGCCGGGAGTCCCGATCCTCGAACACAACCTGGTTGTTGACAAACACGCGTAGAAGGGGACCTTCCGCCGAGACCGCGAGGCGATTCAGAGAACCTGGTCCGGGGATCACCGCGCCGGTCCGAAGGACTGGCGTCAGCGCATGCGTCTGATCGGTGAGGACACGCAGCAGGCGTGCGGCTCCGTCACAGAGCAGGCTCACCCGGTAGTGCTCGCCGGAGGGCGAGAGACGGATGGCCATCCCGAATTCATCGCCGGGGGAGCAGACCTCAGAACGAACGTCGACCTGCACGAAGAAATCCCCAGCAGGCGGGTAGGGCGCGGACTGGAGCAAGGAGGTGGACGGCTTGTGCACAGAAAGGACCAGCCGGCCGTCGGCGATGCTGGCCGCGCCGGCAGGACCTTCGACCGTTTCCCATTCCCCGCCTGCCTCGAAATCGTCAAAGGTGATCAACTGGCCAAGGGGCACAGGAGGTAGGCGTGTGGGCGTGGCGGACGGCGATGGCGCCGGGCTGGGGTGATGGGTGACCGTCGGAGGGGAGGCCGTCGCCGGCGCAGGGGAAGCGGGAGCGGTGATCTCGAGCACAGTACAGCCGGCGGTTCCCACGAGGAGAAGTAGCCAGGCAACTACTAGCGGGCGGAAGACGGTCATGGGGTCAGCCTGAACTCCGGAGAGGCTCAAGAACTCGGAGGGCCTGGCGCCACTGGCCACCGCCCTGCCGCAGGGGCAGGGCGGTGGCCGGAGGGTCGGATTGTCGCTGCGACCGGCTACGGATACCAGAGCGCGAAATCGTCAAACACCACGGTCAGGCCAGCGGTGCTGGCGGCGTTGGCGAACAGCCCGAACGTTCCGGCAACCAGGTCGTTGTCATCGACCTGGCCAAGCAGGGACCCGTTGGCGAAGGCGCTCAGAGTATTGCCCTCGGCCAGGAACCCGATTCGGTTGGAGGCATTCGGCCCCTGCTTGATGGCCTCGGCGGTGGTCCAATCCACTACGGTCTTGGGTGGGGTCTCGACGTCAATGAACTTGCGGATGCGGTAGGCGCCATCGCAGGAAAGCTCAAGGGCGTAGCCGCGGTCGTAGGCATCGCCGCCGATCCGTAGCGCCAGGCCCGAGGCATCTTTTCCACTGCAGCTGCCGATATTGGCCGTGGCCTCGGCGTACACATTGCCGGCGGTAACGGTGGTTGTGCTCCACGTGATGTACGAGTCGGCCAACTTGTCGACGGCGACCAGCTTGCCGTCCGACTGGGTGAGGCTGACGGTGTTGTCGACGTACCCGGCGAACCATTTGAAGGACTGGCTGAAGTCGTCGCTGTAGGCGGGGACCGAGAGATTCAGACCGGTGCGGGGATCGCCAGGCGGAAGAACCGGCGCCGTCGCCGTCGGGGTCGGGCCGAGGGTGGGGGTTTCCGAGGGCAGAAGAGAGGCGGTGGCGATCGGGGTGGCGCTCGGCGCAGGCGTGGCCGAGGGCGGGCGAGTGGTGATCGGGCCAAAGGTGGGAACCGCGGTGAGCGTTGCGGCCACATCGGTGGCGACATTATGCGGTGGCGGCTGATCCGCCTGACGGTTGCAGGCGACGACCAGGGCGCTCATGGAGAGGAGAAGGAGAAGGGTCCGTCTCATGGAATGAACGGGATGTGCCAGAAGGCGAAATCGTCGAATTCGGCGGTCAAGTCAAATGTCCTGTCGGCCCGCACATACAGAGCGAAGGTCCCATAGGTGTCTTTGTAGTTCTTGTCAAGGATCTCCGCAACCTGAACTCCGTTGATGAAGACCACAAACCGTCCCTGGTAGCCCCAGATCCCGAGGCGATTTGTGGAGCCGGCACCGGCCTGGATTGCGTCCGAGGGCGCCCACTCTGTCAGGTCATCTGGAGCCCTGCCAAACCGATGGTTGCGGAACCGCCACTCGCCGTCACACGAGACCTCGAGTGCGTAGCCGCCAGCACCCTTGCCGGTGTCCACTCGGATAACCATGCCGACGGCGTCTTTGTCGACGCAATCGCCGTTGGTGGCGCTGACCTCGGCATACACATTGCCGGACTGGCGGTCCGTGTTCGACCACCAACTATACAGCGCTTCCGGTTCGTAGTCGATTCCCAACAGGCGTCCATCTTCGACGCGATAGGCGGCCCTGCCGGGTGTGTCGTAGTCGAACCAGGCAGCAGGGGTGTCGAAGTAGTCGATGTGATCCGGCTTGGTCAGATCCAGCAAGCTGCGAACGTCGTCTTCGCTAAGCACGTGGAAGGGCGTCGGAGTCGGGACGGCCTCCAGGCGGCGGACTTCCGTTGCTGCAGCCTCTGCCGGTAGCGCGGTCTCGGTTGCCTCGGGCGCCGCGCCCGGGGCGATCCCCTGATCCGGTTGGAACATGCGCGTGACAGCCGTGCAGGAAATCGTCGCCAGCACGAGAACGGCGATCGGCCAGAGCCTACGTCGGGTATGAGACATCAGGACCTCCTGTCGCGATCGAGAGTCCATGGACGCCGCAAGGACCTGGGCACCACCAGGCGGCAGACGGTCAGGTTGAGGGGGCGGCCATGCGTTCGTCCAAGGGCCGGCGGCTGCCCGGCGCCATCGGCCAATTGAGTATAGGCGTTGTGGATGACCCGATGGGTATAATCCTCTGGTACTGCCGCCCGCGAAGCCGGGCAAGACATAAAGCCCAGGAAGAGGAGACAGGGATGAACTACCGGCGCATGGGGCGAACGGGACTGAAGCTCAGCGAGGTGTCGCTGGGGTCCTGGATCACCTTCGGGGACCAGATCGACGATCAGACCGCACGTCAGGTCCTTATCAAAGCCTACGATAGTGGCGTCAACTTCTTCGACAATGCCGACATCTATGCCGAAGGGCGGGCAGAGATCGTAATGGGGGAGATCATTCGGGAGCTGCCGCGCCAGAGCCTGGTGATCTCGAGCAAGGTCTTCTGGCAGTCGATGCCCGGGGTCAATGGGCGCGGGCTGTCTCGAAAACACATCTTCGAATCGTGCCATGCGTCCCTGCGGCGACTGGGCACGGACTACCTCGATCTGTACTTCTGCCATCGATTCGACGCGGACACACCCATTGAAGAGACCGTGCGGGCGATGGATGACCTGGTGCGCCAGGGTAAGGTCCTGTATTGGGGAACGTCCGAGTGGCGGGCGGGTCAGATCGCCAGCGCCTGGGGCCTGGCCAGAACCTGGGGGCTGACGGCGCCGGCGGTTGAACAGCCCCACTACAACATGCTTGTGCGCCGGATCGTCGAAGACGAATTGGTGCAGGCCGCTGATGATCTCGGGTTTGGCATGGTGACCTGGAGTCCGCTGCGATCCGGATTGCTCAGCGGGAAATACGGCCAGGACAAGGCGAGAGGCGCCCGGCTGTCCCTGCGGAAGTACAGTTGGCTGAAGGGAATCCTCACCGAGCAGAACCTTGAGAAAACCCGCCAATTGGAGAACGTCGCTAAGGAGCTGGGTGTCAGTCTGCCGCAGCTCGCCATCGGCTGGCTGCTGCGCCTGCCGCAGGTAACAAGCGTGATCACCGGTGCCACCCGGACTGCGCACGTCGAGGACAACCTGCAGGCCATCGAAGTGCCCGCCAGGTTGACCAAGACCGTCCTCGGGCAGATCGAGGACATCCTGCAGAACAAACCCGCGCCGGAAGCCTAGGTCCCCTGACAACGGCGCCGACGCTGCACCTTCTGTCTGTATCCCTCAATGTCTACTGGTAGGACTTCTGCCGATAGGATCGGCGACGATTCGAGCTTCCCGCAGGACAGGCCATTCCTCGCCGGGCGGTCAGGCGGGCATAGGACTTGCATGCCGCCAGCGCATGTACAATCGAGCCGTGCCTCGAGTACACACGATCCTTCGCCTGCGCAAGACACGTGACCTGCACCCCCGGCGATTGCGGCGGTTGGGTGTCGTCGGGCTCGTGACGCTTGGGGGACTCCTGCTCGCATTGGCGTTGCCGCTGATTCAGAGCGCACAGGCGGCGGTCGCCCTGAGCGATGGGCTCCCGGCCGTCGAGAACATCGCACTCGCTCTTTCCCCGCAACCAGGAGGCAGCTTCCAGCCGATCCAGATCTGGGACCGCTCAGGCACCCAGCTGTTGCTCAACGGGCTGCATCCAGCCGCCGAAGACCGGCGCTGGATTCGTGTCGACGGCAACGCCATCACCAGCGGGCGGGTTGCATTTCTCCTAGCGACACTCGCCCGCAGCGAACCGCGTTTTCTCGATCCCTCGACAACGGGTCCCATGGATTGGCTGGGCGGACTCACGGGTGCGACGGACAGTCCGAGCATCGCCGGGCGCCTGGCAGCCGCCAACCTCCAGCCACTCTCGGATGTGAGCCTGCCGCCCTGGATGCAGCGTCTGCGCAGGGACTACCTTGCGGCCACACTTGAGCGGCGCTACTCCCCGGAGCAGCTACTTGAATGGCACCTCAACACCGCCGACTATGGGAACTTCGCCTACGGGATCGATGCCGCGGCGCTCGTGTATTTCGGCAAACACGCCAACGAACTCAACCTGGCGGAGAGCACGGTACTGGCGGCCATCCCCGACATGCCCGAGCGTAACCCGATTGACTCACCACAGGCAGCCCGGGCCGCCGGCCAGCAGGGCCTCCGGCAGTTGTCCGTCCTGGGATGGATTGACCCTGCGCAGATGCAGGCTGCTCAGCGAGCGGCGGTGTCGTTCACCGGCGAGCCGGCCAGAACGGCCGTTGTGGCGCCGGATATCGCCTGGTATGCCCTCGACCAACTGCGGGCTCGCTTCGGGAACGCGGCCCTGGCGCGGGGAGGGCTGCGGGTCATCACCACCACCGACGCCGAGCTGCAGCGGCAAGCCGCATGTGCCCTCGGGACTCAGCTGGGGCGCTTGGGAGGGGAAGCACCAACCTACATTGAGGCTGCGGACGGCGGGCAGGCCTGCCTGGCGGCAGGCTTGCTGCCCGCGATGCGGCCAGGGGATATTGCAGTCGATCATCAGATCGATTCCGGCACTGTGATCGTGGTTGATCCAGGCCGGGGTGAAGTCCTGGCACTTGCCGGAGGGGCGGCGGAGGCGACGATGGGTGGGAGGGCGATCGAGCCCTTTATCCATTTGACCGCGCTGGCCCGCGGCTACACCCCGGCCACCATGTTGCTGGACATCGCACCCGTCGGCGCGGATCCCCCGGCAGAGGTGGAATTTCACGGTCCGGTCCGCCTGAGAGCGGCTCTAGCCAATGCCTACGAGGGAGCCTCGGATTACCTGCTGGAGCACGTAGGCGCACAAAACGTGATGCGCACCATTGCCTCGATGGGGATTCCGCTTGGGGGCCGAGAGCTCGGGGGAATCGAAGAGATACCGGCCGGACCGCTCGCCCTGGCGCAGGCCTACGCAGTCCTGAGCGCGGAAGGTCGCATGGTAGGGGAGGCTGCCCCCGCCGACGGGAGGGGGGAGTCGGATGGACTTCATCTTTCCTTCCTGCTGGCGGTCGAAGATCCCGTGCAAGGTACGGTGTACTCCTACGAACCTAAGTCTCGTGCCGTCCTCAGCCCCGCGCTGGCGTACTTGATGATCGACATTTTGGCCGATGATGCCGCCCGCTGGCCGGCGTTCGGACGCGCCAATTCCCTTGAAATCGATCGACCCGCCGCAGTGACAATTGGCGCAGACAGAGCCGGAGGGAATAGCTGGGCATTTGGCTTCACACCCAGCCGGCTGGTCGGGGTTTGGATGGGTAACGCCGACGGGAGGCCTGCCCAGTCCGCCGATGCATTGAACGGTGCGGCGCCGGTTTGGAATGCAGTCATGCGCTATGCGCACGCCGCATTGCCGCGAGAAAGCTGGCCCAGGCCGCCCGAGGTGGCGCAACTCGATGTCTGCGATCCCTCGGGAATGCTCCCGACGGTCTATTGCCCAACCGTGGTCCGGGAGCTGTTTCTGCTAGGGACAGAACCGACGCACTACGACACACTTTATCAGCCCTACCGGATCAATCGCGAGACCGGCAAGTTGGCGACTCTGTTCACACCGGCCAAGATGGTGGAGGAGCGGGTCTTCCTTGTTCCGCCGCCGGAGGCGGCAGGCTGGGCGGAACAGGCGGGCATTGCGCGGCCGCCAGGCGAGTATGACACGCTGATCGACCTCTCTCCTGGTTCGGACGGCGTGCGTGTCACGTCGCCGGCCCCCTTTGACTATGTGCGGGGCGAAGTGGCCGTGTGGGGAGAGGCGGACATCCCGGAAATGGACTTCTACCGCATCCAGATAGGCCAAGGGCTGAACCCGTCGCAGTGGATTCAAGTTGCGGGCGACCAGACGACGGCGGTACAGGGAGGTGAGCTGGGCCGCTGGGACACGGCGGGTATGGATGGCTTGCAGGCGCTGCAGCTGGTGGTTGTAGCACAAGACGGGACGCTGCGGACAGCGTCGGTCCCGGTGACGGTCGACAACGCCCCACCGAAGATCGAGTTCCTCTCCCCGCTCGAGTCTGGCGAAAACATGACAACTGCCCCTTTGCTGCTCGAAGCCAGGGTGGAGGACGAAGTCGGGGTGGCGCTGGTGGAGTTTCTGGTGGATGGGGTGGTTCAGGCGTCGTTGAAG
>CAZBJQ010000031.1:0-23240 GCA_964492235.1 uncultured Anaerolineaceae bacterium | reverse complement strand
TCTTCTCGCACAAGGGCGAGTGACGTATGAGTTCATCGCGGGGCATTGCAGGGAGTTTCCGGTGAGGCGGTTGTGTGCGGTCTTGGGTGTGTCGCCGAGCAGCTACTATGCCTGGCGCAAGCGGCCAGACAGTCCCCGGCAGAAGGCCAACCTGGGGCTGGTGGAACAGATACGGACTGCGCACGCAGAGAGCCGGGGCTCGTACGGGAGTCCGCGGGTGCACCAGTGGCTCCGGCAACGGGGCGTGCCGATCTGGCCGAACCTTCTGTGGCAGGACTTCCACGCCGACAGGCCGAACGAGAAGTGGGTGGCGGACGCACTGGCACCTGCGATGCAAGTGCAGGTGTCACCTACATTGACACCCGTGAGGGCTGGCTGTACCTGGCCGCCCTGCTGGACCTGTGCAGCCGGCGAGTTGTGGGTTGGTCGATGGGCGAGGACCTGAAGGCTGGTCTGGTGGAAGATGCGTTGGCCATGGCGGTGGGTCGCCGGGCAGTGGGCGACGATCTGTTGCATCACTCCGACCAGGGACCCGGTGCACGAGTGATGCCTAGCAGGGCCGCCTGGGGGAACTCAAGGCCCAAGCGAGCATGAGCGTCGTGGGGAACTGCTACGACAATGCGGTTATGGAGAGCTTCTTTGGCACACTCAAGAGGGAATGTGCCACTCATCGCTTTGCCAGCCGGGAGAAGGCCAGGCAGAATGTCTTCGAGTTCATCGAGATCTGGTACAACCGCCGGCGCCTGCATTCGAGCTTGGGATATCTGAGCCCCGCCGAGTACGAGCACAGGTTGAGCTCAGACATGATCGGTGTCCACTGAATCGGGGGAACCTCAGGCTCAAGGGGTGGGGGTCTCCGAGGGCGTCGGCGTGAACGACGGCGCTGGGGTATCGGTTGGTGGGGGCGGGCTGGTGTCCGTCGGGGTGGGCGCAAGGGTCGACGTGTCCGTGGCTGTCGGGAAGGGAGTGAAAGTGGCAGTCGCGCTAGGAGGCACGAAGGGCGTCGGTGTGATCGTGCCCGTGGGGGTGATCGTCGGGCTGGGGGTCGCTGTGCCTGGGGTTACCGTCGCCGAAAGGGGTGGGGTGGGGGTCAGCGTCGCCGTCGGCGTGGTCTCGGAGGGCGCTCGGCTGATGGCGAGAAAACCGGCGCAGTAGCAGGGGATGGTCACCATGATGACCAGTATCAGGAAGATGTGCAGGCTGCGCAGTCGCGGGCGAGAGGCGGGATGAGCCATGCAGACACCGGCGCCATGATAGCAGTATCAGCACACCCCAGCAAGCTGGCATGCCGATGATAGAATGATTCCGCACGTGCTCCTGGGCAACCCCATCCGGGGAGGTTTGGTTTCGTCATCCGCCGTGGGAAGCCCGGACGTGGTCCTCAGGCGATGACCTCTCACGCAGTGGCCACCCATGATGGCGAGCGAGAAGCTGACAGGGCGCGGCTCGCCCTCTCCTGGCGCCTGGAAGGCTTCGATTGGGTGGCGCTGCTCCTGCTTCTGCTGCTGTTTCGTATCACCACCTGGTCGCTGACCGCTGCCGATTGGACCGATCACCTGGTGTTGGTTGGCACTCTCGCCTGGCTGGGGGTCGGCCTGGGTGCCTGGTTTGGGTGGAGCCTGTTCTCCGGCCGGGTGGCTGCCGCAACTGGCCTGGTGTATGGGGCGATTGTCACCACATGGCTGATCGGCACCCATGTCGAGTCGAGCCTGGTCTGGCGCGATCGCGCTCTGGAGGTGGGCCGCCGCCTGTCGATCTTCCTGAGAGCCGTGGCGACGGGCAGGCCCAACGATGACGGGCTGATGTTCGTCCTCCTGCTGGGTCTGGTGTTCTGGGGCGCCGGGATGTTAAGCGGCTTTCGCCAGGTTCGCCGTAGGTCGCTGGGGTGGGTGATCTTCCCAGTCGGGTTGGCTCTCGTCCTCAACGCCTATGCCTTCCTCGGGAAGCCGGACCTTCGAGGCCACGTCGCCCTGTTTGCGCTGATCGCCTTGGTGCTGGCGGCAAGGATGGAGCTGCGGCGGCGCCAGGGCACCTGGAGGGGGATCAACGCCCGTGTTCCCTCGGACGTTGTCTATTCGATCCTGCTGGCCGGTGTGCTGGCAGCAGGGACACTGGTCTTCGCCGCTTGGGTTGGCCCGGCCTTCGCCCAATCCGAGATGGCGGCGGAGGTCTGGTCCAAGGCCACTCGTCCCTGGATGGATCTGCGCCAGGACTTGGGAGAGAGCCTGCGAGGGTTGCGCAGACCGGCGGCCTATCTGTACGAGGTCTATGGCAACGACTTGGCCCTCAAGGCGGGGTCCGAGCTGGAGCACGACCTGGTCTTGCGCGTGACGGCAGCCGAGCTGGGCGAGAACCAGGGGCGCTACTACTGGCGGGCCAGGGTCTACACGAAGTACGAGGGCGGGAAGTGGCTGGCCGCATCGGGAGATACGATCCCGGTGTACCCGCGCCAGCCGGGTCTGGTCCTGGCTGACGAGCTGGGCAGAGACGAAGTGGAAGTCGCGATCGAGCCATTGCTGCCGGGCCTGCGAACGCTGTACGTGTTGGCCCAACCGGTGTGGGTCAGTCGCCAGACGAACTTCGCCATTCGCCAGAGCGGGGAGCAGGTGCAGGACGTGACGGAAGTCAGCGTGCCTGGGGTGGTGGTCGCCGGCGAGAGCTATCGGGTGCGGGCGATGCATGCCAGCCCCACCGCCGACCAGCTGCGGTCCGCCTCCAGCGCCTACCCGGGATGGGTGATGACCAATGACCTGCAGCTGCCCCCGGAAATCACGGATCGCACCCGGGCGCTCGCAGAGCAGATCACGGCCCCTTACGACACGCCGTTCGACAAGACAGGCGCCGTTGTCCGCTGGCTGCGCACCAACATCGATTACAGCCGGGTGACGGAGGCGCCGCCGGAGGCAGTTGAGCCGCTGGATTGGTTCCTCTTCGACTATCGGACTGGTTTCTGCGAATGGTACGCCTCGGCGGCAGTTGTTCTTCTGAGGCAGGCGGGCATCCCGGCCCGGATGGCAGCCGGATATGCCCAGGGAACGCCCAGGCAGGCGGCCGGGAACACCGGCGAGATGGCTGAGACCGATGTCACGTATGAGGTCTACGGGACGGACCTTCACACCTGGCCCGAGGTATATTTCCCACAGTACGGTTGGGTGGAGTTCGAGCCCACCGGAGGCCAACCGGAGTTGGTGAGGCCGGAAGGCAGCGTAGGTGGCGCCGCAGAGCCGCTGGCCACACCCGCGGCCTCGAGGTCGACACTCGAGGGCGAGGCCGGGGCCCCGTTCGAGGGGAGAATCCTTGACGAGGAATTCCTGACTGCGGTGCCGGAAGGCTGGCAGGGCTTTCGGCTGGCGCTGGTTGCCCCGGCCGGGCTGGCCGGGTTGGTGTTGCTCGTGCTGGCCTGGCTGTGGGTCGATCCCGGCGCCTGGACGGGGTCGGCGCGGGGCTTGAACCAAGGGATGCGCCGCCTGGGCCTGAAGCCTCCCAGGCGCCTGGAGCGTCTGGCAGCGGAGGATCTGACGCTCTCGGCCGCGATCTACCAGCGCTGGAGCGGGTGGCTGCCCCGGCTGGGGCTGCGTACGACTTCGGCGACGACCGCCCACGAACGGGCTGACCTGCTGGCTGCAAGCCACCCAGGCTTCGCCGAACCGAGCCGGCAGATCGTGGAGACATACGCCCGGGAGCGCTACGGAGGCGACGCAACGGATGCGAGAGGCCTGCGCAGCCTGTGGCGCAGACTCGAACTCCGCATGCTGTTCGCCTGGTTGTCACGAGGGATGTCGCGGTGAACCAACCAACCATTCGCCTCACGCCCCAAGAACACCTGGCGCGGCTGAGCCGGACGGCGGACGAGATCCGCCTGCAGCTGGCAGCCTATCAGGAGACCCGTCGCCGGGCCGGCGAGGGCCTGCCTGCAGGGGTAGGCAACAGCCTTCAGCACCTGGTCGGCAGCCTGCAGAGCCTCGCCGAAGCGGTTGAGTCGATGGACCAGGAGCGCCGCAATCTCCTGGCCGTCGTCGATGTCGCCAAGGTGGTCAACTCCTCACTGGACCTCTCTACCGTCTTGAATGAAGTCATCGACACCCTGATTCGATTGACGGGCGCCGAGCGTGCGTTCTTGATGCTCCAGACCGATAGCGGGCGCCTGGAGACAGTGGTCGGCCGCAACTGGGAACGGGCCACGCTGGGTGAAGCCGAGATCGAAATCAGCCGAACTGTGATCGACCGGACGCTGGGGGAGGGGAAGGCCGTCCTGACCACCAATGCCCAGAACGATCCCCGCTTCGATGCGCAAACCAGCATCGTCGCCTACAACCTGCGCTCGATCCTGTGCGTACCGCTGAAGGCACGCGGCGAAATCGTGGGCGTGATCTATGCCGACAACCGCGTTCGCGAGGGCCTGTTCAGCGAACGCGATCGCCTGCTGCTCAACTCGCTGGCGGATCAGGCGGCGGTTGCGCTGGAGAATGCCCGCCTGTTCGATTCAGTCCGCCACAGCCTGGGCGAGGTCACCCAGCTCAAGAACCTGATGGAGGACGTGTTCACTTCGATCGCCAGCGGAGTGATCACGGCCGACATTGAAGACCGGATCACGCTCTGCAATCAAGCGGCGCAACAGATCCTGGGACTCAAGGCAGACCGCCTGCTGGGCGCCAATCTTGGCGACCTGCTGCCGCAGCTTTCCGACGGCCTGACGGAGCGAGTGCGCCAGGTCAAGTCCGGCGACCAGCCCCAGATCGGGGTGGAAGTGCACTGCGAAATCTCGGGGAGCGGGCCGAGGGATCTCTCGCTCAACATCACGCCCCTGAAGATGGCCGACAAGACCACCCGCGGCGTGGCGATCGTTCTCGACGATCTGACCGAGAAGCGCAAGCTGGAGGGCCAGCGCCGGTTGTTCGAGCGGATGGTGTCTCCGGCAGTGATCCATCAGCTGGATCCCGACAGCCTCCACCTGGGAGGCCGGCGGGCGGACATCACAACGCTCTTTGCCGACATCCGCGGCTTCTCGTTGTTCAGCGCCACCAACAACCCGGAAGTGCTGGTACGCGTCCTCAATCTCTACCTGGCAGCGGCGGCGGAGGCCGTCCTGCAGGAAACCGGCACCATCGACAAGTATCTGGGGGACGGCCTGATGGCCTGGTTCAACGCCCCCATCCCTCAGCCCGATCACACCTTGCGAGCCATCCGCTCGGCGCTCGCCATCCGCCAGGGCGTGCTGCAGGTTCAATCCAAGCTGCCGCGCCAGTTCCACCTTTCTTTCGGGCTGGGGATGCACTACGGCGAGGCCATTCTTGGGCTGGTCGGTACGCACAACCGATTGGACTACACGGCGATCGGCGATAGCGTGAACACGGCCAAGCGCCTGCAGGAACACGCCGCCGAAGGGCAGATCCTGCTCACACAGGCCGTGGCATCTCGGGTGCGCCAGGCTGTGGTTCTGCGCGAGTTGGGGGCTCTGCAGATCAAAGGCAGAGAAGAGCCGGTCGAGGTCTTCGAGCTGCTCGACATACGCTGATCCGGCATTTTGCCGGCGACTGGCACAGCCCGGGGAAAGAAGCCGAAGTGGAATGCGGGCTTCTAAGAAGCCCGTTGCAGCCAGAGGCAGGCTCGACAGATCGCGACCTCCCCCCGCCGAGGTGCCTCCCGGTCAGCCCTACACCGTCGGGCGGTCGATCAGCAGGTCGGCATAGGCGAACAGGGCGGGCGTGCCTCCCGTGTGCCAGAACAGGACGCGCTCGTCGGGGCCGATCTGACCGCTGGCGATCAGATCGAGCATCGCCCCGGCGGCGCGCCCGGTGTACACCGGGTCGAGGAGTATGCCTTCCATCCGAGCGAACAACCGGATCGCCTCGCGTTCGAGGTCGCCGAGTACGGCATACCCGCCCCCCCGGTAGCGGTCTGTGACCTGGATCTCGTCGGCGGAGAATACATCCGCCCGCCCCAGCAACGGTCCGATGGAGGAAGCGATCTCGGCGATCCGAGTGCGCAGCGCTTCTTGCGGCTGATCCACACTGACTCCGAGGATCTGTCCCCGGAACCCGCCCCAACGCCCGCCGGCCACTAAGCCGGCCTGAGTCCCACCTGACGAACTGGCGAGCACGATGTGGTCGAACCCCGTGTCCTGCTCGAGCAATTCGAAGGCTGCCGCCGCATAGGCACTTGCCCCGAGCGCATTCGACCCTCCATAGGGGATCCGGTACACGCGCTTGCCCTGCTGCTGCAGAGCCAGGATGACCTCTTCGAGGACGACCTCAGGGTCCGCATCCTCGGTCCAGCGGATCTGAGCTCCGAGTAGTTGATCCAGCAGGAGATTGCCGCTAGCCGCCGCCGCGGGTTCTCCTTCTCCTTTCAGCACCAGGACGCAAGCCAGGCCGCAGCGCGCCGCCGCCGCCGCTGTCTGCCGACAGTGATTGGACTGCACAGCACCTCGGGTGACGAGCACTTCGGCCCGCTGCGCCACCGCATCCGCCAGGAGGTAGGCCAGCTTGCGGGCTTTGTTGCCCCCAAAGGCCAGGCCGGTCAGGTCATCCCGCTTGACCGAGAGCGACGGTCCGCCAAGATGCCGGCTGAGCCGCTCGAGCGGATGCAGCGGAGTCGGCAAGAAGGCCAGGGGCAAAGAAGGCAAGTCGTTCGACATCGATCATCTCCTGCGAAATCGGCGCAAGCCTCGACCGCCCGGAAGGGGCCTGGCTGCGCATCTCTTGTCACTCGTCCCTGCAACCTTCGCAGGTCAGACTATCCCAGACTGCGCTCGGTCGCCGAGAAACCGCGCCGCCGCAGCAGACTGAGGGCCAGTGGGGCGAGGGCGTGGTACAGCCGATAGAGCGCAGGGCGACGAGTGGTGTCCAGTGCACCGAGGGTGCACTGTAGGCGAGCGCCGAAGCCTTGCTTGAAGCGGTACACCCCCCACATCGGATCCGACGGATCGAGCCGGTCGGGCGCGCCCCAGAAATCGTAGCGACGCAGTCCGTGCTGCTGGGCCCAGCGGATCGCCTCCCACTGCAGCAAGTGGTTAGGCATCTTCTCTCGATGATCCTGCGTAGACATCCCATACAGATACCAGGCCGTGTCGCCGAAGACAAAGAGCACGAGTCCCGCCACGGGCAGGCCCTCGACCTCGGCCAGAAATAGCTGGGCGCGGCCGGTCCGTTGGAACCCTCCCCACAGCCGGAGGTAGTAATCCCGATCGCGTATCACGAAGCGGTCCCGCAGCGAGGTCTCGGCGTACATGCGGTAGAGCGGCTCGGCGTCGTCGGGAGTCCCGAGACGAATGCTGACGCCGTGCCGCGCCGCCAGGTGGATGTTGTAGCGCGTCTTCTGGTGCATCCCCGCCAGCAGCCGGGGCTCGTCGATGTCGAGATCGAGGACGAAGGTGTTTCGAAACTGCACCTGCTCGCGACCGTCGGACCACCCCGTCTCGGAGAGGTCGTGCCGGATTCGGGGCGATGGGGGATCCATCTCCCGGTCTTCCGGGCAGGCGACGGGGATCTCGGGATCGATGCGCAGGAAGATCGTGCTGCTTTCCGAGGCGAGGGCTGCCAGGTCGCGCAACACGATGCGCCGCAGCTCGGTATCCCCCCAGTTCACAAGTGGGCCGCGTGGGGCGTAGAGCATGCGCAGGCCGGCAAAGCGGCGGGAGCGACGCTCCAGCACCTGGGCCGCGGCGGCCACGCCCCCATCGCTTGCACGCCAGATGATCCGGCGCGGCCGCCAGCCGTAGCGCGCTTTGAACTCGCCCCATTCCCAACTCTGCAGGATGTGGCTGCCCGGCAGAGATACGACACCGGCGTTCCAGGCTCCGGGATCCTGAACGAGAGAGGCGGTGAGGCTCATCCTTCCATCCGCCTCAAGCGGGCGAGCAGCTGATAGGCCCGATAGGCTGCCGGGCGGTACACTCGATCCCAGGCCCCGATCGAGCGAACGAGCTCGCCTCCGAAGCCGCGCTTGAAACGATACACGCCCCACAGCCCGTCCTTACGATCGCGAAAGCCGCGTTCGAGTTCCGAGAGGTCGGCGTCGGGCACGCCCCACAAATCGTACAGGGTGCAGCCGCGGGCGCGCGCCCAGCGCATCGCCTCCCATTGCAGCAGGTAGGTTGGCATGCGCTGGCGCTCGACGTCGCGCGAGGCGCCGTACAGGTACCAGGCGCGCCGGCCGTGGGAGAAGACCATCAAGGCGGCCAACGGCTGGCCATCGTACTCGGCAAGCAGCAATTCGCACGCCCCGTTGGGATGGAACAGTTCGAACGCAGTCGCATAGTAATCGGGATGGTGTGCACCGAAGCCGTCACGGTCGGCGGTCTGCCGCATCATCTGCCCGAACGCCTTCAAGTCATCCCAGGCGCGGATGGATACGCCGTTCCTGGCGGCTACTCGGATGTTGTAGCGGGTCTTCTGGTGCATCCGACCCAGCACGTCCGATTCCTCGCCGCGCAGATCGACGACCAGGGTGCGCCTCGGTTGAACCGTCTGGGGGCTCGGTTGAAACCCGTGCGTCTCGAGGTCGGCTGCAAGAACAGGATCATCCGATACATCCGGCTCGATCTTGAGGGCGAATGCGCCGGCGGCGCGGCATGCAGAATCCAAGTCTTGCACGAGGTTCGGCAGCCAGGACCCGATAGGCCCCCGCGGAATGTAGGCCAGGCGCAATCCCAGCGGCAGCCGCCGCACAAGCACCTGCGCCCCGGATTCGCCGCTCGCCAGACGGATGACCTGCCAACCGTAACCGGTCTTGAGTTCCCCCCATGCGGCGGTCTGCAGCAGATGCGAGTCTGGATGGTGGACGAGAAAGGAGTCCCAGCGGTCGTGATCGAGGCTGGAGGGCATGCCGGAATTGTAGCATCCCGATGCGTGGCGGGCACTCTGCCCACGCCGGCGGGCAGAATCTATCATGGAAGGACCCTGCTGATTCGAAACACCCATCCTCTGCGCTGCCGGTCAGCGAGCATCTGCGCTGGCGGGATCGAGCATGGAGTATGGCCCTCGACTTCGGCTGGGCGGGGCGGGCGCGCATGAACTGCCAAGCCGGAGCGCACGGCCTCTGGCGCGGAGGCGGCTGACCACGCGCCGTGGCTGGAACCCGCCGGATGGGGCTGCGGCTGCGCAACACGTGGCGAGGCAGGCCAAAGGAAGTGACGAACCCTCACCGGTCAGCCTCTGCCCCGCCCGCCGGCCCGGGCGAACCGTCCCTTCCGGAAGCAGCCGGAGCCGTCCAAGGGCAGGCGGTTTTGACGCTGCTTTGGAAGCGTGATAGACTTCGCGAAGTCAACGCCCGCCTGGCTCTGCGGGCGCAAACGGGCCTCAGCGCCCGTTTTTGAGGAGCGCAGATGCTGGATCAGTGGGTCTTCATCGCCTTCCTTCTCCCAGTTGGTCTTCTGCTTCCTGCCGTCGCCGTCGCCGTCGGTTTCTTGCTCGGCCCGCGCAAGTCCAATCCGATGAAAGGCGACACCTATGAGTGCGGCATCGAGACCGTCGGCAGCACGTGGGTGCAGTTCAAGGCCCAATACTACGTGTACGCGCTGGTGTTCGTGGTGTTTGATGTTGAGGCCGTGTTCCTGTTCCCCTGGGCGGCGGCCTACAACCAGCTCCAACTGTACATGGTCCTGGAAGGCATCTTGTTTGTGGCCATACTGACCGCCGGCCTGATCTACGCCTGGCGCAAGGGCAGCCTCGAGTGGGTCTAACACACCAGGTGAAGCGCAATGGCTGATCGGGAGATCAGCCATTCGTTTGCCTGCCTGTGGGAGTCTGCGAATGATCCGTGATCCTTTCGCTTGGGTTTACGACCAGCTGACGGCTTTGCTGCTCAGCCTGGGGATGACCGCCGACTGGGCGCAAACCACGCTGCGCTTTCTAGGGGCGGCGGTGCTGGCCACCATCCTGCTCGTTTCGACTTTCTTCCTGATCTGGGGGGAGCGCAAGCTGCTGGCGCGCTTCCAGGACCGTCTGGGGCCGAACCGCATCGGGCCATGGGGCATCTTCCAGACCGTGGCCGATTTCGTCAAGCTGATCGGCAAGGAAATCATCATCCCGACTCACGCCGACAAGGTGGTGTACCTGCTTGCGCCACTGCTGGTTGTGCTATCGGTCGTCGGGATCTGGGGTGTCATCCCGTTGGCGCCAGGCGTGGTGGGCTCCAACCTGGAGGTCGGCACACTGTACATCGTGGCCATCGGGGCGATCGGTACGCTGGGAATCATGATGGCCGGCTGGTCGTCCAACAACAAGTACGCTCTGCTGGGCGCCTTCCGCAGCGTGGCCCAGCTGGTGTCCTACGAGGTCCCGATGGTCCTGGTGCTGCTCGTTCCGGTGATCCTGGCCTCGTCCATGAGTCTGGTGGACATCGTCGACGCCCAGGCCGGGATGTGGTTCATCGTGATGGCGCCGGTGGCGGCGCTGCTGTTCCTGGTGACCTCGATCGCCGAGAACGGCCGGGCTCCTTTCGACCTGCTGGAAGCCGAGTCGGAACTCGTGGCCGGTTTCAACATTGAGTACTCCGCCCTGGCCTTCGGGATGTTCTTTGTGGCGGAGTTCCTGCATTCGTTCACGATCGGAGCGGTCGTGGCCACCCTCTTCCTTGGCGGATGGAACGGCCCGGGGGCGGAAGCCTATCCCGTGCTCGGCTTCTTCTACTTCCTGATCAAGACGCTGGCCATATGGTTCATGATCATCTGGATCCGCGGCACGCTGCCCCGCATCCGGATCGACCAGATGCTCAGCTTCACCTGGAAATTCCTGACGCCGGTGGCGCTGGGCATCTTGATGCTGACAGCGCTGGTCGACAAGCTGGCGGTTGCCGCCGGATGGAGCCGGGTCCCGGTGTTGCTGCTGGCCAACCTGCTGGCGCTGGGCTTGACCCTGCTGGCCGTGCGAGCCTATGCCCTCCACCAGCGCCGCAAGGACCGGGCGCAGGCTGCGCCGAATGGCACGGTAAGCGCCGCGGTGCCGGCTGCTGCCCGGTGAAACACCCTGGCGAGAGGCTGTGGGATCGATGGAGCCTATCAAGCTGATCTTCCTCTTGACCGGCGGCGTCACGCTGCTGGCGGCGCTGATGGTTGTCACAGCGCGCAGGCTGGTCCACGCCGCGCTGTGGTTGGTGCTGGCCCTGGCCGGGGTGGCCGTGCTGTTTGTGCTGTTGAATGCGGCGTTCCTGGCGATTGTGCAGGTGGTGATCTACATCGGCGCCATTGCCATCCTGATTATCTTCGCCGTTATGCTCACCCGGCGGTCGATGGACGACCGTGGGCCGCAGACCAACCAGCGATGGTGGCTGGCGGCGCTGCTGGCGGTGGTGCTTTTCGCCGCCATCCTGCTGCTGGTCGTGTCCGATCCGGGTGTGGCTGGCAGGCTGCCGGGCGACGAGGTCGTGGCTGGCGATTCACTGGAGCAACTGGGCCTGGCACTGGTCAGCCTCGACCGCTATGTTTTGCCGTTCGAATTGGCATCGGTCCTGCTCTTGGCAGCGCTGATCGGGGCGATCTTCGTCGCCCGCCCGCCGGATGCTGCCGGTGAGGGAGGTGAGGAGTGATCCCCCTCTCCTGGTACCTGGCGCTGGCCGGCGCCCTGTTCTGCATTGGGATCTACGGCGTGCTGGCACGCCGCAACGCTGTCGCCATCCTGATGGGGATTGAGCTGATGCTCAACGCCGTCAACCTGAACCTGGTCGCCTTCTGGCGCTACATCACCCCGGCGCAGGTCTCCGGCCAGGCGTTCGCCATCATGGTCTTTGCCGTGGCGGCCTCCGAGGCGGCCGTGGGCCTGGCGTTGATCATCTCGATCTACCGCCGCCGCACCACGGTGGTGGCAGAAGAGATCGACTTGTTGAGGTGGTAGGAGCCGTCATGCCTCCAGAACTGCTCGCCTGGCTCATCCCGCTGCCGCCCGTCCTGGCCTTCTTCGCCATCGTCCTGCTCGCCAACCGCAGCAACCGCCTGAGCCACCTGGTGGCCGTGGGGGCCATGGCCCTTTCGTGGCTGATGGGCATGGCCCTCTTCATCACGGCGGTCACGACCGAGGGATTGGCGCTCCACCCGATCACATCCTCGATCCCCTGGCTGCCGACGGGGCAGACCTGGTTCGAGATGGGGATCCTGGTCGACCCGCTGACGGCGGTCACGCTGTTCTTCGTGGTTTGGACCTGCCTGGCGATCTTCGTCTACAGCATCGGCTACCACAACTTCGGCCAACGGCGCGACCCGGCCGACAAGCCCGGCCTGCCGCCGCATGCCGGCGGGACCGATCCGATCTATGCCCGCTTCTTCGCCTTCATCGCCTTGTTCGCCTTCGGCATGCTGGTGCTGGTCCTGAGCGACAACCTGCTCCTGCTGTTCATGGGCTGGGAGATCATGGGCCTGTGCTCGTACCTGCTGATCGGGTTCTGGTTCGCCAAGGACTCGGCCCAGCGGGCGGCGGTCAAGGCCTTCATGACCACCCGCGTCGGCGACGTGTTCTTCCTGCTCGGCATCGCCTATCTGTACTCAGCGACCGGGACGCTCAACTTCCGTGCCATCCTGAACAACGAGCAGGTGTTGCATCAGCTTTCCGTCACCCCGGCGGTCCTCGGTCTGTCGGCGGCGACGTTGATCGGGATCCTGATCTTCATCGGCACCGTCGGCAAGTCGGCCCAGTTCCCGCTGCACGTCTGGTTGCCGGACGCGATGGAAGGTCCGACTCCGGTCTCGGCGATGATCCATGCCGCAACCATGGTCTCGGCCGGTGTCTACCTGCTGCTGCGCATGTTCCCGCTGCTGACGGTCGGCTTCGAGCCGGGAGGCACCTTGACGACGACCATGACGGTGATCGCCGTTATCGGCACCTTCACCGCCATCTTCGCCTCGACGATCGCCGTCGCCCAGAATGACATCAAGCGCGTGCTCGCCTATTCGACGATCTCACAGCTCGGTTTCATGGTCGCCGCCGTCGGGATCGGCGCCTTCATCGCCGCCACCTTCCATCTGATCACGCACGCCTTCTTCAAGGGGCTTCTGTTCCTCGGCTCCGGCTCGGTGATACACGGCATGGAGCACGGCGTCCACAAAACGCAGGCCCACGTCGACCCCCAGGACATGTTCAACATGGGCGGCCTGCGCCGGCGCATGCCGGTCACCTTTTGGACCTTCCTGATCGGCGGCCTGGCGCTGGCCGGCTTCCCGCTGGTGACGGCCGGCTTTTGGTCGAAAGACGAGATCTTCGCCGCCTCCCATGCCCAGAACCCTGTAGTCTTTGTTTTGCTTGTCGCCTCGGCGCTGCTCACGGCCTTCTACACGATGCGCCAGATCAGCCTGACCTTCCTTGGCGACCCCAGAACGCCCGCCGCCGAGCACGCCCATGAGTCGGTCAAGACGATGACCATCCCGCTGATCGTGCTGGCGTTCTTCTCCCTCTCAGCCGGCTGGGTCGGAGTCAAGGGCGACTTCCCGCTGATCGGCGGAATGATCCCGCCATGGATCGAGGAGTTCCTCGGCGCGATGCTGCCGGCACACGTGATCCAGGCCGAAGGTTTCAATTACATTCCCTTGCTCACCTCGCTGGCGGTCTCGCTCGGCGGCCTGGGCCTGGGCTGGCTGGTCTACCGCCGCGTACGGGTTGGCGCCCCGGATCCCATGGCACGCGCCCTCGGTCCCGTCTACACGCTGCTGCAGCGCAAGTACTACTTCGACGAGCTGTACGATTTCTTGTTCGTTCGGCCGTCGTACTGGTTCGCCGAGAAGGTGTCGTACTGGTTCCTGGATCGGAAGGTCATCGACGGCGCCCTGCACGCCGTCGCCCGCGCCTCGCTGGCGGTGGGCGCCTTCCTGCGCAAGTACATCGATCTTCTGATCGTGAATAGATTCGGCGACCTGGTCGGGGAGAGCACCAAGCGCTTCGGGCACTGGTTCCGCCGGGTGCAGACCGGGCGCGTCCAGGGCTACCTGATCGCCGGCCTGGCATTCGCCGTGTTGTTGCTCTCGTATTTGACATTGAACAGGCCGTAGGAGCGGGATGAAGGAAGCACACTTCCGTGAGGAGTTTCGCTTGTTCGGAAGCTGGGGAGAATCCCCGACTGCCGTAGATCCGGTTTCCGCCTCTGGGGTCATGGCTGGTTCATCCCCTGGCTGAAGCCGATGTTATCTGGGCGGAGATGGTCCCAATGGAATTTGTCCGAGCGCACATACTGAGCCTCATCCTGCTGACGCCGGCCATCGGCGCGCTGCTGATCCTGCTGCTGCCGCGCTCGGGGGTCAAGCTCATTCGCTGGATCGCGTTCCTGATCAGCCTGGTTCCCCTGGGGCTCTCGATCTGGATGTGGACGGCCTACCGGAGCGGCCAGCCCGGTTTCCAGTTTCAGGAGCAGGCCATTTGGTACGCCACCATCAACGCCACCTACCACGTCGGAGTCGATGGAATCTCCGTCCCGATGATTCTGCTGACGACGCTGCTGACGGCCGCCTCGCTGCTGGCCTCGTGGTCGATCACGCAGAATGTGCGCGGCTACATGGCGCTGTTCCTGCTGCTCGAGACCGGGATGCTGGGCGTGTTTGTGGCGCTCGATCTTTGGATGTTCTTCTTGTTCTGGGAAATCGGTTTGGTGCCGATGTACTTCCTGATCAACCAGTGGGGCAGCGAACACGGAGAGCGGGAGATCGGCGGCGGTCGAACGATGCCGGCCCGCACCTACGCCTCCTTCAAGTTCCTGATCTACACCATGGCCGGATCGTTGGGTTTCCTGCTCGCGATTCAGTTGATCGGCGTGGCCTCCGGCACCTTCGACATGGTGCAGATCTTCGGCAGCTGGAGCGCGCTCGACCAGGTGCAGGCCTATGTCAACCTCCCGATCGCCGTGCCGTTGAGCACGGTCAAGGCGCTGGCGTTCTGGGCCTTCGTGATCGCCTTTGCCATCAAGGTCCCGGTATGGCCGTTCCACACCTGGCTGCCGGACGCGCACACGGAGGCGCCGACGCCGGGATCGATGATCCTGGCCGGCGTCATGCTCAAGCTCGGCGCCTACGGCTTCCTGCGGTTGGTGCTGCCGCTGTTCCCGGCCGAGGCCCGCTATTTCGCCGGCGCCTTGGCGGCGCTGGCGACGCTAGGAATCATCCTGGGCGCGTACTCATCCTGGGCGCAGAATGACTTCAAGCGGCTGGTCGCCTACTCCTCGGTCAATCACATGGGGTTCGTCGTGCTGGGCATCGCCGCCGCCGCCTTCGCCCAGGGCACGTTAGCTGCGCCGGACGCCGTGATCGCCGTGAACGGCGCCGTGTTGCAGATGTTCAACCATGGCCTGTCGGCGGCCGGTATGTTCTTCCTGGTGGGGGTGCTGTACGAGCGCACCCACACGCGCCAACTCGACGACTACGGGGGGCTGTTCCCGCTGGCACCGGTCTACGGCGGCATCCTGGTCTTCACCGCCATGGCATCGCTTGGGCTGCCGGGACTGGGCGGATTCGTCTCCGAGTTCATGGTCGTGCGGGGCGCCTGGCCGATCTTCACCCTGTTCACCGCTCTGGCGATGATCGGCCTGTTCTTCACCGGGGCTTACATCCTGAAGAGCGTGCGCCAGGTGCTGCATGGCCCGGTCAACGAGAGATGGGCCGGCCACGCCCTCGAGATCAACCGACGGGAGGTCCTGGCCATGGCGCCGCTGCTGGTGCTGATCCTGGCGATCGGTATCTGGCCGTCGTGGATTCTGCGGGTGATCAACGATACCGTCTTGCGCCTGTTCGGCGGCTGAGGCGCTGCCAGCGCCAGAGTCTTGGAGCCCTTCGATGGATCGAAAAACATCCGGACCTGAGAGCGGAGCATGACCTTCCCAATCCTGAGCTTCATCGTCTTCACCCCGATCGTGGCTGGCCTGTTGTTGCTGCTGTTCCCGGCCGAGCGCAAGACCGCCATTCGCGTGACGGCCCTGGCCGCCGCCGTGTTCGCCCTGCTGCTGTCCCTGTGGGCTTTTATCAACTACGACATGGCGGTCGGTGGCTACCAGTTCGTCGAACGCTACAACTGGATCCCGGCCATCGGCGTCACCTACCATGTGGGCGTCGACGGGATGAGCCTTCCCCTCGTCCTGCTAACCGGCGTGGTGATGGTCACCGGGGTGTTGATCTCGTGGGGGATCGACGACCGGCCGCGCGAGTTCTTTGCCTTCCTGTTCATCCTGGCCACCGGCGTGTTCGGGGTATTCGTCGCCCTCGATCTGTTTATGCTGTTCTTCTTCTACGAGATCGCCGTGTTCCCCATGTACCTGTTGATCGTCATCTGGGGCTGGCAGGTGACCCGCGAGTACGCGGCGATGAAGCTCACCCTTTACCTGTTCATTGGATCCGTCGTCGCCCTGGTCGGGGGGTTGGTCCTGTACTATGCCTCCGGGGCAAGGACGTTCGACATGATCGCCTTGTCACAGGCGGAGCAGGCGGGTGTGTTCGATGGAATCGTGTACAACATCCTGGGCAGGGAGGTTCCCTTCCAGGTCGTTTGGTTTGTTCCCGTGTTCTTCGGTTTTGCCGTGCTGGGCGGCATCTTCCCGTTCCACAACTGGTCTCCGGATGGCCACGTGGCGGCGCCGACGGCGGTCTCGATGTTTCACGCCGGCGTGCTGATGAAGCTGGGCGCGTTCGCCGCCCTGCGGGTGGGAATCATGCTGCTGCCGGAGGGGGCCAGGTATTGGTCAACGCTGATCCTGGTGCTGGCCACGGTCAACGTCGTCTACGGGGCTTTCATCGCCAGCGTGCAGACCGACTTCAAGTACGTCATCGGATTTTCATCGGTTTCGCATATGGGCCTGGTCATGCTGGGCTTCGCCACGCTGAATCGGGAAGGTCTCACCGGCGCCGGCCTGCAGATGTTCTCGCACGGTGTGATGACCGCTCTCTTCTTTGCTGTCGTAGGGATGGTGTACGACCGGGCGCACACCCGCGAGATCCCCAGGCTGGGGGGCTTCTCGAGGGTGATGCCCCTGGTGGCGGTGGCGTTCATCATCGGCGGCCTGGTCTCGATGGGCATGCCCGGCCTGTCGGGCTTTGTGGCCGAGTTCCCGATCTTCATGGGCCTGTGGCAGCGCGAGCCCATCGTGGCGATCATCAGCGTGATCGCGATCGTGATCACCGCTTCGTACATCATGCGGGTCGTCGGGCGGGTGTTCTTCGGTAAGATGCCGATGGAGCTGGAAGGCCACATCGGCGCCATCACTTCGCATGATCGGGTGGCGCTGGTCGTCCTGAGTCTGATCCTGGTCGTGCTGGGTGTTTTCCCGGCCATGATGTCAAACATGATCCAGTCCGGTGCCGAGGCCGTTCTTCAGGTTGTGGGAGGTGTCTGAGTGACTACCGCCGGCACCTTCCCTGCGATGTTCCCGGCCATCTTGCCGGAGACGATGCTCCTGGGCCTGGCGATCCTGGTGCTGGCCGTCGATCTGGCCTCGCGCCCAAAGCAGCGCTACTACCTGGGCTGGCTGACGGCCGCCGGGTTGCTGATCACGCTGGTCGTCACGGTGCTTTTCGCCCGTCCACAGGCGACCGGGACGCTGGTCTTCGGCGGCATGCTGCGCTTTGACGAGATCGGCTTCTCCTTCAAGCTCGTGTTCCTGTTCGGCGCCATGCTGACGGCGCTGCTTTCCACCGGGCTGAAAGGCCTGGGCACGCGCGGCGAGTACTACACCCTGCTGCTGGTGGCGACGATCGGGATGGGCTTCATGGCAGCCGCCGCCGATCTGATCATGCTTTACCTGGCTATCGAGACGGCCTCGATCTCACTGTATGTGCTGGCCGGTTTCCTTAAGCGTGACTTGAAGTCGACCGAGTCCGGCTTCAAGTACTTCCTGTTCGGCGCCCTGGCCTCGACGGTCATGCTCTACGGCTTCAGCCTGCTCTACGGGTTCGCCGGGGCGACCAACCTGTACATCCTGGCGGACCAGCTGGAAAGCGGAGGCGTATCGCCCTGGCTGATCAGCGGAATCGTCGTGCTGATCCTGGTCGGGTTCAGTTTCAAGGTGGCGGCGGTTCCGTTCCATTTCTGGACGCCGGACGTTTACGAGGGCGCGCCGACGCCGATCACTGCCTTCGTCTCGACCGCTTCCAAGGCGGCGGGCTTCGCCGTGTTGCTGCGGGTGATGCTGATCGTCTTCCCGATGAACGCCACGACCTGGGCCAGCGTGCTGGCGGCGGTGGCCGTGGCGACGATGACTCTGGGGAACGTACTCGCCCTGGCGCAGAAAAACATCAAGCGTCTGCTGGCCTACTCCTCGATCGCCCATGCCGGCTACGCCTTGATCGGCCTGGTGGCGCTCAGCGTCCTCGGCTCGGCCAGCACTCTGTTCTACCTGGGGGCCTACATCGTCACCAACCTGGCGGCCTTCGCCGTGGTCATCATCTTCGCTCGCGCCGCCGGCTCGGACGAGATCGCCGATTACGCCGGCCTGTCCCGCCGGGCACCGGGGTTGTCCCTGGCCCTGATGGTGGCCCTGCTGTCGTTGGCCGGGATGCCGCCGCTGGCCGGGTTTGTTGCCAAGTTCTACGTGTTCGCCGCCGCGGTCGACAGCGGACTGGTGTGGCTGGCCTTCATTGGGGTGATCAACGCCATCATCGGACTGTACTACTACCTTACAATCCTGAAGGTGGTCTACCTGCACCGGTCGGAGCATGAATCGGAGCGGGTACCTGTCACCCGGCCGGCGGCTCTGGTGCTTGTGACGTGCATCGCCGCCATCCTGGTCCTGGGAGTGTCCAGCGGGCCGTGGCTGGCGTGGGCGATGCGCGCCGCGGGCAGCCTCGGGACAGTTCTTTTCTAGCAGGTTGATCAAGACGGCACTTCTCAGAGAAGGGAACCGCAAATATGGTGATTGGGGGAAGCCCCAATCACCATGGTTGCGGGTTTCTGTCGGCAGGCATGGCCTTTTCATCAGCCTCCGAGAAGCGTCCAGCGAAGCACCTCCTCCCACCGAGCATTTCGAGTCCTACGCGAAGGGAGCCATGCGCTGGGGGTAACCTGTGCGCAATGCGGATCACGATGCTCGTGCCGGGAACGGCCGCCGGCCTTGCGCAGGACGGCGCAAATTCGGGTGATGTAGACCTAATAGGTTGACGCCCTGATTCCGCTTGTGCTACAATTCACCGCCGCGGAAGGGACGCCTGCGTGAGCGAGCTGGGGACCGAGCCGAACAAGCCGCTTCCGGGCCCAAAGATCGAACTCCCGTCGTTGACGTTCCCCGAGGGCGCCAGGCTGGGCATGTCGGCCGTGGGCCGGGCCAGCGGAGTCGGGTTCTCGGCCGGGTGCTTGACGGTCGTGCTCACACTCGGGGCCCTGCTGCTCGGGCTGTGGCTGGACGGCCAGTTCGGCACCAAGCCGATGTTCACGCTGACCTTGGTGCTGGCCAGCATCCCGCTCGGGTTGATCTTCCTGGTGTTCTACGTCCTGTATCTCTCCCGGCGGGTCAGCCGGGCGATTGCTACGGATCAACAGCCGCAGGACAAGGAGCCTTAGCGTGCGAAAGGCGATCACCGTCATAGCCGGACTGGGCATCGTCGTCTTCCTGTGCGGCCCGCTGACCAGTTTCCTGTTTGTCGGCCTGGGGGTTTCTCCTTACGGCGCCTTTCCGGTCGTCGCCCTGCCGGCCGAGCCGCTGCCTATCCCCTGGTTCGGCGGCGAGGAGATGAGCAACACCTTCCTGACGACCCTGATTGTGGATGTTCTCCTGCTGCTGCTCTTCGGGATCACCATGCGCTACGTCCGCAAGGGAGCGCTCCTTCCACCGAAGGGAAGCCTGGCCAACATCACCGAGGCGCTGTCGGAAGTCTTCTACAACTTCGCCAACTCGATCGGGGGCAAACACGGCAGATCGGTCTTCCCGCTGGCCGCGACGATCTTCTTTCTGGTGCTGACGGCGAACTGGTTCAAGCTGCTGCCCGGCGCCGAAAGCGTCGGTATTGTCGAGACGCCTCACCAGGCCAGTGTCAAGGCCTACGCCCCCCGGCTGATCGAGTGGGGCCCCCTCTCGTTCTACACTCTCGATGGCACGCAGCCGCGCCCGGCGACGGCGAGCGAAGTCACCGGGGAGACGGGGCTCGAGGGCGAGGGCGGACACGTGGAGAGCCAGGGTTTGTGCGAGGCCTGCGTCATCACGCCTTTCGTACGCGGTCCGGCCACCGATCTGAACTTCACGCTGGGGCTGGCGCTGGTTACGATGGTGGCGGTGCAGGTCTGGGGGGTCAGAGCGCAGGGTGTGAGCTACTTCTACAAGTTCATCAATGTCCCGGCCATCAAGCAGGGCGGCATGGGCTACATGTTGTTCCTGGTTGGACTGCTCGAGATCATCTCCGAATTCAGCCGCATCATCTCGTTTGCCTTCCGACTTCTGGGCAACATCTTCGCCGGCACAGTTCTGATTTTCGTGATGTCATTCCTGGTGCCGTTCCTGCTGCCGGCCGGTTTCTATGGGATCGAGGTCGCCGTCGGCGTGCTCCAGGCGGCGGTTTTCGCCCTGCTGGCGCTGGTGTTTGTCAGCATGGCGACGCACGGCCACGGCGACGAGGGCCACAGCCGCCCGGCGCCGGCGCGCTGACGTCCACACTTCGGGCGCGCCCGCGGTTGCGCGCCCGGCATTCTGCAAGGGACGGCGCAGGCCGTCCGGAACTTGGCCGCGGAGGAAGAAGATATGGATCTGGAAGCAGCACGGGCGCTGGGCGCGGGATTGGCCATCGGATTGGGTGCCATCGGCCCCGGCATCGGCATCGGTCTGTTGATGCTCGGTGCCCTACAGGCCATGGGGCGCAACCCGGATGCCGCCGGCACGATCACCACCAACATGATCCTGGGTGTGGCCTTTACCGAGGCGATCGCCATCTACGCCCTGGTCATCGCCCTGATTCTGATCTTCGTCGGCATCTAGCCGGGCGGGAGGTGTATCTTGGAACAGTTAGAACCGCTTGGCATTAACCTGACGTTCCTCATCACCCAGATCGTCAACTTCCTGCTGCTGGTGGCCATCCTGTACGCCGTGGCTTGGAAGCCGATCGGGCGCATGCTCGACCGGCGCCGTGAGACGATCGCCAGGGGCCTTGAGGATGCACGCCTGGCAGCCGAAGCCCGGGCCAACGCCGAGAAGGAGGCCGAGGCCGTTCTGGGCAAGGCCCAGCTGCAGGCAGCGGAGCTGCTGCAGCAGGCGACGGAGCGCGCCGAGAAGCGCGAGCAGGAACTGCGGGCCGCCGCCGAGAAGGACGTCGAAGTGCAGCGCGCCGCCGCCCTGGCCGGGGCCGAAGAGGAGAAGCTGATCATCCTGGGCGAACTGCGCGCCCAGGTGCCGGCGCTGGCGATCGCCGCCGCCCAGAAGGTCCTAGGAGCGGCCCTCGACGAGCGCCGTCATCATGCCCTGATCGCCGAGTTCTTCAGTGGAGTCAAGGGAGGCAAATTCGTCCTGCTTGAAGACCAGGCGCTCCCCGGTCAGACGGCTGAGGTCATCAGTGCCCTGCCGTTGACGGACGATGAGCAGTCCGTCGTGCGCAAGGACGTGCTGGGCCGGATGGAGGCGGGGGCGACGGTCAGCTTTCGCGTCGACCCCGACATCCTCGGCGGCCTGGTAATCCGCTCGGGCGGGCGCATGGTAGACGCCTCGGTGGCGGGCAAGCTGGAGGGCCTGCGGCGCAGCCTGCTGTAGCCGGGGCCGGACGCAGATCAAGGGGAATCCGCGCGGAGCGCAGTCGGTGCCGACCCGATGCGCTCCGTTTGCTTGATGGAATGGAGCACGATGCGGCTGGAGAGGCTGCTGAGGGAGCTGCCAGAATTAACGCCGGGAGGACTGGCGGACATCGAGTCGACCGGCGTGTGTTCGGACTCGCGCCTGGTTCAACCGGGCATGGTCTTCGTCGCCGTGCGCGGGGAGCAGACCGACGGGCACGCCTTCCTGGCGGCGGCAGCCGCCCGCGGCGCGGCGCTGCTGATCGGCGAGCAGATCGATCCCGGCGTTCCGGTCCCCTACCGACGAGTGGAGGACTCGCGGCGGACCTTAGCGCGCCTGTCGGCCGCCTGGTTCGACTTTCCGGCCCGCCGCCTGTGGATGCTGGGTGTCACCGGCACCGACGGCAAGACGACGACCGCCGGCTTGATCCATCGTATCCTGACCGCGGCGGGATTGCGCGCCGGACTGATCAGCACCGTCAGCGCCGTGATTGCCGGCGCCGAAGTCGAGACCGGCCTGCACGTGACGACGCCTGAGGCCTGGCAGGTGCAGTCGCTGCTGCGCCAGATGGTCGATGCCGGGATGACCCACGCCGTGCTCGAAGCGACTTCGCACGGTCTGGCCCAATCGCGCGTGGCGGCCTGCGACTTCGACCTGGCGGTCGTCACCAATATCACCCACGAGCACCTGGACTACCACGGGTCGTACCAGGCCTACCGCCAGGCCAAGGCCAGTCTGTTTGCCGGCCTGGACCACAGTGCCGACAAGCCAATGGTGGGAGAGCGGTTGGCCATCCTGAACGCCGACGACTCGTCCTACACCTACCTGCGCCAAGCCACACATGTGCGACAGATCACCTATGGCATGAGCGAGGCTGCCGAGGTCCGGGGGGAACAGATCTCGGCGGGCGACCAGGGGCTGGCGCTCGAGATTCTGGGTAAGGGCTACCGCCAGCCGGTGCGGACACAGCTCTACGGCCGGTACAACGCCCCAAACGTCCTGGCGAGCTTCGCGGCCGCAGTCGACGGCTTGGGGATTGAGCCCGCCGTCGCCGCCGAGGCGATCGGCGCCTTCCCGGGGATCCCTGGCCGGATGGAACCCATCGATCTGGGTCAGCCGTTCCGGGCGATGGTCGACTTCGCCCATACGCCGAACGCGTTGCAGCAGGCGCTGGCTGCCGCGCGTGAGATCTGCCGCGGTCGGGTGATTGCCGTCTTCGGCTCCGCTGGCCTGCGCGACCGGCGGAAGCGCCGGATGATGGCCGAGGTCGCGCAGCAATCTGCCGACATCACCCTGCTGACGGCCGAGGACCCGCGCACCGAGTCGCTGGAGGCCATCCTTGAGGAGATGGCACAGGGCGCACTGGCCGCGGGTGGGGTGGAGGGGCAGTCGTTCTTCCGCCTCCCCGACCGCGGGGAGGCCCTGCGCCGGGCCGTCGGCCTGGCCGAAGCGGGAGATCTCGTGATCGCGTGCGGCAAGGGCCACGAACAGTCGATGTGCTTCGGCGAGGTCGAATACCCGTGGGACGACCGCACCGCGCTGCGAGCTGCCCTCGCCGAGCGCCTGGGGGTCCCGGGCCCGCCGATGCCCCGCCTGCC
>CAZBJQ010000030.1:0-23335 GCA_964492235.1 uncultured Anaerolineaceae bacterium | reverse complement strand
GTGCTGAACTTGGTTTCAATCGTCAGTGATCTGGATGTCATCGGGCGGGCCGTCTTATTACCGTTGATGGTGATGGTCGCCTTCGGTGTGCTCGGGGCGATCGATGACTGGGAGGGGGTGCGTGGACAACGGCGCGGCATGGGCATGTCGGTCCGAATGAAGTTCACGTGGCAGATCGTGATTGCCTTGGTCGCCGCCGTGGGCCTCAAGTACGGGCTGCAGGTTCCCGACCTCTTCATCCCGAACTATCCAGCCGAGATCGATCTCGGCATCTGGTACATCCCCTTCGCGGTGTTCATCATTGTCTCCGGCAGCAACTCCGTGAACCTGACGGACGGCCTGGACGGCCTGGCGGGGCTGATCGCGGCCACCGCCTTCGCCGCCTACGGCGTCATCGCCATGCTCCTGGGGCAGGTATTCCTGATGCGCTTCTGCTTCACGCTCGTGGGGGCCGTCTTCGCTTTCCTCTGGTACAACGTCCACCCCGCCGAGCTCTTCATGGGCGACACCGGGTCACTCTCCTTGGGCGCGACGCTGTCCGTGGTGGCGCTGATGACCGGACGCGCCATCCTGCTGCCGGTGATCGCCATCATTCCGGTGAGCGTGACCTTGAGCGTCATCCTGCAAATCGCCTACTTCAGACTCACCAAGGGTCGCCGGCTGTTCAAGATGGCGCCCCTGCAGCATCACTTCGAATTGATCGGATGGAGCGAGACCCAGGTGGTGCAGAGGTTCTGGCTCGTCAATCTGCTGGCGGTCATGATCGGCGTCGCCCTGGCCTTGCTCCGAGGAGAGTGAGATGCGCGTCGGAATGCTCTGGTTCGATGACAGCAGTCGTACCATGCCGGAGAAAGTCCAACGGGCAGCGACTTTCTACCGAGACAAGTTCGGACGCAATCCGAACCTCTGCCTGGTGAACCCGGAGTCGTGCGACATCAAGGAAGGGGTGATCGCCGGCGTCGAACTTCGTCAGGCGCGGATGGTCCTGCCCGAACACCTGTGGATCGGCGTGGATGAAGAGGCGCGCCCCAAGCAGGCCGAGGCTGCGCGCGCCACCCGTCGCACCGGACGCCGGTCGAAGGCGAAGATGGAAGGCGAACTGCGCCTGCCGCTGTTCGTTGACGAGCAAGCTGCCTGATGGAGCCGATGTGCAAGACTGGAAAGGGATGCGAGTAGTGGTGCTGGGTCTGGCCCGTCAGGGCAAAGCCGCCGCTCGCTATTTCTCCGAACACGGAGCGCGGGTCGTCGTTAGTGACCTCAAGCCGGCCGAGCAACTGCGCCCGGCGTGTGAGGAGCTCACGGACCTGCCGATCTCCTTTGCGCTCGGAGGCCATCCGCCCGAGGTGCTGGACGGCGCGGACTTGTTGTGCCTTTCCGGCGGGGTTCCCGCCGATCTGCCGCTGGCACAGCAAGCAGCCGCCGCCGGCATCCGCCTGACCAACGACACCCAGGTCTTTCTCGAAGCCTGCCCGGCGCGCACCATCGGCATCACGGGGTCGGCGGGCAAGACGACAACGACGGCGTTGGTCGGGCGGATGGCCGAGGAGCACATGCAGACGACGGGGGCGAGAGCCTGGGTCGGGGGCAATATCGGCCAGCCCCTGTTGGCCTCGCTTCCGCAGATGACGGAGAACGACTGGATTGTGCTGGAGCTGTCCTCCTTCCAGCTGGAGCTGATGAGCAGCAGCCTGCGCATCGCCGCCGTCCTGAATGTCACACCCAACCACCTGGATCGCCACCACACGATGCAGGCTTACACCGCCGCCAAGGCCCGCATCCTGGAGTATCAACAGGCATCCGGGACGGCGGTGCTAGGGCGGGAGGACCAGGGTGCGTGGTCCCTGCGACGGAAGGTGCAGGGTGGGCTGCTGTCCTTTGGCCGGACGGACCGCGGGGAGCAAGGGACGTACATCCATGATGGATGGATCCGGATGCGGATGGACGGCCAGGAGTCTGACCTGCTCCCGCTGAGCGACATCCAACTGCGGGGTGAGCACAACCGGTTGAATGTACTTGGGGCGTGTGCCATCGCGGCTGCGGCCCGAATCCCGCCCGGAGCCATGGTGGCCGCAGTCCGGGACTTCCAGGGCGTGGCGCACCGACTGGAATTCGTCCGCCGCCTGCACGATGTCGACTGGTACAACGATTCGATCGGGACCGCACCCGAACGCGCCATGGCCGCCATTCGGGCCTTCGAGGTGCCGATTGTGCTGCTTGCCGGGGGGCGGGACAAGGACCTGCCTTGGGAGGATTTCGCCGACCTGGTCACGCGACGGGTCGAGCACCTCGTGCTGTTCGGTGAGGCGGCGGGGAAGATCCTGCGCGCCGTGGAATCAGCCCTCAAGCGCAAGGATGGCGGACGGCTGGCGAGCATCGACCAGTGCCGGACGCTGCGCGAGGCGGTCGTGGCCGCAGCCCGACGGGCTGAAGCCGGAGACGTCGTCCTGCTCTCGCCAGGTGGGACGTCATTCGATGAGTTCTCGGACTTCGAGGCCCGCGGCGCGGCCTTTCGAGCGATGGTGCAGGAGCTGTAGTGGAGACCACGTCGCGAGCCAGGCCTGTCAAGGCTCCCACTCCCAGAAGCCGCCGGCTGCTCGGCATGGACCTGTGGATGCTGGCCCTGGTATTCGTCATGATTGCCTTCGGCATGGTGATGGTGTACTCGGCCAGCTGGGACGTGTCCTTCCGCCTGTACGGAGACACCAACGCCCTCTTTCGCCGTCAGCTGGGGAACCTGGCGATCGGCCTGGTCGCCTTGGGCCTGACGGCGTCGATGCCGATCCGCTGGCTTCGACGCCTGGCGGTGCCCATCCTTGTGGTCAGCATGCTGGCCCTGCTGCTGGTGCTGATGGTCAACTCGGGGGACGGTCCGCGGCGCGCCATCCTGGGCGGATCGGTGCAGCCGTCCGAGATGGCCAAGTTGGCGATCATCATCTATCTAGCAGTCTGGATGGAGTCGAAGGGGAACCGTCTGGCGGAGTGGGGCTACGGCTTCATCCCGCTGCTGATGCTGATCGCGATCATCGACAGCATGATCCTGCTCCAGCCGGATTTGAGCGCGGTCCTGACCGTAGCCATCGTCGCCCTGGTGATGTTCTACCTGGCCGGCGCCAGGATCTCGCAGGCGCTGTTCATCTCGGCCGGTGGCGCCTTTGTGGCCTATTTGTTGGTGCGGATCACCAATACCGGTCGAGAGCGTTGGGCGGACTATATGTCTGGCCTGATCAACATCGAGCAGGCGTCGTACCACGTCCAACACTCGCTGCAGGCGTTCTATGCCGGGGGAATCATCGGACGCGGGCTGGGGGCAAGCCGGGAGAAGTTCGGCCTGCTGCCGGCGCCGCATACCGACAGCATCTTCGCCGTAATTGGCGAGGAGCTGGGTCTGATCGGGGCGCTGTTGGTGCTGGTGTTGTTCTGGGTCTTCCTTTGGCGCGGCTTCAAAGTCGCCATGAACGCACCCGACCGGCTGACCATGCTCTTGGCCAGCGGTGTGACCGTGTGGATCGCCGTCGAAGCGCTGGTCAACATGTCCGTGCTTCTTGGGCTGCTGCCGTTTGCCGGGAATGCGCTTCCTTTCTTCAGCTATGGAGGGTCAAGCCTGGTCGTTACGCTGACGGCCACCGGGTTCCTGCTCAATGCCGCTCGAAGGAAGAGCGTGGAGGTTCAAGCGAAGACGTATGTCTCGCCTGTTGGTATCGGCTGGCGGAACCGGCGGAGGCGTGTATCCCGCCTTGGCCATCATCGCCGCCCTCGATCGGAGCGTTGATGTGCTCTGGGCCGGGTCCGAGGGAGGCATGGAGGCTCCCTTGGTGAAACGCGCCGGCGTGCGCTTCGTGACGGTTCCGGCGGCGGGGCTGCACGGGGTCGGGTGGAAGGCCCTCCCCGGCAACCTGGTCCAGCTCGCCCGCGGCATCGCCGCCGCGCGGCGGATCGTCGCTGGTTATCAGCCAGATGCCATCCTGCTCACGGGAGGCTATGTGGGCGTGCCGGTGGCCCTGGCGGCTCGCCGCGTCCCCAAGCTGGTGTACATCCCGGACCTCGAGCCCGGCCAGGCCTTGCGGTTGATGGCCAGGCTGGCCGACACGGTTGCAGTCAGCGCCTCCGATGTGCAGGCCCGCCTGCCCGGCGGGAAGCGCACAGTCGTCACGGGCTACCCTACAAGACCGGAACTGCAGGGGATCGATCGCCGGTCGGCGAAGGCGCATTTCCAGCTGGAAGCATCCACCTCAACCGTGCTGGTATTCGGCGGGAGCAAGGGAGCACGATCGATCAACGAAGCGCTCTGGGCTAGTCTCGCCGACGTGCTCGAGTTCGGGCAGGTGATCCACATCACGGGCACACTCGACTGGCCTCGCACCGGGCCTTACCAGCGCCGGTTGCCCCAGCGCCTGGCCGGTCGCTATCGGGCGTTTGCCTACCTGCACGAGGAAATGGGAATGGCTCTGGCTGCAGCTGACCTTGCCGTCGCCCGGGCCGGCGCCTCGACGCTGGGTGAGCTCCCGCTCTTTGGGCTGCCCGCCGTGCTGGTGCCCTATCCCTATGCCTGGCGCTACCAGAGAGTGAATGCCGACTACCTGGCCGCACACGGCGGGGCCGTTTGCCTGGAGGACTCAGATCTCGGGCGCCTTCTGCTGCCGACGATACACAACCTGCTCTCCGACCCCGCGCTTCTCGAACACATGCGCACTGCGATGTCGAGCCTCGCCAGGCCGGGTGCTGCTGCCGAGATCGCGGCCGAGGTCGAACGGCTGGTGGGAGAGAAAGGCCGGCCCGGTGGTTAGCTTGCTGGTGTTGTTCTGGGTCTTCGTCGTCCTGTTTGCCGTGATCGGCGCCATGCGCGGCTGGTCGAAGGAAGTGCTTGTGACCAGCGCCCTGGTGCTGGCCCTGTTCCTCAACGCGATTCTGGGGAACTACGTCCCCTTCTATCAGACCCTGCTCGGCACCGAACCGCCGGGCACACAACTGATCCTGTTGACGCTCCCGGTCCTGGTCCTGGCATTTGCCGGATACCAATCGCCTCGGCTGTCGGCGCTGCAGGGCAAGCTGGCGCGAGAACGGATTGAAGGGATCTTGCTCGGGCTGGTCGTCGGCATCCTGAACGGCTATCTGCTGGCAGGGTCGGTGCTCTTCTACCTGCACCTGACCGGGTATCCGACCGACTTGATCACCGCACCTGCCGAGGGCAGCGAGCTTGCCGTGCAGCTTCAGGCGATGATGGACTACATGCCTCCGGCGATCCTGACCATTCCATACGTGTATTTCGCCGTCGCAGCCGTCTCGATCCTGATCATCGTCGTGTTTGTATGAAACGCAGGTTCCATTTTGTGGGGATTGGTGGAGCAGGCATGTCAGCCATCGCAAGGGTGCTAGCCGAACGTGGGGAAATCGTGACCGGATCGGATCAAGCGCCGTCGGCGTATTCGCAGTCGCTGGAATCGCTCGGCGTACCGATCGCCTACAAGCATCAGGCGGAGAACGTGGCCGGGGCCGATGTGGTGCTGGTGTCTTCCGCCATCCTGGCGGAGAACCCCGAGGTGATCGCGGCCCGCGCCGCCGGTCTGCCCGTGGTGCGCCGTCGGTCCTTCCTGGGCGAACTCACCGACGGCTACCGGGTGATCGCCGTCGCCGGGACGCACGGCAAGACCACGACCAGCGGGCTGGTCGCCTGGATTCTGTCGGAGGCCAAACTCGACCCAAGCTTCATTGTCGGCGGCGTGCTGTTGGACTTCGGCACCAATGCGCACGCCGGATCAGGGAAAGCATTCGTAATCGAGGCCGATGAGTATGACCGTGCATTCCTCGGGCTGAAGCCGGAGATCGCCGTCGTGACCAGTGTCGAGCATGACCACCCTGATTGCTTCCCGACACCTGAGGAGTTTCACGCCGCCTTCCAGGCATTCGTCGACCAAGTGCAGCGGGTGGTGATTGTCTGCGCCGACGACCCCGGAGCGATGGCCCTGCGTTGCACGGCCAAGAGAACCAGCTATGGACTCGGCCCGCAGGCCGACTGGCGGGCGGAGGAGATTCGAACCAACCCCGCGGGCGGCTCCGACTTCTTGGTGCTGCACGCCGGGGAAGTGGTCGGGCTTGTCCGGACACGCCTGCCCGGTGAGCACAACGTCCGGAACGTGCTGGCGGCCCTGGCGGCGACCGATGCGGCCGGGGTGGCGTTCGGCACCGCCCGCGACGCCCTGACAGGGTATCGAGGGGCAAGCCGGCGCAGCGAGGTCATCGGAGAGGCGTCCGGGGTGATCGTCCTCGACGACTATGCCCATCACCCGTCAGAGATCCGGGCCACGCTGGCAGGGCTGCGGCAACGCTACCCGGAGCGCACGATCTGGGCGGTATTCCAGCCGCACACCTACTCGCGGCTGCGGGTCCTCATGAACGACTTCGCCGCATCCTTCGCCGCAGCCGACCATGTGCTGATCACCGATGTTTTCGCCGCGCGGGAGAACGCTGACGGAACGACGACCGGCCGGGGTCTGGCAGAGCGTGTCGAGCATCCCGACTGTCGTTACACGGGATCGATCGAGCAGAGCGCGCAGGTCTTGGTTGGCGAAGTACAGCCGAGAAGCCTGGTCGTCACGCTGAGCGCCGGCGACGGCAACCGGATTGGACAGATCTTGTTGGAGGAATTGCGCCTGAGGGAAGGAGGCCAGCATGCCGAAGGATAATCGCCGACTGTTCGAAGCCGACCGACGCATGGAACTCAAGTTGCGCCTGGCAGCTAAGAAAGCCTCTGTCGCGGGGCAGGGGACGATTGCTGCTCTTGAGTTGGACGGACCGCCCGATCGTCAGGTCTTGTCCAAGCTGATTGAGAGGGTTCGCCGGCTGTAATGCCCGCATGGGATGCCGATACGGTCGCTGCAGGTCTCAGGGCCGAAGGCTTCGCTCGAGTCGAGAGGCGTGCCTCCCTGGCCCGGTATACCGCGGCCAGGGTGGGCGGCGCAGCAGATCTGCTGGTCACGGTCCGCTCTGGCGAGAGGTTGGCCCGCGCCGCGGCATGGCTGTGGAAGAACCAGGTCGGCTTCCTCGTCCTGGGGGGCGGTTCGAACGTTCTGGTGGCCGACGCCGGCGTGCGGCAGGTGGTGGTCTTGAACAAGGCAGCTGAGGTGAGCTTCCTGACCCGAGACGAAGGCCCTGCCGTCCGGGCCGAATCCGGCGCCAGCCTGGGGAGCGTCGCCCGGCGATCGGCCGAGCGTGGTCTGACGGGCATGGAGTGGGCCGGAACGATTCCCGGGACTGTTGGCGGGGCGGTGGTTGGCAACGCCGGCGCATTCGGCGGCGATGTCGCCGGGCAGCTTGAGATGGCCGAGATCTTGCAACCCGCAGGAGGCGGCGAGTCCTGGCCGGTCGAACGGCTGGGGTATCGCTATCGTGGCTCCTGGCTGAAGGACCATCCCGGCCAGGCTGTTGTGCTCGCTGCCACCTTCCGGCTGGAGCCTGGGGACCGCCAGGTCTGCCGCCAGCGGCTGGCGGCATTCGCCGAGCAGCGGCAGCGGACGCAAGCCTCCGGCCCGAGTTGGGGATCGATGTTCAAGAATCCGCCAGGGGATCACGCCGGGAGGTTGATTGAGGCCGCAGGGTTGATGGGAGTGCAGCGGGGAGGGGCGCAGATCAGCCCGGTCCACGCCAACTTCTTTGTCAACCTCGGCGGCGCCTCGGCGGCGGATGTCTGGGAGCTGATCCAGCTTGCGCGCCGGACGGTGGCAGAGCGGTTCGGCGTGACGCTTGAACTAGAGATCGAGCGGATCGGCGATTGGAGTCACGTGGCGGGAGAAGTAGGCGGGTGATGGCTGCGAAGAGGCTCCAAGTCCTCGTCCTGTTTGGTGGTCGCTCCGGGGAGCATGAAGTCTCGCTGCGCTCCGCCCGCTCTGTGATCTCCCAATTGGACCAACAGAAGTACGTGATCCTCCCCGTCGGGGTTACGCACGACGGTCGCTGGCTCACCGGCGAAGGCGCACTTTCACGATTCGAGCGGCGAGAGACCACGGGCCTGGTGCCGGTAGCCTTCATCGCCGAACCCGGCAACTGGAATCTGTACCGGTGGGAGGTCGGCAAGGCCCTGGCGGTGGAGCAGCGGGTCGATCTGGTCTTCCCCCTCATTCACGGGACGTTTGGGGAGGACGGCACTCTGCAGGGGCTGCTGGATCTGATGGAGATCCCGTATGTCAGCTGCGGAGTCCTGGCCTCTTCGGTGGGGATGGACAAGGGGATCTTCAAGGACGTCATGCGGGCCCACGGCATCCCGGTCGTCGACTGGCTGATAGTCACAGGCGGGCAGATTGCCGACGACCTGGACAGTATCCTGCGCCGGTGCGAGGGTCTCGGGCCGTACCCGCTATTCACCAAGCCGGCCAACCTCGGGTCGTCTGTGGGGATCTCGAAGTGCCGCAGCCGGAGCGACCTGCTCGAGGGTCTGATGGATGCCGCGCGGTATGACCGCCGGGTGCTGATCGAGAAGGGCATCGACGGTCGAGAGATCGAGGTCAGCGTGCTGGGCAATGACGACCCGGATGCCTCGGTGCCGGGGGAAGTGATCCCGGGAGATGAGTTCTACAGCTACCGGGCCAAGTACCTCGACGACACCTCACGGCTGATCATCCCGGCGGAGCTGGATGTCTCTGTGGCCGATGACATCCGCCGGCTGGCTGTCGAATCCTTCAAGGCGCTGGACGGGGCCGGGATGGCGCGGGCGGATTTCCTGTTGGAGCGCGGGACGAACGCGATCTATCTCAATGAGATCAACACGCTTCCGGGTTTCACGAGCATCAGCATGTACCCGAAGCTTTGGGAGGCGAGTGGGGTTCCATACCCTGTGTTGCTGGATCGCTTGATCACCCTCGGCCTCGAACGCCATCAGGAGAAACGGCGGATCATTCGCCGCTACGAGGCCTAGCATGTCGATCTACAGTCGGGTCCTAGGAGGAGGCAAGTCGCGGGCGCGTCGCGTGCGCGCCCAGCGCGCCCGCATGGCATATGCGACTGACGCCGTCCTGCCCGAACCGCGGCGCCGAGCCGGACAGCGCCGGGCGCGCAAGCGCTACGAGGTGGCCGTACCCAATCGGCTAGGCGCCGGCGTACAACTGCCGTCGATACCGGTGGTGCGTCCTGGGCCGCGCCTGCTCTCGGCGCTGCTCCTGGGGCTTCTCCTGCTGGGCGGCGCACGCCTGGCGGCCGCGCCGCTCTTCCTGGTCGGCCAGGCCGAGGTCACCCAGACGCTGATGCTCCCTGATCAGTTGATCCGCTCGCTGATCGGGGTGGATCGGCAGTCAGTTTTCCTGGCCGACCCGCAGGCGATCGAGGCGCGGCTGGAATCCCAGCCGGAAATCGCCCTGGCTGACGCCAAAGTCAAGTGGCCGAACCGGGTCCTAGTCGGCATCCAGGAGCGGCACCCGATCGTCGAGTGGAACGACGCAGGACGGATCTGGTGGATCAGTTCGGAGGGGATCGGCTATCTGGCGCACGGTGCCTGGCCGGGCCTGATCAAGCTGTCGAGCCGCAAGCCGATGCTGGCCATCTCACCCGACCCGCTGGCACCGGTGATCGCGCCCGAAATCCTGCGAGGGGCTGGCGTGCTGAGCGCCCAGCTCCCGCCCGAGGTTGCCTTGGTCTACCACAAGGATCATGGCCTCGGTTTCGACGATCCTCGGGGGTGGAAGGTCTATCTTGGCATTGAAGGGGATCTGGTTCTGAAGTACCGGCTGTATGAACGAATCGCCGAGGCGCTGCAGGCGCAAGGCATACAACCTGCAATGGTAAGCGTCGAGGATCTCGGCGCTCCGTACTACGAGGAGTCGAGGTAGCCGCGTGGCAACTATTATCGGATCCGAGGAGTCGATCTTCGTCTGCCTGGATATCGGGACGACGAAGGTGACGGCGCTGGTCGGCCATCTTGATGGCGAAC
The DNA here is from genome assembly GCA_964492235.1 of uncultured Anaerolineaceae bacterium. Lineage (GTDB taxonomy): Bacteria > Chloroflexota > Anaerolineae > Anaerolineales > E44-bin32 > PFL42. The sequence goes on along the minus strand of CAZBJQ010000030.1, from coordinate 13,422 downwards.
GCGGCCTGCGGGTCATCGGCGTGGGTGTTGCTCCGTCGGCTGGCATGCGCAAGGGTGGGGTGGTCAACCTGGAGGAAGTGGCACGGTCGGTGGAGGCCGCCCGGGACAAGGCCGAGCGCACCTCGGGCTACGAGATCACCGGGGCCCTGGTGAGCGTGTCCGGGGCTCAGATCGCGTCCCAGAACTCGAAGGGGATGGCGGGCGTCTCCGGGCGCGTGATCGGCCCGGATGACGTCGGGCGCGCCCTGGATGCGGCGCGCTCGGTGGCCGTTCCGTTCAACCGCCAACTGATCCACGTGATCCCGCGCGGCTTCATCGTCGACGGCCAGGACGGCATTCGATCCGCCATCGGGATGCACGGCTACCGCCTGGAGGTTGAGGCGCACATAGTCACCGCCGGCGCCACCGCCTTGCGCAATCTGGAAAAAGCCTTGGAGGCTGCCGGGGTAATGGTTGACGGCTGGGTGCTCTCGTCGCTGGCTTCGGCCGAGGTCTCGTTGACCGAGACAGAACGTGAAATGGGCGTGGTCATCTGTGACATCGGCGGCGGGACCTGTGACCTGGCGGTCTTCATTGAAGGCGCCGTTTGGCATACCGCCGTCATCCCGGTCGGCGGTGATCACCTGACCGGCGACATCTCCCAGGGACTGCACCTGCCGCTGGAGACGGCCGAGGCGATCAAGCGACGCCACGGAGAAGCCCGCCTGTCAACAACGGCGGCCGATGCCGCCTTCGCCGTTCGGCCCTTCGGGCAGGATCGCCCCGTCGAAGTCCGATGCACCGACCTGGCGGCGATCATCGAGCCGCGGGTGGAAGAGATCTTCAGCCTGGTCCGGCAGGAGATCAAGCGCTCCGGCTACGACGGCCTCCTGCCAGCCGGGATGGTGTTGACGGGTGGAACCAGCCTGCTGAAGGCGATTCGCGAGGAGGCGGGCGAAGTGCTCGGGCTGCCGGTCCGCTGTGCGCAGCCTGCGGAACTGCGTGGCCTGGTGGACCAATTGCGTTCGCCGGCCTACGCCACCGGGATTGGCCTGCTGCAGTGGGCCAAATTGCAGGAAGAACAGTTGGCTCTGCACGGGAAGGGCTTTGCCCGATTCGCGCTGCCCAGACTGGACTTGAATCGGGCGGCGGATTTCTTCCGACGACTACTGCCGGGCTAGCTCCGGCGGCAAGCACCGGGGCCGAAAACTGAGAAGAGGCAACAAGAGGAGGAGGCTAGCATGCAACCAGCACCGCAAACGGAATCATTTGCACGGATCAAGGTCATCGGGGTCGGCGGTGGAGGAAGCAACGCCGTCAACCGGATGATTCAGGAGGGCCTGGCCGGCATTGAGTTCGTCGCCGTCAACACCGATGCCCAGGCGCTGCTGCTGTCGAACGCACCAACCCGGGTGCGCGTCGGCGATAAGCTGACGCGCGGCCTGGGTGCCGGGGGGATCCCCGAGGTCGGGCAGCGGGCAGCCGAAGAGTCGGCCGAGGAGCTGTACGAGGTCCTCAAGGGTACCGACATGGCCTTCATCACCGCCGGCATCGGGGGCGGAACGGGCACCGGCGCCGCGCCGATCATCGCTCAGATCGCCAAGGAAGTCGGGGCCCTGACGATCGGCGTGGTGACTCGGCCGTTTACCTTCGAAGGAGCCAAACGGGCTCAGGCGGCGGAGGCGGGGATCAGCAAGCTCAAGGAACATGTGGACACGCTGATCGTCATTCCGAACGACCGCTTGCTCCAGTTGGCAGACAAGCGCGCCAGCCTGCAGGACGCCTTCCGCATGGCCGACGATGTCCTGCGCCAGGGCATCCAGGGAATCAGCGAGCTGATCACAGTCCCCGGCCTGATCAACCTGGACTTCGCCGATGTGCGGACTATCATGTCGGAAGGGGGCGCGGCCCTGATGGCAGTCGGGACGGCCTCGGGCGAGGACCGGGCCCGGACGGCAGCCGAGCAGGCCATCTCGAGCCAGCTGCTGGATATCCGCATCGACGGCGCACGCGGCATTCTGTTCAACGTTACCGGTGGCCCGAACCTCAGCCTGTTCGAGGTCAACCAGGCGGCGGCCATTATCAAGGAAACGGCGCATCCCGACGTCAACCTGATCTTCGGGGCGGTCATCGATCCGAATATCGGCGACGAGCTGCGGGTGACGGTCATCGCCACCGGCTTCGAGCGGGCGGGTTCCACGGCCCGGTTGGACCGTCGGGCCCGCAGCCGCACGGAGCACAAAGCTGCCCAGACGGCGGCCCACGCCCAGCACGAGGTCCCGATTGAGGAGTTCCAGCCGGCGAGCTTCGACGTCAATAACCTGGACATCCCGGCCTTTCTACGACGCCGGTAGCATGGCCCGCCGGGGCGGGCCGCGAAGACGATTCGTCATCCGATCCCTGGCTGGGGTCCCCGCTGCCCGGCAGCCAGACAGGGAGGATGACCACTGGAGCGAAGACCGATGGCGGCCCCTCCTCCCGCCGTCGGTCTTCGCCCGTCTCCAGGACCTAAGTACTACCCTGGCTGCGAGGGAAATCCCGCAAGGGCATTGCCAGCCCGGCATCGGCCATGCTAGAATCTGGCCCCTTCCCCGGAGATATCAGGGCCCAATTGAGTGCCGGCATACATCTGGCGCCAAACGTTTGTTCGCTGTCAAGCGTAAGGCAAGGTGAGTGCATATGCGTTGCCCATACTGTCAGAATGACAACACCCGTGTCATCGACACCACTCACGAGTCTCGCGGCGGCGTGCGCCGCCGGCGCATTTGTCAATCGTGTGGCCAGCGCTTCAGCACGCATGAACGCGCCGTGCTGGCCACGCCCATGGTCATCAAGCAAGATGGCACGCGCGAGGAGTTCGATCGCGAAAAGCTGGGTGGCGGAATCCGGATCTCCTGCGCCAAGCGCCCGGTCTCGGCGACGGATATCGATCACCTGGCAGGTGAGGTCGAGTCGGCCCTGCAAACCATGGGCAAACCCGAGGTGCCCTCGCGGGTCATCGGCGACATGGTCATTGCCGGCCTGAAGGAACTGGACCACATTGCCTACATCCGCTACGCAATCGTCTACCTGAAAATGGACGATCTGCGCTCGATCCGCGACGAGATCAACCATCTGCTCGAAAGCTGACATAGTGGGGACACCGGAGGGAGCCCTCAGGCTCCTCGTGTCTCGTGGTTGAGGAAGGTGCCTGGATGACCGACAGAGCGGACCCCGATACCAGCGTGCGAGCGCAGCCATCGACGTCCTTACACCTTCCGCCTATGCCCGAAGGTCTACGCCGTGTCGAGCTGAGCGAGAACGCCCGCACGGTGCTGACCAAGCGGTACATCCGAAAGGGGGCGCTTGGGGAGCCGCTCGAAACGGTCGAGGGGATGTTCTGGCGCGTCGCCTACCACGTCGCCGAAGTGGAGAGGGAGTGGGGCGACGAAGTCATGAGCTCCGCACAGGACTTCTTCGATCTGCTGGCCTCGAAGAGGTTCTTCCCGAATTCACCAACCTTCACCGGGGCCGGCACTCCACTCGGTCAGCTCGCAGCTTGCTTCGTGCTTCCGATTGCGGATGACATGGGGCGGGACTCGTCCGGCATCTTCCAGACATTGCGCGATGCAGCGCTGATCCAGCAAACGGGTGGAGGCAATGGGTTCTCGTTCAGCCGCCTGCGACCCAAGGGAGCGCTGGTGAAATCGTCTGCCGGCAGAGCCACCGGGCCGGTTGGATTCCTGCGCGTCTATGACAAGGCGTTCGGCGAGGTGGCCCAGGGAGGCACCCGCCGGGGTGCCAACATGGCCGTGCTGCGCGTCGACCACCCTGACATCCGTGAGTTCATCACCTGCAAGGTCGACGAGAACCAGATCACGAATTTCAATATCTCCGTCGGGCTGACCGATGCCTTCATGCAGGCCGTCAAGGAAGACGCCACCTTCGACCTGATCTCCCCGCATTCCGGCGAGATCGTCGAGTCGGTTCGTGCCCGGGAAATCTTCGATCTGGTGGTCAAGCACGCGCACCACAACGGTGAACCGGGAGTGCTTTTCCTGGACGCTGCCAACCGGGCCAACCCGGTCCCCCATCTGTACGATCTCGAGGCTACAAACCCGTGCGGCGAGCAGTGGCTTGGGCCCTATGAGAACTGCTGCCTGGGTTCGATCAACCTGGCCCAGCACCTTGCCCCGGGCGGCAGGGTGGACTGGGAACGACTGCGCCAATCCACCGTGCTGAGCACCCGCTTTCTGGATGATGTGGTCACTGCCAACGCCTACGTGCCGGCAGTCCCTCAGCTTCGAGAGGCGGCTCTGCGCGCCCGTCGCATCGGCCTGGGGATCATGGGGCTGGGCGATCTGATGTACCACGTCGGTGTGCGTTACGGGTCGCAGGAAGCGTTGGATTTTGCCGGGCAGGTGATGGAGTTCGTCCGCTACCACTGCATGCTCACCAGCATCGACCTTGCCAGAGAGCGAGGCAGCTTCCCGGCGATCGAGGGCAGCATCTACGATCCCCGCGACCTGCGCTGGGGCCCCCCCCGGCCGGCATTTGCCCAGGACGGGGAGTTCGGGCGGCCGGCGGTGGACTGGGACACGGTTGTGTCCGGCATCCGTCAGCATGGGATCCGCAATGCGGCCCAGACGACCATCGCCCCCACCGGGACCATCGCCACCGTCGCTGGCTGCGAGGGCTACGGCTGCGAACCGGTGTTCGCCCTCGCCTACTACCGCCACGTCGACGACAGCGGCAGCGACCTGCGACTTACCTACACCAGCCCGCTGTTCGAGCAGGCAGCTATCGAATCCGGCATGGACGAAGACACTCTGTCCGGATTCATCGAGAGGGTGATGGAGAAAGGCACCTGCCAGGAGCTTGCGGAACTACCGCTGGGCCTGCGGCATGTGTTTGTCGTCTCGCAAGACATTACCGGCGAGGAACATGTACGCATGCAGGCCGCCCTGCAAGCTTTCGTGGACAACAGCCTAAGCAAGACCTGCAACTTCCCCGAGGAAGCCACACCCGACGATGTCGCCGGCGCCTACCTCCTGGCCTGGGAGCTGGGCTGTAAAGGCCTGACGGTCTATGTGACGGGGTCGAGGCAGAAAGTCGTGCTCGAGACCAAAGCCACTGCGACTGCCAGAGAACCAGCTCCGACACTCGCTCAGATGCCGATGTGGATGGAGGGCAAGAAGCCTCGCCCGCAGCGCCTCGAAGGCTGTACCTATCAGATCAGCACGCCGGTCGGAAAGGCCTTCGTCACTGTCAACCAGAACCGGGAATTCCAGCCGTTCGAAGTCTTTATCACGACGGCCAAGGCGGGCTCCGAGACGGCCGCCGTCTCCGAGGCCATCGGTCGCCTGATCTCCTACATCTTGCGGGTGGCCTCGCCCGTGCCGCCTCGTGAAAGACTGGCGGAAGTGGTACGGCAGCTGGCGGGGATCGGTGGCGGGCGTCCGATGGGATTCGGGCCGAACCGGGTGCTCTCGCTGCCGGATGGTCTGGCTCGGGCGCTGGCGGAGTACCTGGGATCGACCCCCGAGTCGACGCTGGCGGATGCCGATCTGGCGCAGAGCCAGATCCCCATGCGCGTCGGCGATCTCTGTCCCGAGTGCGGCGCGGCCGCTGTCGTCAATGAGGAGGGGTGCCGCAAGTGCTATTCCTGCGGCTACAGCGAGTGCTGAGCGCTGAAGGGCGCAGTCCAGTCCGAACGCAAAGGCGGATGACCCTGGGAGGTCGGCACGCGGGCCGAGCCAGGGCCATTTTGATTCCGGCGGCTCGGACACCTCGCTGGGGGAAGTGAGCCTTGTCGGAGATGTATACTGGAGACGGCCGACCGCAGGCGGGTGAGAAGCACGGGAGAGAGGACGATGATCACGTTTCGCGAAATGCTCGATTCCGTGGAACGGCTGACCGCACTCCTTCACGCTGGCGAGGAGGACCGGGCGGCTTTCGACCGGGCCTTCGGAAACCTCGCCGACTTGAAGTCCATGCTCGACCGGGAGCGGCTGACGCAGTTTCGGAGCCAAACCACACTGGCCGAGTACATCGAACGGGTGGCCACCCCGCAGCTGGCCGGCATCCACGACAGCCTGGCCCTCTCTGCCAGCGCCCATTTCGACCGGCTGGAAGCCGCCCAGGAGCTCTCTGAGCGGCTGCAGGCGCGCTTGCGAGCAGTGACCGAAAGCTCCAACGGCGGGTTCTTCGACGGGATGCCGTAGGAGGGCTGGGCGTGACCAAGCGGTTCGTGCTTGTCGCCGGCAACATCGGCGTGGGCAAGACTTCGCTCACGGAGCGCCTCGGGCAGAGACTGGGCTGGCAGACAGCCTACGAGTCCGTGGTGGACAACCCGTATCTGGCCGACTTCTACCAGGATATGCGAGCCTGGGTTTTCCACCTGCAGGTCTTCTTCCTGGGACATCGCGCGGAGCAGCACCTGGCCCTTGCCAACCTTCAGCAATCGGCGATCGTAGACCGATCGATCTACGAAGATGCTGAGATCTTCTCCCGGGCCAGCGTTGCGCTCGGCAATCTCTCCGAAAGGGACTATGCGGCCTACCGGCGGGTATACGACATGGTTGTCAAGAGCCTGCCCGCCCCCGATCTCCTGATCTACCTGCGGGCGCCAGTCCCTGTCATCCTGCAGCGAATCCAAAGCCGAGGCCGAGAGATCGAGCGGGGTATCACTGCCGATTACCTTGGCCTGCTTGACCGCTACTACCAGGAGTGGATGTCGGTCTTTGACCTGTGCCCTGTGCTCACCATCCGCACGGATGACCTGGATTTCGTCCACAAGAGTGGTCATCTGGATGTGGTGATCGACCGCGTGAACGAGATCTTGGCCGGCAAGGAGACCGTCGAGTTCCCGGCGGCCGACGCCTGAGCGGCGGTTGGGCGCGCCGCGTGGTCAGAGACGGAGGGAGTCGAGGGTCGCTGGCGTTCCTTTGGGGGAACCATGGTGGAGCAGCCTGTGGGCTGCGATTGTCTTTCCCCGGGTGTGGATGAAACGTAATCGCCCGGCGGGCAGGGGGTTCGCCTGCCACGGTTTCGTCGTCGGTAACTAGTCAGAGGCGGGAAAGACGCCTGCGGAGCAGGCGCATCGCATGGTCGATCTTCCGCCGGTTGCCTTCGATCTGGTGCCAGCGGCTGGCACCAGAAGGGTGTGGCAATGGAATCACCCAGCGCCCGTCCAACGGTGTTTCCTGACCAACTACCTCCTCCAGGGCTGCATGGTGGCCAAGGAAGAAGGTGATAGCCACTCGGCCGACGGGTAGCACGATCTGCGGGTCCACCAGCAGCAGTTCGCTGAGCAGATAAGGCCGGCAGAGAACCAGCTCTTGCCGACTCGGCGGTCGGTCCCCGGAGCCGGAAGGCGAACGACCCGGGAAGCACTTCGTCATCGAGGTCATGTACTGCTCGCGGCGGAAGGTGGACTCCTCCAGCCCGGCCGCCGACAGCCACGCGAACAGCCTGCGTCCGCTGCCGGCGTTGAAGGGCCGTCCCGTTTCCTGCTCGGTGACCCCCGGCGCCTGGCCGACGACCATGATCCGGGCCCCAACCCGGCCTGAGAACACCGCCCTGGGCGTGATAGGGTACCCGGCTTGCTGGCACATCCGGCAGGCGGTCATCTGCTGTTGCACGGCGCCCAAGGCGGGCTGGCGCTCATGCTGATTCATGTCAGGTTGGCGAGTCGGCGATAGGCCTGCTGGATCGCCAGGGCGTCCTCGTCCATCACCGGGCTTTCGCACAGAATGCGTCCGCCGCAGCCTGCCTTGAACAGCGCTGTCAGAAGGCCATCGAGGTGGAAATCCGACTCGGCCAACATCAGGTGATGGCGCTCTCCCTTCGGCCCATACTCGATGCCGGACAGGTGGCAATGCAGCCGTTTCAGCGATGCTGTCCCCAGCGTGTCGGCGTATGCCTCCAGCGCCAGCATCCATTCACCCGGCGAGTTCATCGAACCGTCGCCAGGTCGCGCATGCAGGTGAGAGAAGTCGAGGCAGGGAAGCACGCCGTCGATCTCACGGGCCAGCAGTACGACATCGGCCAGTGATCCGATCATGGCGGACTTGCCCATGGTCTCTGGACGGAGCGTGACCGGATTCCCGGCTGCCCGCAGCTCCTCCACGCAGCCGCGCAGGCGACCGATGGCGACCTCCAGCACGCCGGAGGCCTCCCGTCCGAAGTAGGAGCCCGGATGGAAGACGATGTCCGTGGCGCCGGCCAGGTTTCCGAAGTGGGCGGCATCCATCAGCCGCTTGCGGCTCTTGGGCCACTCATCCTCGGAGGCGTTCAGGTTGATGTAGTATGGGGCGTGCACGCTCAAGTGGACCCCGGCACGGGCGGCCGACAAGCGGATGTCGGCGCAGGTCGCCGGCGTCACCCGGACGGACTGAACCCACGCCAACTCGAACGCCATCAAGTCCATCTCGGCCAGGTGGGCGACGGTCCCGACGGAACCGCCCGGCTTCTTCGGGGTGGAGGCGGGGGAGCCAACCGTGCCGAACACGAATCCTGACCCGTCCTGATTCTGCATGGGAGCCCTCGCTTTGAACGCCAACGCCGCCTCGTAGACCTCGACGGCGCTGGTGCTGGCTTGGAACTTGGCGGACAACGCGCGGGAAATCGAAGACGGTAATGGGTGCAATCACCTGCAAGAAGCCCGCCGAATCAGCTGACCGCAGCGTCTTTGCGGAGTGAGCCTGTCTTGGGTGTGGGCTCGCGCGGGATGGAGAAGGCGAACGTAGAGCCCTCCCCCGGCTTGCTGGTCACCCAGATGCGCCCCCCGTGCTGTTCGATGACCGTCTTAGCCAGGGCCAGGCCCAGGCCCGTGCCCTCGATTGGGTTGTTAGGGTCGCGCACAGTTGCCCGGCCGCGGAACAGATGCTCAAACACGCGCGGGAGCTCATCCTCGGAGATTCCCGGCCCGTTGTCCGCAACGTTCACGGTCACCTGATCGTCGTCCCAGGCGACTCCGATGCGAATCGTTCCGCCCGGGTCGGTGAACTTGACAGCGTTGCTGAGCAGGTTGCTCATGACGGAGTTCAACCGGCCGGGGTCGCCGATGATCAGGAGCGACTCATCCGGATGAGCGTAGATGATCTTGTGCCGCCTGGCCTCGGCCAGCGGGCGCAGGTCTTCGATGGCATGGCGGATGAGGTCATTGACCTGACAGGGCTCGTTCCTCAGATTGGCCGTCGACTCGACACGGATGGTCTCGAGCAGGCCGGTGATCAGATTGGTCATGCTGTCGGTGGCGCGCTGCATCATGTTCAGCGCTTTTCGTTGCTGCTCGCTCAGAGGGGCGTCGCTTAGCAGATCCGCCCCGAGGCGGATGGCGTTAAGCGGATTCTTCAGGTCATGAGCCGCAGTCCCCAGGAGTTGGGAACGCATCCGGTCGATCTGCTTCAAGGCGGTGATGTCCTGCATCACCGCCACACGGCCGACATCGGTGACGGCGCTGACGGTGGCATACAGCACACGCTCGGTCGGGGTGGTGATCTCCATCGTGACCGGCAGTTCGCTGTCCTCCCGCATCAGGAGATCCCCGAGAGGGTGTCCGGCGAATATCTCCCAGGCCGGGCGGGCCAAGGCGCGTTCGGCGTTGATGCGGAATGCCTGGCTGGCGGCCTTGTTGACCAGGATGATTCGTCCGGTGCGATCGGTGAGCACGACGGCATCTGCCGTTTCGACCAATGTCGCTTCCAGACGCCGACGCTCTTCGGCTACTCGCTCGAACAAGTTGGCGTTGTCGAGGGCAATAGCCGCCCAAGACGCGACCGAGGACAGGACTTGCTGGTCGGCCTCGGTGAAAGCCCCGATGGGATGGTTGATCGCCTCGATGACGCCGAGAACCTGGCCGCGGGTATCCAAGGGGACACACAGGATCGAGCTGGTCAGGAGACCAGTCTGGCCGTCGATAGCGCTCTGGTAGAGGGGGTTGGTTCGGACATCGTTGACGATGAGCGGCTGGCGGTTGCGCGTCACCCACCCGGCGATGCCTTCTTCGAGGCGGAAGGCCACATCGCGGATGCGGAGTTCGGCGCCTCCACTGGCCTTGAGCACCAGCTTCTCCCCGGGCGCATCCAGTAGGAAGAGCACGCAGGCTTCGGCCTGGATCAGACGCTGGGCGTTACGCATGGCGTTCTCAAGCGCCACTTCCAACTCCAGGGTCGATGTTAGGTCGCGACCGATCTCCGCCAACACCTGGAGTTGATCCGCTCGAGAAGTCGCCTCGCCGAAGTGAATCGCGTCCTGCAGGCCGACGGCGCCGATGCTGAGGATGGCCTGCGCCAGCTCCATCTCCTGGTCATTGATCTGGCGTCCCTGTTGCTGGTAGAGCAGGCGCACCAGGCCCAGCGCCTGGTTGCTGGTGGTGAGAGGAAAGATGGCTGCGGCCTCGATGCCCTCCGCCTGAAGCATACTCAGGTCCTTTGCAGATCCCAGGGCAGGCGTCTGGCTGAGCGTGGCCGGGCGCAGGTGCTCGAGCACCTGGCGGTGTAGCGGGTAGTCCGGCACCGACTCCACGGTCTCTAGCTGAACCGTCTGCTGCAGGCCCTTCCCCAAGCGAGGCCGGAAGCGGGCTGTGCGCGGGCGGGCATCGGTAAGCAGGGTGATTTCACAGCAGTCTGCCGATGTGGCTCGGAGCAGGTGAAAGGCCGTCTGGCGGACAACCTCGTTCCGGTCCCGGGTGCTGGTGATGGCATTGGTGGCCTGGTAGAGCAGCGTGAGCTTGTGCAACAGGTAGCTCTGGCCGGCGCTTTGACGAGCGAAGGCCAGAATCTCCGCCGCCCTGACTGCGAGCACGTCCAGGGTCACCAGTGCTTCCTGGCTGAAAGCCTTGCCGGTGTCGGCACCTACAAACAACAGGCCGATCGATTGACCGGCCGCGACGCAGGGAGCACAGGCAACGGAGCCCGGCGCCAGCGGAAGCCCGAGACTGCTGCTCCCGTCGCCACTGGCTGCGGCGTGGCGAGCACGCAGGGCGGACTGCAGGACGGGATGTTCGGCCGAGGCAGAGATGCGTCCCAGATCGGAGAGGTTGGTCCCCTGGGACAGCCGCGGACCAAAGCCGGAACTGGCCTCATCATACTCATACAAGGCGGCGCGCTCGGCACCCAGCAGCTCGCAGGCGATCTTCAACACGCCGGCCAGAGCCTGGGCGGGGTTGTAGATGTCGAAGCTGGCGGTCGCCGCCCGGTAGAGGGTGTCCTTACGCTGGCTGGACGAATCGGTCATTGTCGCGGGCTTCAAGGGTGGGCCCGCGCCGGGCGGGCCAACTGGATTATGTCACAGAAGGCACTCGATGACAATCGTTCGGACGTCAAGGTGTCCGCCAGGCCAGTGGGAGAGATCAGCGGTCAAGCAGCCGAGAGACCAAGGCCGGTCCGAGAACCAAGATCCCGACAAGCATGGCTGCGATGGCGGCGACCAGCACCGCAGCCGCGCCGACGTCTTTGCCCAGGCGTGCGACAGGGTGAAGGTCGGGGCTGGCCAGGTCAACCGCGGCTTCAAGCGCGGTGTTGATGAACTCCGCCATCCACACCAACCCGATGGCCAGCACGAGCACAGCCCACTCGACCCTGGGCAAGCCCAACCACCAGGCCATCCCCAACACGGACACCGTAGCCAGGGCGTGGATCCAGGCATTCCGTTGGGTCCGCACTACGTGCCACAGACCTGCCAGCGCGTGGCGGAACGATTGCACCCGCCAACGAGAGCGATTGCCATCCTTCATGCTATCTTCTTCCGTGTGCCTGCTGCTTTCGCAGGGCCTCGAGGATGTCCTTCTGAGCCTTCCACATCCGCTGTCTGCGAGGGCGCGTGTCATGGTCATGGCCGAGCAAGTGGAGCACCCCATGGACGACGAGCAACTCGACCTCTTCCTTCATGTCTCGTCTTCCTCGTAGAGCCTGGGCCTGTGCGTAGGGGATGCACACGGCGATGTCTCCGTAGTAGTGGCGCCGCGTCCCCGGCGCTGATTCACCCGATGGAAACGAGAGAACATCCGTCGCCCGATCCACGCCCATGAACTCGGCATTCAGGCGCTGCATCCGATCGATCCCGGTCAGAAGGACGCTGACCTCCCCGGGGGCGGCTGCCTCATGCGCCAGTGCCGACCGGGCAGCGCGCGCCAGGCCGCGGCGGTGCGCTCCCAGGCCGGGATCGGACAGGACCTGCACCCGGAAGCTCATAGTCCTTGAGCCGGCGGCTCTTCTTCGCCGTCGAACTCTCCGCCATTTCCATTGGGGCGCGGCTCCGGGTAGCGAATGCGAGAATGGTACATGCTTTTCAGGCTGCTGACGAAAGAGCGGCGGAGGTTGTCCACGTCCCGCAGGGTCAGATCGGTTCGGTCCAGTTGGCCCTTCTCCAACCGGTCTTCGACAACCCACTGGACGAGATCCTCGATCTGCTTATCGGTTTCCGGACTATCGGAACGGGCTTTGGCCTCGATCCCGTCGGCTAGCATCAAGATGGCGGACTCGCGCGTGTGGGGGCGAGGTCCAGGGTAGGCGAAGTCACGCCGATTCACCCGATCCGAGTCGCCACCGACGGCATCGAGAGCGGAGTGCAGCTGGTACGTCGCTTCCATTGTCCCATGGTGCTCAGGAATGAAGGCGGCGATCTTGCGCGGCAGATGGTACTTGCGTGCGAGATCGAGCCCATCCTGAACATGCGAGACGATCAGGCTGGCGCTGCTGGCCGGATCCAGCTGCTCGTGAATGTTCTGACCCGGGATCTGGTTCTCGATGAAGAGCTGCGGGCGCAGGGCTTTGCCGGCATCGTGATACAACGCCCCCACGCGGACGAGCAAGGCGTTGGCCCCCACGGCGCGTGCCGCCTGCTCCGCCAGGTTGGCGACCTGGAGACTGTGTTGGTACGTGCCAGGCGCATTGCGCAATATCAGCTGGAGTAGTGGATGATCCGGTCGCGACAGATCAATCAACTGCAGGTTGGAGGTGCCCCCCAGCAAGCTGCCGGCGAGCAGCACAAAGCCGAAAGCCAGGCTGGCAGACAGCAGGCCGGTCAAGCCCCCGGCCATCAGGAGCGTCGTCTTTCCGACCAGGTCGGTCGTCGGGTCCGGGAAGCGGAAAAGCACAAGAACGGCGATCGCCCCCAGCGACCCGGCCAGCCCCGCCCACAGGAAGGAGCCAATACGCTCGGCCCGGCCGATGACAAGAGACGCGATACAGCCGGAGATGGCCACGTAAAGCCCGATTTCGAGGCCCCTCGGCGTCAGGTATCCGGCGACACTGCCGGTGGCCAGTGCAGAGAGAATCCCCATTCCCGGTGAGAACAACACGGTGAGCACCAGGGGAAGCACGGCTGCCGGGAAGATGTACGGCAGCACGGCGTGGTCAGGGATCATGGCCTGCATGGCGAGGGCGGCCAGGACGAAGGCCAGGCCGGTGACTGCCGCCAGCCGCGCGGAGACGATTTGCTTTCGGTGGACGCGGAACA
>CAZBJQ010000029.1:0-23732 GCA_964492235.1 uncultured Anaerolineaceae bacterium | reverse complement strand
CGTAGGCCTTGCGGGTGATGACGGTGATCTTGGGGACGGTGGCTTCGCAGCAGGCGAAGAGCAGTTTGGCGCCGTGGCGAATGATGCCTCCGTGTTCCTGGCCCGTGCCGGGCATGAAGCCGGGGACATCGACAAAGGTGACAATCGGGATGTTGAAGGAGTCGCAGAAGCGAACGAAGCGAGCCGCCTTGTCCGATGAATTGATGTCGAGCACGCCGGCCAGGACCGCCGGCTGGTTGGCGACGATCCCGACGCTGTGGCCGCCCAGCCTGGCATAACCGATCACGAGATTGGGGGCGTAGTGCTCCTGCATCTCGAAGAAGGCGCCGTTGTCGACGATGAGCCGGATGATCTCCCGCATATCGTAGGGTTTGCTAGGATCATCGGGGATGATGGCGTCCAGCGCCGCCTCGGTGCGCAGCCGGTCATCGCCGGTGGCCAGGAAGGCCGGGTCCTCCATGTTGTTCTGCGGCAAATACGAGAGCAACAGGCGGATCATGAACAGGCAGTCGGCGTCGTTGTCCGCCACATAGTGGCAGACGCCGGAGGTCGAGGCGTGGACGTCGGCGCCTCCAAGCTGCTCGAAGGTAACGTCCTCGTGGGTCACCGTCTTGACGACATCCGGACCGGTGACGAACATGTAGGACGAATTGCGCACCATGAAGATGAAGTCGGTGAGCGCCGGTGAGTAGACGGCGCCGCCGGCGCACGGGCCCATGATGGCGCTGATCTGGGGGATCACTCCCGAGGCCAGGGTGTTGCGCAGGAAGATATCGGCGTAGCCGCCCAGCGAGACTACCCCTTCCTGGATGCGAGCCCCGCCCGAATCATTCAGGCCGATGAGCGGCGCCCCGCTCTTCATGGCCATATCCATGAGCTTGCACAATTTCTCTGCATGCACCTCCCCCAGACTCCCGCCGAAGACGGTGAAGTCCTGCGAGAAGGCGTACACCAGCCGCCCCTCGATGGTCCCCCAGCCCGTGATCACGCTGTCGGACAGCACCTTCCTTTGGTCGAGGCCGAAATCGGTGGTGCGGTGGGTGACGAACATGTCTGTCTCGCGGAAAGAGCCTTTGTCAAGCAGCAAATCGAGGCGCTCGCGAGCCGTCAGCCGCCCGCGACCGTGCTGGGCGTCGACGCGCTTCGAGTCGCCCTCGGCGAGGGCTTCCTCGCGCAGCTTGCGCAGTTGGTCGAACTTGTCACTGTGGCTCATGGGGCCGACTCCTGAAAGTAGCTCCGGGCTGCGGGCCGCCGCAGCATCCACCACACGGCCGCCAGGCCGAGCAGCAGGAGCCCGGCCATTCCCGGCAGCGTCCGGGCGGCATAGTCCGAACGGGCAAGCAGCAGGCGGTCCGCCAGCCGCCACAGCACGTACACCAGCCCGGTCCAACCGATCACGGCGGGCGCCCACGGCCGATGGCGCACAAGTCCGACGAGAGCCAGCAGGCCGCAAGCCACCCAGACGGCTCCCGTCAGTGGCAAGTACCATTCCGGAACGGACAAGGGCAGGGGCGGCAAGGACAGCCCGGCCACCAGGCGGATGGCATACCAGACCGTGAACGATAACCCGCCAAGGGTCAGCAGGGTTACGGAAAGCGGACGGCGCAAGGCTGGCTCCTGCATGGGTTCTGGCTCAGACGCTGTATCCACCGAAAAGCTCAGTCCACCGCAAGGGTGATCTTGCCCATCTGCTGGCCTGCCTCCAGGCGTTGCTGGGCCTGCGCCGCCTGGCCCAGGGGATAGGTACGGTCTACCACCGGCCGAAGCTGCCCCTGAAACACCAACTGCATAACGGCCCGGAAGTCGGAATGTGTCCCCATGGTCGAGCCCAGGATCGACAGGTGTTTCCCAAACACCAGGCGGTTGTCGATCTCGAACACAGGCCCGCCGGTGTTGCCTACTGTCAGGATCCGTCCTGCCTTGGCTGCGCATCGCAGGCTCAGCGGCATGGTCCCGGCGCCCACGTTGTCGACAACCAGGTCCATGCCCTTGCGTCCGGCGGCCTCGAAGACCGCCTTGGACCAGTTTTCCATGCCCTTCCGGTCGATGACCACGTCGGCTCCCAGGGACTCCGCCAGAGCCAGCTTGTCGCGACTGGACCCGATGACAAAGACCGTCGCCCCCGCCCACTTGGCGATCTGGATGCAGGCGGTGTTGACGCCGCCGGAGGCGCCGACGATCAGGACTCTCTCACCTGCCTGCAGCCCGCCGCGGGTGATCAACGAATGCCAACCCGTCAGGAAGACCAGGCTGGCCGCGGCCGCGGCATGCACGTCAAACCCATCTGGAAGCGGCAGCAGGTTGATGGCCGGGACGACGACGTACTGAGCATAGGTCCCGCGCACGGTTTCGCCCAGCAGCTTCCAGGAACGACACAGGTTGTCTTTGCCAGCCTCGCAGGCTGGGCACGCACCGCAGCTCAGATTGCCATTGATGACAACCCGCGTCCCCAGGGACGGTAAGGTCACGCCCTCGCCGAGCTGGTCGACCAAGCCGGCCCCGTCGGCGCCGGGAATGTGTGGCAAGGTGAGTTTGAGGCCAGGCCATCCGTTGCGTGTCCAGACATCGACCTGGTTGAGGGCGGCTGCCTGCAACCGAACCCGCACCTGGCCGGGGCCGGGATCCGGGTCCATCACTTCCATCATGCGCAGGACGTCCGGACCGCCATGCCGATCGAAGCCAATCGCTTTCAACCGTCGACCTCCAGGGGCAGGGAAGGGGGCTTGCATGCGCCAGGACGACACAGGCGCGAAGGGGCTGTGCCTGCGATCACATGCAAGCACGATTATAGCGTCTTCGCACGGACACACAGCTTCCGCGGGTCAGGCTAAGGCTGCTCCAAGGCCAGCTCTCGAATGTGGACCTTGGAAGGGCCTGCGACGTAGAGTTGGCTGATCAGGAGGCGCAACCGCGTAACCGGCCCGAGCTCTGGGGGAAACGCCAAATGGACCGTCGGGTCCGGGGGCAGGTCCACGAATTCCTGCTTTACTACGACAGGGCCACTCTGGCTGTCGCTGAAGAGCTCGGCCTGCAGTCCAATGTCCATGCTCCCGGTTGTCAGCAACAGGCCAGTGAGGGTTCGCGGTGTGGGAAAAACGATGTCCAGCAGGAAGGGGTTTGCTTCCATGCCCCGTGCCAGCGTATACGGGTCTTTGTCGAATACATGGCCGAGATTTCCGCTGTCAAAGACCGGGTGTGTGACCTGCACCTGCTCGCCATCCAGGTCGATGGTCTCGGTCACCGGCCGGCTGCGTTCCTCGCGCTCCTGCGCAAACAGCGCCTCGGCCGCCGGCGAGTACGTCATGCGGACGAAGTAGAACCCGGTCGTGCCGTCGGGATAGGGGAGGGTGCGCTCGACGCGCAGGTTGGCGATCTTCGGGTCCTGGAGCAGGGCGCGGTATTCTTCCGGTGTGAGCACAAAGAGCAGGTCAGCCGTGAGGTCACCCATGTCGCTGAGGAACCTGTCGGCATTGCCGACCTCGACCGGGACGCTGTCCGGCAGGAAGAAGCGTCGCACAATGTCGATACCGTTACCCCAGGTGGGCGAGACAAGCACTTGCTGTTTGGGGTTCTCCCGAAGAATCTCCTGCACCTCGGCGAAGACCTGCGATGCTCCGTATTGCATCTCCATGCCGTAGATGCGATTCCACAGCGGCCCGTTGACCAGGCTGTCCCGCAGGAGCAGCAGGTTGAGGCTGGTCAGCACGAGGAAGGTGGCCAGGGCCAGCCCGGTGGCGCTGCGCGGGAATCTCCGAAGGACCAGATGGATCGGAAGATCCAGCCCGATGACCACCAGCATCGTCGCCGGAATGACAAACGACAATAACCGGGTGATTCCTGCGCCGGCGATGGCCCCGGCCAAAGGGATGGCGAGCAGGCAGGCCAGCAGGGCGCGATGTGCGGGATGGCGCCAGCCGCGCACGGCTTGGATGAGCCCGATCAAGGCGAAGGGGAACATCCAACGCATCATGTGCCCGTGACCGTTCATAGTGTGTCGCGCCAGGTCGTGGTCGTTAGGCCAGAACCAGTAAGCCGGACTGATGCCGCGGGCATAGGCCTGAAGGGAGTACATCACCTTGTCCGCCAGAGGGGTGGGCTGGGACCACGGGCTGTCAAGGATGCGCAGGATCTGTCCTTGCGCTTCGGGCATCAGCAAGTAGAAGCGTAGATACGGGAGCGCAAGCAGTACCAGCAGGAGCAAGCCCCGCAGCACCACCTTGCCATGTTGGCGATGATACGGGAAGTCGAGGGCCAGTAGCAGCAAGGCCGTCGCCGGGACGATGATCTGCCCGGGACTGTACGTGTAAAACGCCATGGCGCCGAAGACCAGCGCCAGATACAGGCTGACGGGTGAACGCAGCCGGTAGCGCAGGTAGAAGTAGAGGGAGCAGGCAAAGAACGAGGTCATGAGCGCGGTTTCGAATGCGGTGCGCGAGTGGAGGAACCAGGCGGGAACCATCGATAGGACCAGGATGCCCGCCCACCAAAAGCGCAAGCGGAAGAAGTCGCGCAGCGCCAAGCCGATAGCGATGGCGCCGGGAAGTGTGAGGATGGCCGCCGTAGCCCGTGTGACGAAGACCGACTTGCCGAACAGGAGATAGGGAATCAGCTGGGCGTAGACTGAGAAGCTCAGGTTGAAACGATAGACGTTCTGGAAATACGTCGGCCAGTAGTTGCCCAGAAAATCACGGTATCCGTCACGCACGAAATCCGCCGCCAGGACGGTCTGTACAGCTTCATCGGTGAAGAAGTAGATCGGGAAGTCGGAGATGCGGTACAGGCGGACGGCCAGGTAGACAAGCACCGAGCAGGCGAACAAGGCGATCTCGACCGCGGGTGACACCGGCCCCGTCCGCATGTTGGCTGAAGTTCGCAGCCACCAAACGGCAAGACGCCGCCGGCGCTCCTGCCACCCGTCGCGCCACGAGGCAGGGGCCGGGGACGGCTCGGCCGGAGTGGGGGCCGAGACCGGCAGCTGGGGAGGAGGTAGGTCCGCCGGCCGCAGTTCGCCGACCGTGTGCTGGAAGATAACTCGAGGCCACTCGCCGACCTCCGAGGCCTCGACCGTCAAACGCACCCGGGTCCCCGGCTGGATGCTAACCCCGAGACGGATAGTCTCGGACTCGGCCGGACCTTCTCTCTGGTAAGTGATCTCGGTCCCGGCGTCGGCCGAAACAGGTTTGGAGACGGCGGCAGGGCGCTTGGACCTCTTCCGCGGTCGATCTGGCTTCGACGGCTGCCGACGTTTCCTTTGGGTGGGCATCGCGGGTTTGTTCTCCGCCGATCCTTAGCCTGCGACGCCTTGCACTAGCGCAGCGCCTCGCCGATGCGTTGCGTGAGTTCCTCGATCGGCACATACATTACGCCACGGTTTTCCGGTGCCCCGTAGTCCTGTATCCATGCGATGCGCCCGTCCTTGTCGACCAGGACAAACGTGTGGCCGGGCTCGCCGGTCTTGACGGCCCACTGCAGCACCTCAAAGGCCTCGGATACCGAGTGGTCGACATCGCTCAGCATCGGGACCGAGGTGATCCCCAGCGCCTTGGCCTCAGGGGACATCTCTTCCACCGAGTCGAAGGCGATGCTTAGAACCGGAACGCCAAGGGCCTGGAAGTCGGAGTTGTTCTGCAGGTCCACGACCTGCTGCATGCACGGCGGTCAACCGACCGCCATGTGGAAGAACAGCACCACCGGGCTGACGCCGGCGTAGTCGGCCAGGGCGACCCGGCCGCCGCCGACCGCGGGCAACGAGAAGGCCGGGGCCTCGGCGCCAACCCGAAGCCCGTCCATCGGCGCAGGCTGGCAGCCAGCCAGGGCGAAGGCCAATGCGAGTGTCGCACAAATACTACGCATGCTACCTCCGGGTGAGCAGGGGATCCTTCGACAGGACGCAGTCACCTGAGGTTCCACCTCACCGACGGAATTCTAACCTGACACTATCCGTTGCTGATTGACGGAACGCCCGGCGGGCGTGGGACGGCCAACGGCTCACACCGCGGCCAGCCGTGCCGGGCGCCCCGGGCCGAATGCTACCGCAATCCCAGCTCCAGTCGGGAAATCACCAGCCGCTGGATCTCGCTTGTGCCTTCGTAGATCTCGGTGATCTTGGCGTCGCGGAAGAAGCGCTCAATGGGCAGCTCCTTCGAGTAGCCCATCCCGGCGTGGATCTGCACCGCCGCATGGGCGCAGAACATCGCCGTCTCCGAAGCGAACAGCTTCGCCATGGAGGCTTCCAGTGTGAAGCGCTGACCGGTTGTCTTTGATGCCTGCTTGGCCAGCGCCGCCTGGTATACCAACAGCCGGCTGGCCTCCAGCCGGGTCTTCATGTCGGCCAGCTTGAAACCGACACCCTGGTGCTGGCCGATCCTCAGGCCGAACGACTCCCGCTGGCGGCTGTACTCCAGGCTGGCCTGGTAGGCTGCCCCGGCGATGCCGAGCGACTGGGCGGCGATCCCGATTCGGCCGGCGTCCAGGACGGTCATGGCGATCTTAAAGCCGTCGCCTTCTTCCCCCAGCCGATCCTTGACCGGACAGCGAAAGTCCTCGAACACGATCTCGCAGGTGGCCGAGGCGCGAATGCCGAGCTTCGGCTCCGTCTTGCCGAGGCTGAATCCCTGTTGGCGGGGATCGACCAGGAAGGCGCTGATCCCCTTCTGCTTCTGGGCGGGATCGGTCATCATGAAGACGATGATCGAATGGGCGACCGGACCGCTGGTCACCCAGGATTTCCGGCCGTTGAGCACATACCCATCCCCCCGTCGTTCCGCCCGTGAGCGCATGCTGCCGGCATCCGATCCCGACATCGGCTCCGTCAACGAGTAGGCGCCGATGGCGGCGCCGGAAGCGACCGGGGGGAGGAAGCGCTGCTTCTGTTCCTCCGTCCCGAACCGGAGCAAGGGGTAGCAGAACAACGAGTTGTTGACCGACATCACCGTCCCATGCGCCGCGTCCGCCTTGCAGATCTCCTCTAGCGCCAGAACGTAGGAGAGGGTATCCAGGCCGGCGCCGCCGTACTCCTCGGGGACCTCGATGCCCATGAAGCCCATTTCGCCCATCTTGCGGACGGTCGCCGCCGGAAAGGCGCCGGTCTCATCGTGATCGGCGGCGATGGGTGCAATCTCGCGTTGAGCGAACTCGCGCGCCGTCTGGCGAATCATTTCGTGTTCGGGGCTGAGTTCAAGCGAAGGGCCCGGGGAGGAACCGGCGGGTGAGGTCATGGCTTCCTCCGACATCGATGTTGAGTATCCCGAGTATAGCATGTGGGGTACCGCCTCAGGGGCGGGCGCGGTAGAATCCCACCTCCGTTCCGATCCCTTCGCGTGAGGTCTCCGATGACAGACGGGATCACCCCCGAGATCTTCCAGCATCTTGTCGGCTTGGCTGCGCTGCGACTGGAGCCGAAGGAGGCCGAGTACCTGCGGCGGGAGCTCAACAGCCAGCTCAAGGCCATCCGGGAACTGGAGGCGATCGTGCTCTCGGCCGGAACGCCGATCACGTCCCACGGTGTACCCTACTCGGCGGCCATCAGCCTGCCGCCTCGCGAAGACCGGGTGCAACCCTCCGACCTGGCGGACGACATCCTGGCGCAGGCGCCCGAGACCGAAGGACGGTTCATCGTTGTTCCCGATATCCCCCACACGGATCTCGAATGAATCCTGCTCTGTGTGACTTGTCCGCCGTCGAAATCGTCCGGCGTGTCCGCAGCGGCGAGATCAAGGCCGTCGACATGCTGGACTCGGCGCTGGAACGCATCCACAAGGTCGAAGGCCGGATGGGTTCGACATCGGAATCCGCCGCGGGCCCGGGGGACGAAGCCGGCGTCCACGCTTTCATCAGCCTGACGGTGGAACGGGCGCGGGCACAAGCGGAGAGCATTGACCGCAGCCTGGCGACCGGTGGAGATCCGGGGCCGCTGGCCGGCGTACCGCTGGCGGTGAAGGACATCTTCTGCGTGCGCGGCACGCCATCCACCGCGGGCTCCAGGATCCTGGAGACCTTCATTTCACCCTACACGGCGACAGCTGTCGAGCGGCTGGAAGCAGCCGGGGCTGTGACGGTCGGCAAGGTCAACCTCGACGAATTCACCTTCGGCTCCTCGAACGAGTCCTCCGCCTTCCAGCCCTCGCCGCGCAACCCGTGGGACCCCGCTTGCGTTCCCGGCGGCTCCTCAGGTGGCAGCGCAGCCGCTGTGGCCTGCGGGGAGGCGGTGCTGTCGCTGGGCACCGATACGGCGGGCTCGATTCGCCAGCCGGCCGCCTTCTGTGGGGTGGTCGGTCTCAAGCCCACGTACGGGCGCGTCTCACGCTACGGCCTGATCGCGTTCGCCTCGTCGCTCGATTGCCCCGGACCGGTGGCGCGGGACGTGGCCGATGCGGCCTTGATGCTTCAGGTGTGCGCCGGCCCCGATCCCCGCGACGCGACATCGGTGAATCTCCCCGTGCCCGAATACCAGCAGGAGTTGGATCGGGGTGTGAAGGGGCTGCGCATCGGCTTATCGCCGGACTACTTTCGACTCAAGTATCCGGATCCGCAGACGGGGGAGCTGGCCGAACAAGCGATCCAGCCCGAAGTTGAATCCGCCGTACGGCGGGCGGCGGAGGTGCTGGCTCAGGCCGGAGCCGAGATTATCGAGGACGTGCCCATGCCGAACACACGCTTCGGCATTCCCGCCTACTTCGTCATCTCACGCGTCGAGGCCGCCTCCAACCTGCATCGCTACGATGGGGTGAAGTACGGCTACCGCCATCCCGGGGAGATGCCCGACATGCAGGCGCTGTATCGGCGGACACGGGGTGCGGCGTTTGGGCTGCAGCCGAAGCTGCGCATCTTGATGGGGATGTACGTCTCAGCAGAACAGTACGAGAAGGGATATTACCAGCGGGCACTGCAGGTGCGCACCTTGATTCGCCAGGACTTCGCCCAGGCGTTCGACGGCGGTGGTCGGTTCCGCCTGGACTGCCTGCTCACCGCCACAACGCCGACGACGGCGTTTGAGATGCAGGCGGTATACGGGGACTCGGTGCTGATGCAGTACGCGGACCTGTTGACTGTGCCGGCCGACCACGCGGGTGTGCCGGGGATCTCGATCCCGGCAGGCCTCGACACGCGCCGGCGGCCGATTGGAATCCAGCTGCTGGGCCCGGATTTCTCCGAGGGCACGCTGTTTCGTCTGGGGCGTGGCTACGAGCGGGCGACGGCCGACGAGGCCTGGCGCACGGCTCGGCCAAAGGTGCTCCAGTGAAAGTGGGGGCCGGCTCGCGCCGAGACAGCGAAAACCGTGACTCCGGATTGGCCACCGGAGAAGGCTCGGCACGACAACTGCAGGCAATCGCACCCCCTGTCCGTCTCTCTCCCACGCACAGGGGGCCACGACCTGCGGTGGAAAACGCTTTCCTCCCTCGGTTCCTCCCGATCGGCCGTCCATGGCGCACCCGGTGAAGAGGCGATGACTTCGGAGAATCTGCTGGCGGACCGAGGATCCGAGCCGCAGAACTTACGCTGGGGCCGGAGTGACTACGCCATCCTTCTCGCTATGTGCGTTCTCGGTCTGGCCTTGATCCTGCTCGTCGGGAGGGACTACGGCATATCGTGGGATGAGCCCAATCTCTCACTCGTGGGCAAGAGCACGTTGAATGCGTACAGGACTCTGGAGCGGCCGAGCGCGTCTTACGCCGTCCAGCATGGGCCTTTCTACTTCGCGGTGGCGGAGGCGTTGGCGACACGGCTGAGTGCGGCCAACCTGGGATTCTCCGCCAGTGATGGTCACCATGTCGCCTACGCTCTGTGCTTCCTGCTGACCGCGATCTCGGTGTACGTCATCGGGCGGGGGTTCGTCTCACGCCTTCCGGCTGCCCTGGGGTCCCTGCTGCTCATCACCCAACCCTTGCTCTTTGGGCACGCCTTCATCAACCCCAAAGACATCCCTTTCATGGGATTCTTCTCGGCAACTATGGCCATCGGAATCGCAGTGACTCGCTCGGTGCCAGGCGAGCCCTTCAACTCGAAGGAGTTCCAGGCAGCGGAGAGACGCCGATGGAGCATGGTGTGGGCGACGGGGTGCAGGAGATGGAATGCTGCTCCTCTTTGGACCAGGCTCGCGGCCATCTTCGCCGCGGGCCTGGTGTCCGTGCTTCTGGTGGACATGCTCTTGGTGCACCGCCTGGTGTTGCCGGCGATGACCGCCATGACCGTCAAGCTGCACGAAGGGGAAGCGGGCCTCCTGCTTCAGCGTCTCTTTGACCGCCTGGCGGAGAACAGGACCAGCGTCCCGGTCGAGGCCTATGTGGCCAAGGCGGTGGCCGCTCACGACAGGCTGGCCCTCGGCCTGATTGCAGTGCTTCTGCTCGGTGGGTTGGCAACGGTAGCCGCAGTCCTGGCGCCTGCCCTTCGCCGCCTGGGACGAGGGTTCCTGGCGCTGCTCGTCTTCGCAGGTCTTGGGCTGGGCTTGACGACGTCGATCCGGATCCTCGGCCCTCTGGCTGGCCTCTTGGTGAGTGTCTTGCTCGTCCTGCGCTTGCGTCTATGGGCGCTGCCTGTCCTCATGGTCTACTGGCTTGTGGCGTCCGGGGTTTGCTACCTTGCCTGGCCGTACTTGTGGGGGCACCCCGTCGCCAGCCTGCTCGACAGCCTGAGGGTCATGTCCCAGTTCCCCTGGAACGACCCGGTTCTGTTCGGAGGCCGGTTCTTCCTGGCGACTGACCTCCCCTGGTTCTATGGCCCCGTGCTGTTCGGTCTTCAATTGACGATTCCAGCTCTAGCGCTCGGGATACTGGGGGGGCTCTTAGGAGTGGCCCGGGCTCGCCGTGGATACCATCGTGGGGAGCTCCTTGTCCTTTGGAGCTGGCTCTTCATGCCCTTTGTCCTTGTGATAGCCATGGATCCGACCCTGTATGACAATGCCCGCCACCTGATCTTCGCTCTGCCTCCGTTGTTTGTGCTGAGCAGCCTCGCCTTTGGCTGGATGTTCGGGCTCGTCCAGCAGCCGGTGGTTCGGGGCTTGATCGGGTTGGTCGTCTTTCTGCCTGGCGTCCTAGCCATCGCCCGGCTGCATCCTTACGAGTACATCTACTACAACGAGTTCGTCGGCGGAGTGGGCGGCGCTTCCCGCAAGTATGAGCTCGACTACTGGGGCACCGGGTTCCGTGAGGCAATGCAGGAGCTGAGCAAGATCGCGCCCGAAGGCGCCTCGATCGCTGTGGCTGGACCTCGGACGTCCGCCTGGCCCTTCGCGCGAGAAGATATGGTTCTCTGGAAGAACCCTCGAGCGGCCGGTAGGGAAAAGCCGGACTACCAGATTGCCACTTCCAGGTGGAATTGGGACCTGGACCCCTCGCACTGGCACCGGCTTGCTCACGCCGACTGGTGGCCGGAAGCCGAGGTGATCTGGGTTCTGGAGAGGGATGGTGCTCCGTTGGTGGTCGTCAAAAAGGTCGCACATGCGGACTGAGGCTGGCTGGTCTCGCGGCCTGAGGTCGGGCCCGCGCCTTACGTTGGCACCTGCCGAGTCCCGGCCTGCGGGGTCGCAGGCGACCAACATGACCCTGGCGACGATGTCGTTCCGGGAAAGAGGTCGAGCGTGGTAAGCCGGGCTCGCTGGGGTCGGTCAGACTCCCTGCTTGTCGTCGCGATGGTCGCGGGCGGGGTGCTGCTTGCACTCCTGCTCGGGAATGACTACGGCCTGTCCTGGGATGAACCGCTCATTGCGACCTATGTCGGGCGGCTGCAGCGAGCCTATGCCAGCCTTCAGTCGAAGGATGCGGTGTTCGTTGATCTGCAGTACTACGGCCCGCTGTACTTCCTGATCGCTGACGGGATCGCACACGGGTTCCGAGAGCTTCTGGGTGGCTGGTCGTTGGTCGACGGCCGCCATGCAGCTTACTTCTTGAGCTACGTGCTGGCGACGGTGTCTGTTTTCGCGATCGGACGCGGCCTGACAGGCCGATGGCCTGCCATGCTGGGCGCGCTGTTGATGGCGACACAGCCCTTGTTCTTCGGGCATGCCTTTATCAACCCAAAGGACATTCCGTTTCTTAGCGTCTTCACCTGTGCCGTGGCGTCTGGCATGCTCGCAGTCGGAAGTCTGCAGGCGCGCGCTGATCTGACGAGGTCGTCTTCAGCTGAGGGTGCGCCGCGCCATCCGACTCCAGCTCTCCGGGCGATTGCCCACTGGCGGCGCACCTCGCGACCGGTGAAGGCGCTACTGATCCTGGTCGGGCTGTTGGCCCTTGTCCTCCTGGTGGATATCCTGCTCCTGCGGCGGATCGTCCTGCCCTCCATGCTGGCTCTGACAAGGATGGCATTGGCTGGCGAGGCCCCGGGACCGATTCAGGCGTTGTTCATGCGGCTAACAACTCCCGGCGGGACGATCCCGCTGGAGGCCTACCTGCACAAGGTCCACGGCATTCACAGCCGGATCCAGCTTTTCGCAGAAGCCCTGGTTGTGGTGCTCGCTCTGGCGCTGCTGACGTCGATACTCTCCTCTCGGTACAGGGACCTCGGGAGGTCCTTTTTCCTGTGGTGGCTGGCAGCGGCTGGCCTGATGGGTGCGGCCACAGCCGTTCGCGTGCTGGGCCCGTTGGCGGGTATCCTGGTTTGCGGTCTGCTTCTCCTTCACCTCCGCCTTCGGGCATTCCCGCTGGTAGGGCTGTACTGGCTCCTGGCTGCCGCCGTCACGTACGCCTGCTGGCCCTACTTGTGGGGTAACCCGATCGGAGGCCTGGTCGAGGCGGTTGGCCGGGCGTCACAATTTCCCTGGGACGCTCCGGTTCTGTTCGCCGGTCAGCTAGTCAGGGCAAGCGAACTGCCGAGATACTATGCTGCAGCCATCTTGGCGGTGCAGCTGACACTGCCGGCGATCCTGCTGGGAGTGGCCGGTGCCGCCATCGCGATCCTGGGCAGCAGGCGGAGAGGAAGGCTGCCAGAGGTCGCCCTCCTCTGGATCTGGCTGCTGCTTCCATTCCTTCCGGCGATCATGCTGGGCTCGACCGTCTACGACAATGCCCGTCAACTGCTGTTTGCTCTGCCTCCCTTGTTCATCCTGAGCAGCTGCGCCATCGAGTGGATTCTGAGAGCCCTTCGCAGCCCACTGGCACGGGGCGTGGTCACCATCCTCATCCTCCTTCCCGGGATCGTCGGAATCGTGAGCCTTCATCCCTACGAATACATCTACTACAACGAGTTCGTCGGCGGGGTGGGCGGAGCCTTTCGCAAGTTTGAGTTGGACTACTGGGTTACCGGATTCCGGGAGGCGATGGAATTCGTCAATGCCGTCTCGCCTCGGGATGGAACGGTGGGCGTGGCCGGGGCACGCGCGGCCGCGGCCGCCTTTGCACGCCAGGATATCAACGTCTGGGGACAGGACGACACGGGAGGACCTGGGCGCCACCCGGATTTCCTGGTGGCCACAACCCGCTGGAACGCGGACCTGACTGCCTGGCCGGAGGCGCCGGTCCTTTGGAGGCTGGAGCGCAACGGCGCCCTGCTTGCGGTTGTCAAGGACCTGAGAGGAATCGAGTGATTCCATGCATGTCGCTGGACTGGTTGACGGCGGACCGCTTACCTCCCTTGCCGTGTCCTATGTGAATTCCGCCATCGAGCCGACGACCGGGCTTCTTCGGAATCGAGTCGCACGATGAGCCAGGGGATCAAAGAATCCATGCCAGACTATGAAGCCGTCATCGGCCTCGAGACCCATATCCAGCTCAACACCGCCAGCAAGATCTTCTGTGCCTGCAAGGCCGACTCCTGGGGTGCGGAGCCGAACACCAATATCTGTCCGGTTTGCACCGGACTGCCGGGGGTGCTTCCCACGCTCAACCAGAAGGCGGTGGAGAAGGCGGTCATCCTGGCCAGCGCCATGCATGCCGAGTCGATCCAGCCAGTCTCGTATTTCGCCCGCAAGAACTACTTCTATCCGGATCTGCCCAAGGGTTACCAGATCAGCCAGTATGACGAGCCGCTGGCCCGCGGCGGGTACTTCGACCTGCCGCTCCCCTCAGGGGAAACTCGCCGTGTGACGATCCACAAGCTTCACCTGGAAGAAGATGCCGGCAAGACCGTCCACGGCGGCGGGCGCAGGCTGCTCGACTTCAATCGCTGCGGTGTGCCGCTGGTGGAGATGGTCACCGGGCCGGATCTGCACAGCGCCGACGAGGCAGCCCAGTACCTGATCCGCCTGCGGCAGCTGCTGCGCTGGCTCGGAATCTCGGAAGCGGACATGGAGCGCGGTCACCTGCGCTGCGACGGCAACGTGTCTGTCCGGCTCCTCGGCGAGAACCTGCTCAATCCCAAGACCGAGATCAAGAACGTCAACTCGATCGATTCCCTGCGCGATGCGATCGCCGCTGAGATCGCGCGGCAGGTGCGCGAGGTGGAGGCCGGGCGCCCCATCCGCCCTTGGACACTCGACTGGGACGAGGCGTCCGGCACGTTGCGCAAGATGCGCTCGAAGGAAACGGAGGCGGACTACCGCTACTTCCGCGAACCGGATCTGCTTCCTCTGCGGCTCGAGCAACCTTGGGTAGCCAGCGTCGGGGTGGATCTACCCGAACTCCCCCTGGCTCGCAAGCAGCGGTTCATCGACCAACACAACCTTCCCGCCTACGATGCGGAGATCCTGACGGAAGAACGCAGCCTTTCGGACTACTTCGAGGCCGCGGTTCAAGCTTACGACGGCGAGGCCAAGGCCGTTTCCAACTGGATGATGAACGACGTGCTGCGCCTGTTGCGCGAGCACGGCCTGGCGGCCGGCGAGCTTCGCCTACGCCCGACGGACCTGGCGAACGTGATCCGCATGGTCGATGCCCGTGAGATCAATGCCGGCACGGGGAAGGCGCTGTTGGAGAAGGTTGAGGAGACGGACCAACGCCCGGCCAAGCTCGTCCAGCGCCAAGGCCTGGGGCAGGTGGCAGATGCGCAGTCGCTTCGGGCGCTGGCCGAGGCCGTCCTGGCCGGGAGCCCCGAGCAGGTCGCCGCCTATCGCGGCGGCAAAGTGACGCTTATTGGCTGGTTCGTCGGGCAGGTGATGCGCAACTCCGGAGGCAAGGCCGACCCCAATCTGGCGCGCCAAGTCCTGGAGACGCTCCTGAAACATGAGGTTGCCTGATCCGCTTGCCGGCAGCCGCCCGGGTTCATGGCCAGGCAATCGTCTGACCTGCCCGGTCCCGAAGCTGGCCGGGTTGACTTGCACCACCGGGATCGGCCCCCGGGGTCAAGGGAGCAGGTGGTCGCCCCGGCCAGTCTCCGGATCGACTCAGCCCAGCGGGCCCGGCCTTATCCCATTCGTCAACAGGTTCCGTGGCTGATGCGCGCCATAGGGGGTTGTCGGACGTACCAGAAGCATCCGGTCCTGGACTACCCGGTCCTGCTGCTTCCAGCCATCCCGCCTCGGCCGCACCGCACCGACGAGCTGTTGTGCCTTGAGCACAAGCGACAGGGGATCGCCACCGCCAGGAGATCCATCCCCGACTCGGAGGTCCACTGGATGCGGAATCTCATCCGTGACATTCCGCGGCAGCGGCCGACGGCCTTGGCCAACAGGATCCTGGGTTTCGGCGCCGGAGTGGAGTGATCATGATCGGCCGAGACAAAAACCTCCTGACCGCCTCGCCAGCCTCGCCCGGCTTTGTCCTGCGCCCGGCGACCGCTGCCGACCAGCAGGCTATCCGCCGGCTGGTCCGTCAGGCGAGCATCAACCCGACCGGATTGGATTGGCCGCGTTTCACCGTTGCCGTGGATGAGAAAGGCCAGATCATAGGCTGCGGCCAGGTCAAGCCCCACGGCCGGCAGGCGCGCGAGCTGGCGTCGATCGTCGTGGCCCTGCCCTGGCGCGGACGTGGGGTCGCCCGCCAGATCATCCAGGCGCTGATGGGGCGGGAACCGCCTCCGCTGTGGCTGGTATGCCGCTCGAGATTGGTGCCCTTCTACGTGCGCTTCGGGTTCCGGCGGGTCGACCACGACCGCCGGGCTCCCGGCCATTTCCAACGCCTGCTGCGGATAGGGCGTTGGCTCAACCGCCTGGCGCCCTCCGGCGACCGGTTGGCCGTGATGGTTTGGGAGGGGTGAGGCTCGAGCGCCGGCCACAGGCTGCGCCTCCGGCTGATACGGCTGCAAGGCGATTCGAGGTTGTCCGCAGGCATGTAACTCGCTAGACCGGAATAGATGTTGCATCCAGTACGTTGAGCTTCTGATTCGAAGGAACTGCAGCGCCGAACTGACAGTCAGGCAGACGGAAGGAGCGGGCCGGGGGGATGAAAGCCATACTGGACGACCTCAACGCCGTGTCCGGTGTGACCGGGTCGTTTGTCTGTGACGGCGAAGGTCACATTCTGATTTCCGCGCTCAAGGCGCCGATCTCGGACGAGGTCCTCAGCCTGGTGGCGAAGACCATCAGCCGGACCGCCGATGGAGGCTTTCAGCGCAAGAAGGCGATAGATGTCCAGATGGTGTTCGAGTCAGGCGTACTGGTGCTCAAGGCACTCGATCCGGGCTGCCTGTGCATTGTATGCAGCTCGCTGGTCAATATCCCGATGCTAAACCTGACGGCCAACATGGCCGTTCGTCAGTTGAAGAAAGCGATGCCCGGTGCGCCCGCGCCGGCGCCGCAAGCGCCCTCGGCCGGCGGTGGCGTGATCCCGGCCGAAAGGGTCACCCAGGTGGAGCATGAGCTGGCTGTTGCTGTGGGCCCTGTGGCGATGTTGATGGTAGACGAAACCTTGGGTAAGCTGCATGCGACGCGGACGACCCTGAGCGAAGTGCAGGTGCCGGCCTTCCTGGAACGGCTGGCGGCTGATGTGGCGGACTCGGCGAGGCGAAGACGATTCCTGGATTCGGCAAAGCGAATCCTAGCACGCTGAGTCCGCGCCGGGCGGGTTTGTCCCGGCACAGGCACGGGAGTGAATGGGAGGCTCTGCATGCGCAACACAATCGGTCTTCGGCTGAGGCTTGGGTTCATGGTCATGCTGGCCATGCTCTTGGCGATTGGCGTGGTAGGCCTGTGGTACAGCTCGCAGATCGAGGCTTCCATTCAGGCCGTGTCCGACCGGACTCAACAGTTGGTGAGTCTGGCTCTGATTGAGACCGCGGTCGAGCGCGTCGAGGCCTCCCTGCAGCCCGCCCTATTGGACCGCACGGACGGCGGGCTGTCGCGCGCGCAGGTCCTGCTTGATGCCGCCACCGAGCGGGTTGAGGAGTTCGTCCTGACGACCGAAGGGATCGATCGGGAGATGATCGCCAACCTGAAGACGGCCAGCGATGGCTACGCCGAGATATCGGCCTCCTACGTCGAGGCGGCGAAGCTGCAGCCGATCAACCGCAGCCAGGCCATGAGCCGGATCGGCGAGGCGCGCGACAAGCTTCAGCTCGTCCTGGATGCTCTGAAGAAGGCGGTGCGCGAGTCGATTAACCGCACGATCGAGTCGACTCAGCAGGCCCAGCGCACATCGAGCCTGATCTCGACCGCCATCTCCCTGGGGGCTGTCGCTTTGGGGATCGTTCTGTCAGTCGTGATTACGCGGAGCATCACACGCCCGCTTTCCTACCTGGTGCGGACCGCCGACAAGCTGAGCACCGGCGACCTTGAGACCACGGTGGAGGTGCACTCCAAAGACGAGGTTGGTGAGCTGGCCGAATCGCTGGAGCGAATGCGGGTCAGCCTGAAGGCAGTGATGGAGCGCGTTCGGGCGCGGGGCACGTAGTCCTGCCTCAAGTCTGGGCGGCGGGAGGTTGCGAGAAAAGGCTATCCCGAACGCGGCCTGGCAAGGCGAGAGATCGCGGAATTTGGGGAGAACCCACATATCGGGTCTTCCTCCAGCAGCAACGACCCATTTGGACGGCCCCTTGTCGTCTACTCCGGGGTCTGGCCGTGCTCACTTGACCCTGCGAGCTCATCCCACTTCAACGGAGGCTGATGTCGTACGCCACGAAGTCCCCCGCTGGCGTAGCCAGCGGCACCACGGGGCCTCCAATCGATCCTCGGGACAGAGTCCAGGAGCCTTCGCCGCCGGAGATCACCAGGAAGTCGGTCGAGGTGACCCACTGCAGGTTGTGGCCGGTCGCCAGCGGGAGGGGCGAAGCCCCGACGGCGCCGAGCATCAGGTTGGTGGGCGAGTCCAGAGAGTACGCGAAGTGCTCACCGTCGGGTGCCCAGCCTCTCCAGGCAGCATCACCGCTGACGTAGAGTGTTTCTCCGCTTCCGTCGAGGTTTGCCAAGTACAGATCACTTGTGTTGGGCGCGGCGCCTTCGCGGGCGAACGCCACCCGGCCGAGGCTTGGCGCCACGGACGGAGCACCGAATTGAGAGAAGAAGAAGTTGCCAGGGATGGTGGACCATGCGATCGCCGCACCACCGTCCTTCGGCAGGGTCCAAATCGTGCCGGTTGGATCGGCGGCCAGCGGATCGGCGGAGGGGATGGCCACGCCCGCCGAGGTTGAGTCGGGTGACCAGACCACCTTTGGGTACCACAAGTACTCGCTGTAGGTGATCACCATTGGGAAGGTCACGCGATCCGGCCGCAGGTCGCTCCCGTCGGTGCCCACGAGCCCGATCGAGGTCGGGCGGACAATGGCGGCCGTTGTGCCGTCCGGAGAAAGCGCAAAGGCGCCGCCCTGGCCGGCCGGAAGCAGTTCGCTTAGCTCGCCCGTATCGGCGTCGAGCCGGAGCAGGTCGTCGTACTGAAAGACCCCCGGGCCTTCCGGCACGGCCTGCGTGTTCAGCAGCAGGGCATACGAGCCGGGGATGAACTCGATGGCCGAAAGGTCATTGAAGAGGAAGCCGGCCGGGTCGTGGAGTTGGTTCCAGCGCGTGGACGCCACCAGTTGAGCCTGGCCGGTACCATCCCGGTTTACAGTCCAGACCTCGGATGGCGAGTCCACACTCGCCCTGCGGACGAAGACGATCTTCTCGCCGTCGGATGAGATGGTGACCTGGTAAACGCCGCCGGTGGCGGTCAATTGGCGTGCAGGCGCCGCCTCCTCGATCAACCAGACATCGCCCCCGCTCGTATAGACCAGCTGCTGATCGCCACCCGCCTCGGGGGCAGCCAGGGTCTCGGCCGGCGCCTGTGGAGGTCCTGATGCGGCGGTCGGTTCTCCCACACCGTGTCCGACCGCGGTCCCGGCAGCCATCGTCGCCGAGACCGCCGTGGCCACCTGCGCCTCGTCGAGGCCGCCGGCGGATGGGAGGGCGCAGGCGAGGGTGGCCAGGATCCAGGCCGCGCCTGCCGCGAGGAAGACAGCTCTATGCATGCGAGAGCCTCCTGGGCCGCGTGTCTCAGGACCGCGTGGGCAGCACGTCTCGCCGCCCTCGGGTTGGTGCGGCAGGTGCACAGCCGCAACCGGTACGAGAGAACCGACCCGGGGTGATTCTAGCGGCAATGCCTGGGGCTGCCAGCGGTTGGCCGCGGCGCGTTGAGAGCCAGGCATGCGGGCAGCGCGACCTAGCTCTGGTAGTGGTAAAAGCCTCGCCCGCTCTTCCGCCCAAGGTAGCCGGCATCGACCATCTTGCGCAGCAAGGGCGCCGGACGGTACTTGTCCTCACCCAGATCGCGGTGCAGGACTTCCATTACGAAGAGGACGACATCCATTCCGACGAGATCGGCCAGCGCCAGCGGGCCCATCGGGTGGTTCATGCCCAGGCGCATCACGGTGTCGATGGCTTCTGCCGAACCGATCCCTTCCTGCAGGGCGAATACGGCCTCGTTGATCATCGGGCACAGGATACGGTTGCTGATGAACCCGGGGGAGTCCTTGGCCTCAACCGGCTCTTTTCCCAGCTTGCGACCGACTTCGATGGCAATCTCGGCTGTCGAATCCGATGTGGCCAGGCCACGGATGACTTCCAGCAGGCGCATCAGCGGCACCGGATTGAAGAAGTGCATCCCGATCACCTGTTCGGGGCGCCGGGTGGCGGCGGCGATCTTGGTCAGTGAGATCGACGAGGTGTTCGAGGCCAGGATAGCCTGTGCAGGCGCCAAGCGATCGATCTCCGCGAACAGCTTGAGCTTGAGGTCCGGATTCTCGGTGGCCGCCTCGATGACCAGGTCGGCCTGACGCACCGCCTCGAGATCGAGCGCCGTCGGAATTCCCAGAGCCGCCTGCATCTGGGCTTGCGTGATCGAGTCCTTCGCCGCGAGCCTGGCCGCCGATTTCGCGATGGCGGCCTGGCCGCGCTTGATCGCCTCCGGCACGACATCGGTCATCGTGACCTGATACCCTGAAACGGCCGCCGTTTGGGCGATGCCATTGCCCATCGTGCCGGCGCCGACGACGACGATCCGCTGGATGTCCATCCGTCCTCCTCAGGCTTCGATCTCGATAGCCATGGCGACGGCCTCGCCCCCGCCCAGGCACAAGGCGGCGATCCCACGGCGCAGGCCGCGGTCCTGCAGCGCGTGGATCAAGGTCGTGAGGATGCGCGCACCGGAGGCGCCGATGGGGTGCCCGAGGGCAACCCCACCCCCGTGGACATTGACCCGCTCCCAGTCCCAGCCAAGCTCGGTCAGGGCGTAGCCGTCCGCCAACACCTGCGCCGCGAAGGCTTCATTGAGCTCCACCAGGTCGACCTCGGCCAACCGCCATCCGACGCGCTCCAGCAAGCGGGGAATCGCCCGCGCCGGGGCGATGAACAATTCCTTGGGCGGGACGGCAGCCTGGGCATAGCCGACGATGCGCGCCAGCGGGGTCGACCCCATGGCCTCTGCTTTGCGCCGGCTGGCGACGACCAGTGCCGCCGCGCCGTCGTTCAAGCCGGGGGCGTTCCCGGCCGTTACCAGACCATCGGGCTTGAAGGCCGGCTTGAGGGCGGCCAGGGCTTCCAGCGACGTATCGCGGCGGGGTGTTTCGTCCTGCGCCACGACCTGCGGCGGTCCTTTCTTGGCGGGAATCTCGACCGGGGCTATTTCCCGCTTGAACTTCCCGCTGTCGATGGCGGCGATCGCCTTACGGTGACTGCCCAGCGACCATTCGTCCATGGCGTGACGTGTCACTTCATAGGCGGCGGCAATGTGTTCCGCCGCCATTCCCATCGCCCAGTCTTCGAAAGGATCCCAGAGACCGTCATACAGCAGCGCGTCGACCAGCGGCTGATGGCCGAAGGCCAGGCCGCCTCGCCCCCGGATCAGGTGAGGCGCGTTGCTCATGCTCTCCATTCCGCCGGCGACAATCAACTCGGCATCGCCGGCGCGGATCGCCTGTGCAGCCAGCATGCAGGCCTTGAGGCCGGAGCCGCAGACCTTGTTCAAGGTCGTTGCGCCGACAGTCGGGGGCAGGCCGGCATAGATCGCCGCCTGCCGGGCGGGGGCCTGACCCAGTCCCGCCGAGACGACGTTGCCCATCAGCACTTCATCGATCGCTTCGAGTTGATGGATCTCCGCCCGGGCTACCGCCGCCCGAATGGCGGCCGCACCCAGGGCGGGTGCGGCCATCGGCGCCAGGCTGCCTTGATATCGACCCATCGGCGTTCGAGCCGCGCTCAGAATGACCGGTTGGCGAGGATCGGACCGTGCAGGCATGAGCTTCCTCCCGAGAGGCAGATGCACCAATCCTCCCAGATCCGCCGTCACCTGCGTCGCAGGATAGGTGCTACGTAGCGGGCGGCGGACCGGCGGGACGACCGGTTCCCTGGGTAAGCGCTTGCCATTCCACTAGCAGGCGCTGGTAGGTGCGCGCCAGGTCTTCGGGGATCACCCGCGTGGAGGCGGTGGTAGCCATGAAGTTCGTATCACCTGCCCAGCGCGGGACGACATGCACATGCACGTGGTCGGCGACGCCGGCGCCGGCGGGCGCGCCAATGTTGATCCCGACGTTGAAGGACTGCGCCCCGTAGGCGGCCGTCAGTGCCTCCAACGCCAGTGCGGAGAGCTGCATCAGCTCCGCCTGCGCCGGCGGATCCAGCTCGACAAGCGAGGCAACATGCTGGTAGGGGACAACCATCGTGTGGCCGTTGGTATATGGGAAACGGTTAAGGATGACGAAGCTGAACGCCGCACGATGCAGGATCAGATTCTCCGGCCCGTCCGGCTGGGCGAGGTGGTCGCAAAAGAAACAAGCCTGCGTCTGTCTGCCAGTGGATTCGATGTAGGACATGCGCCAGGGGGCCCAGATGCGGTTCATCGACGCCCTACATTCTAGCAGAAGCCGGGAACGATGGCATGAAACCTGCATGCACGCCTACAATGTGAGCATGCTGGATGCAGCCTGGCTTGAGCGCCGCTTGCCCGTACATGGTATGGGCAGGCCGCTGGTCTTCCATCCTCGTCTGGGCTCGACCAACACCCTGGCCGCCGAGCTGGCGGCCGGTGGCGCCGATGAAGGCGTCCTGGTGGTGGCAGAGGAGCAGACGGAAGGGCGAGGTCGGCACGGGCGTCCATGGCGCACCCCGCCGGGTTCGGCGCTGGCACTGAGCCTGGTGCTGCGCCCAAAGATACCGGCCGGGAGACCCGCGGACGCTCACCTGGCGGCTTTCAACATCGTGGGAGCGCTGGCCGTCGCCGAGGCGCTGGAGGCTCTGGGGGCAAGACCGGGGATCAAGTGGCCGAATGATGTCTTGCTTGCAGAGCGTAAGGTGGCAGGGGTGCTGCTCGAGGTGAGTTGGGTCGAAGGGTGGGTCTCCCATCTCGTCCTGGGGATTGGCGTCAACGTCTATGTCGAGGCCGCGCCTCCCGAGGCGGAAGTGGACTTCCCGGCGACCAGCGTCGAGGCAGCCATCGGCCGCCGGGTCAGCCGAGAAGAGCTACTGGTGGCGATCGTCGAGCAGGTCGGGCTCCGTTGCCGACCGATCGACCCGCCTGCAGTCGTGGCCGCCGCCAACGAGCGGCTGGCGTTCCGGGACCGGACCGTCGAGGTCAGCAGCGGCGGGCAGACGTGGAGGGGAAGGCTGATGGGAATCGGTCCGGGCGGCGAAGCCCTGCTGGCTGTGCCCGGCCTTGGCGAAGTACATGTCGCCGGAAGCGACCCACGCCTGCGCCCGGTTGACAGACAGAGCGGATAGAATACACTCGGATGGGCGGCGCAAGCCGTGATCGGGAGGTTGAGGATGTTTGACAACCTGCGGGACATGTCGGACGGGTCTTCGTACTACGAGGGCGGCGACCTGGCGACGACCGTCCAGCCAAAACGGGCGGCTCCGGAGCGTCGCGTGATGGGTATGAACGCCGGTCAGCGCTTCTTGCTATCCATCCTGCTATTCCTGACTTCGATCGTCATGGCGGCGATGTGCTTGCTGGTTTTTGAGAAGGTGTGGATCGTCTAAGACTTGGGAAGCCTGTCGCTCGAGACGCGCCGCGTCCGGGCTCCCCAAACGCAGCCCAACCCCCGCATCGCCTTCACCCTTGACTGCATCAGGCTCGTGGGACGGCCCCTCTGCCCACAGCCTGCCTCGGGCAACCAGAACACGGCCCGCTCAAGAGCGTCCGGCTGTCTACTGCTGCTGAAGGAACGCCGTCACCTGCTCTAACGCAGGCAGCCCATCCCGGCCGCCAAGGGCACGGGTGTTCAGAGCCGCGACGGCGCTGGCGAAGCGGGCCGTCTGGCGCAGCCGCATGCCCTTCAATACGCCGTAGACGAAGGCCCCGTGGAAGCTGTCGCCGCAACCGGTAGTGTCGACAATGTCCTGGATGGTGAAGGCTCCCTGGGCGAAGGGTGGCTCGTCTCGGGGGTGGCCCCAGCAGCCGCTTGCACCGTCGGTCACGACAACCAGCGACGGTCCTTCCTGCAGCAGGCGCTCGGCGGCGCGCGCC
>CAZBJQ010000028.1:0-23894 GCA_964492235.1 uncultured Anaerolineaceae bacterium | reverse complement strand
GACACCCAGTTCGACGACCCTTGAACTACCCCAGATGCTCTCCTCTAACAGTCCAGACAGCCGGAAAAGGGCCTTCCTGCGATCGCTTGACCATTATACCCAGCCGTGCCTGGGATGTCAAACAGAGCCGCTTTGCTCGGCCTCAATGGGGCGTGGGTTGATCCAGCAGCACCCTGTCGGTCCCCCGCCGGACCTCCCAGGGATACACGATGTGAGCATCGGTGACGGCGGCGTAGTAGTCCGGCTCGGCCTGCAAGAACAGGGAGCGATACGGGTTGAAATGCAGAACACAAGTGGAGGGGATCCCGCCGGCAGAGGCGACGCGGCTCCTTACGGCGGTGATTGTCCGTCCCGAGCCCCATACATCATCGACGACGATCACCCTTCGGCCCAGCAGTTGTTCATCTGCGGGAAACTGGATGAACTTGGGCCAGGCCAGAAGCTTCGCTCGCTCCCGCTCTGCCTCGTACGGGAAATCGACGGATGCAATCAGCAGATCCTGGATTGCGAGCGCCTCCGCCAGGATTCCTCCGGGCACCACACCCCCGCGGCTGATGATGACCATCGCCTCGAACCCCGTCCGGAATTGGGGCGTCAGATGGTCGATCAGACGGTCGACTTCCTGCCAAGTGAGCAATTCGCGTCGAGTAGGCATGGTGTACCACCTGTCATGGGGAGTGCCGGCGATGATAGCACCGCCCCTGCCGGACTTCAATCGCTGCCGAACTAGCAGGTCGATGAAATGTGCCTTGCGCAGGGAATGGAACCGCAGATGGGGCGGATGGGGCTTCGCCCCAACCGTCACATGTGCGAATTCCTCTCAGCCAGGATGACTCTATCCTCAGCCTCCTAGACATGCGGCACGGGAACCACAATCAAGGCCGAGTGCACATCCGCCACCCGGGTCAGCAGGACGGTCAAGGGGCGCTCCCCCGTCAAGCGCAGCCGTCGGCCCAAGGCCTCGGTGTCGACCGGCGAGCCCCTTTTCTTCAGTGTGACCTCGCCTGCCTCCAGCGCCTGCAGCGCCGCCTGCAGCCGTTTGCGGCTGAAAGGGAAGTGCTGGAGGACCTCGTAGGCACGGGCGAAGGGGGTCGTGGCGAGGACCGAGCTG
Source organism: uncultured Anaerolineaceae bacterium (assembly GCA_964492235.1). Classification (GTDB taxonomy): domain Bacteria; phylum Chloroflexota; class Anaerolineae; order Anaerolineales; family E44-bin32; genus PFL42. Next base: position 22,783 of record CAZBJQ010000028.1, on the reverse strand, counting down.
GTCAGGTAGGCGATCGTCGGATCAAGTTGCGCCGCCTCCAGCCGCTCCGCCAGGTTGCCGACCAGACCGGCGCGTAGTACCGCCGGATCGGGCTCATAGATGTACTGCTGCGGCGGAGCCAGTCTCCCAGCACGGACCGGAGGCCCGGTGAGGGTGTGAGGGCCCGGGAGGACGGTCGCCCGCACGTCCGCCGTCTGGAGTGCGCCGAACCACAGGCTGGCCTCTTTCAGGTCTCCGTCGAGGGAGACGAACTCGACCTCACAGGCATAGCCTCCGAGTTCCGCCCGGTCGACTGCCGGCCCGACCTTCACCCCAAGGCCGGCGACCTCATCGAGCCAGCCGCGAACTGTCGAGAGCGCCGGGTGGTAGTGCTCGCTCCTACGCAGCCTCCGGAGATCGTCACGCCGGGATGGATCGAAGAAAGCGCCGGCCTGCCTGCCGAATCGCCAAGGCAGGTGACGGACATCCGCTACCACGGCGCGTATCCTGGACTCCCGGCCCAGGCTGAGGGCGTTGGCCTGGAGAACCGCCGCCGCCAGCCGATCCTGGTCCACTGCAATGACTGGGCCGAACTCCTCCAGAGCCAGTGCATCGCCCCCAATCCCGCTGCAAAGGTCGAAGATCCGCTTGAATCCGGTGAACCGACTGGCTCGGGCTTTGGCCACAGCCGAGTGGGTCGCCTGCTCCAGCCCCTGGCGGGTGAAGAACATGCGGTCGGCGGATGGGAACTTGGCCGCGGCGCGTTGGCGCAGGAGGACCTGCTCCAGGCTTAGCCGAGCCAGGCGTTCCGGGTATCTGCGGGCAAGGCGCTGGGCCAGGATGAGGAATGTCGCCTCGGTCGGCTGCAGTAGCCTGGCTTCCGCTAGGCATGCTTGGCCGGCGGTGGATTGGAGGACTGAGAGCGAAGCCAGGTCGAGCATCTCGATTTACGGGCTGCCGTCCGCCGTCGTGCCGCACGACCGGCAAGCAGCACCTCCGCCTCCCCACCGTCTGGCCTGCCTGCTTTCCTCGGCGTGAGGGGGCATGGCCCGCCGGCGGTCGCGGCGAGAAGGCGGCCCCACGAGGCTGGCGTAGCAGCAGAGTAGCTTGCGGCGGCCCTCAGCGTGTGCGGCTCAGATCAAAGCCCGAACCAGGTCGAGGAACTCGGCCCACTCTTCTTCGAAGAAGTGCAAGGTCACGCCTCCGATTTCGATGTGAAAGGTCAACTCCTCATCGGGCTCACTTGCCCTCCAGGCAATGTAGTTGCTGGTCTCCGCGAGTGTCTCTGTCTCGATCGGTTCGCTCATCTCTCCCTCCATCCCGCTCGCCGGCTCCGGATCCGTCAGGCGGTTGTGTTGTCGGACGCCTGAAGTGCTTGAAGTACCTCGCGCAATGCCACCAGGCTTGCGCCCGCCTGGCCGGTCGGGTCCAACCCGACGACCTGGTACAGTCGCTGGTAGGGATTGGGGACGAAGTCCGGAGCCTCGACCACCGCACGAACGGCTTGCAGTACCGCCTGGCGGCGCGGCGCGGGCCAGAGGCGCGCCTGCGCCATCCAGAAGAAGCGATAGGACATAGCCGGGTCCGGCGTCGGCGCCGTCGGGTGGCGGCGGTGGCGCCTGCGGACAGCCTCGCGCAGCGAAGTCACGGCGGCCTAGGACTGCGCCTTGGCGCCGCGGCGCCAAGGCAGCCTGGGAAGCGACGGTCGGGAGCCCCCGATGGCGTCGATCGGCGGGTCCCAGGGAGGCAAATCGAAGAGCTTGCGAAGGGCGTAGCGCCCAAGCAGGATGGCGGTGGCCATCGTGGGCGCGGATAGCAGGAGGCCCACCACGCCCAGCAGGCTGGCCCCGATGATCGCCCCGATCAGGACGATCACTGGATGCAGGCTGAGCGAGTTGCCCATAATGCGGGGAATCAGGAGGTAGTCAATGCCCTGGTCCAGCACGATCAGCGCCAGGACCACGATCGCGGTGTGACCCAGCGGCGTCAGCCCAAGCGGATGGTTGGTCTGAAGCAGCGTGACCAGGCCGGCGACGACACCGACCGAGAACGGCCCGACGATCGGAATCAACTTGGCCAGTCCCATCAGGACGCCAAGGGCGACCGCGTATCGAACTCCAAGCAGGCTCATCAGGACCGTCGTCAGCACACCTGTCACCAAGACGATCAGCAGCTGGCCGCGCAGAAACGCATGCCAGATCCGACCCAATCCGACCTGGATGCGCCGGACATCAGCCTCATGCCGGGGGATGCTGAATCCCGCCCAGCGTTGCTGGAGCTTGGTCGAATCGAGGACGACGAAGTATGCGATCGCCAGGACGAAGACAACGCGCGCCAGGCCCTCAATGATGCGGGCGGCGGCGAAGGTCAGGAGGCTGCTGACCTGGGTCAGCGCAGGCTGGATCAACGACAGAGTCTGCCGGACGAGTGTGGTCGGGTCGAAGACCCCCAGGTCGAAATGCCACGGTCCGACCATCAGCACCAGGTTCTCCAGGCCGGCCAGGCGCTCCGGCAGGCTGAGCAGCAGGTTCTGCAGGGTCAGCAACAGTGCCTGGAGCTGCTGCAGCGCGGCCAGGCCGACGGCCGTAGCCAAGTTGACCAGGATCACCAGCAACAGAAGGAAGGCGATGTTGGTCGAGGCGGTCCAACCGATCCGACCCCGACGGTGGAGGAAGCCGACCAGAGGGATCATCAAGTAGGACAGCAGGCCGCTGAGGATGATCAGAGGCAGGATGCCGCGGAAGCGGATCACCAACGCCCCGGCCAGGACGATGCCCACCAGGGACACCACCATCTTGGTGGCTGTGGTCCAGCGCGGTGAGCGGTCAGGGTCGAGTGCGGTCATGACCCGTCCACGGCCTTCGGCCTGCGCCAGCGACGCCGCAACTGCGCCAGCAGGCGCTTGGGACGAACCCTGGGCTGCACGGGGGAAACCGGCCAGGCGTTGATCCCCACCGCTTTGTAGTAGACGTATCCGCCCCACAAGCGAAGCGTCGCCAGCGCCGGGGCCGCAACCAGCACGCCCACGATGCCGGCCACACTGGCGCCGGCGACGACCGCCAACAGCACCAGGATCGGATGCAAGCTCAGCGAGACTCCGATGAAGCGCGGCACCAGGACGTTGTTCTCCACCAGCTGGATGACCACCATGACCCCCAGCACCAGCAGGGCCAAGGCGAGCGGGCTGAGACCCAGCCACGACCCAGCCTGGAAGAAGGCCACGACGACGGCCAGTGCTGTGGCGATCGTCGGGCCGAAGACCGGGACGAACTCAAGCACTCCGGCGATCACGCCCAGGCCGAGCGAGAAGCGCACGCCCAGGAACGAGAGCATCAAGGCAACGAAGAAACCGACGAACAGCGCCAGGCCGAGTTGTCCTCGAAGGAAGGCGCGCCATACCAACTCGGTTTCCCGCGTCAGCCGCTCGGCATCGCCCTGGTAGGGGGCCGGCATCAGCCCGATCACCATGCGATCGACCATGCCGTAGTCGAGCAGCAGGTAGAACCCCAGAACCAGGACCACAAACACCTTACCGATGGCTGAGGCCGCGGCTGCGATTGAGGCTCCCAGCGTCTGGCCGGTCTGGGACAGTATCGGCTGAAGCGCCGAGGTCAGTGGGGAGATGAAAGACTCGAGGGTCTGACGCGTCAGGACGAACCCGAAGGGGCCAACATTCAGGATGTACCCTTCGGCCTGGTCGATGAGCTGCGGAATCCGATCGGAGAGAGACTGCAGGTCCGCTACCAGTCCGAGCAGCTGCTGTGACAGCGCCAGGCCCAGTGCGGCAGCCAGTCCTCCTACGATCCCCAGGATGCCCAGGTAGAGGGTTGTCGTGGCAAGCCAGCGCGGCATGCGCAGGTGCCGCTGCAGCCGGCTGACCAGCGGGTGGAGCACATAGGCCAGCACGACCGCCGCCATCAGCACGACCAGCGTCGACCGCAGGGCAAATGCCAACAGCGCCGCGGCCAGGATAAGCAGAACCCCAGCCACAAGGCGAGAGGCAGGCTGCCAGGGAGGCGATCCTGACCCCGGCCAGCTTTCTGCGCTCACAACGTCCTTCGTCTTTTCCGGCGGATACCCGTCAAAGTCGCTCCCCGCGCCCCGCCTGGCGCCCATGGGACGAGCCTCAGCGGCGTGGCGGCCCTGAGCCGCCGCGGCCCGAGCGGCCCTGGCCGGATGGGCGACCGCCTCCTGGACGACCAGAGCCGCGGCCGCTGCCCTCCGGCGAGCGCCGCGGAGTGCGCCGGTCGCGTTCCAGCGCCTCTTCCGGGGTCCAGCCCTCCAGGACGGCTTGTCGCGACAGGCGGATCTTCCCCTCTGGATCGATCGACGTCACCATCACAGTCAATTCCTCACCGACGCGTGCTACGTCCTCGACCTTCTCGATCCGATCGCTGTCCAGCTGCGAAATGTGCACCATGCCGTCGACGTTCGGCAGGATCTCCACGAAGGCACCGAAGTCGGTCGTGCGCACGACCTTGCCGGTGTAGATGCGGCCCACCACCGGCACCTCGGTCAGGCTCTCGATCAGCTCCCTGGCGCGGTTGGACTTCTCGGCATCGGCGGCGGCGATGAAAACGGAGCCGTCGTCCTCGATATCGATTTGGACACCGGTCTGTTCCTGGATACTGCGGATCATCTTGCCGCCAGGACCGATGACCGCGCCGATCTTGTCCGGATCGATCTTGATGATCGTCAGCCGCGGCACGAACGGTTTGAGTTCCGCTCTCGGCGCTGGCATGGCATGCTCGATCACGTCCAGGATCGACATCCTGGCCTCTTTCGCTTGCTGCAGCGCGGCCGACATGATCTCGGCGGTGATCCCCTTGATCTTGATGTCCATCTGCAGAGCGGTGATGCCCTGCCGCGTCCCGGCGACTTTGAAGTCCATGTCGCCGAAGTGGTCCTCCGCGCCTTGGATGTCGGTCAGGATGGCATGTCGGTCGCCGTCCTTGATCAGCCCCATGGCGATGCCCGCCACAGGAGCACGGATCGGAACGCCGGTGTCCAGCAGGGCCAGGGTCGACCCGCAGACGGAGGCCATAGAAGTCGAGCCATTCGACGACAGCACCTCGGAGACCAAGCGCATGGTGTACGGAAAATCCTCCATCGGCGGCAAGACCGGCAACAGCGCACGCTCCGCCAGCGCGCCGTGACCGGTGTCGCGTCGGGAGGTGCCGCGCAGCGGGCGCACTTCCCCGGTCGAGAAAGGCGGGAAGTTGTAGTGATGCATATAGCGCTTCTCATCGACCGGCGACAGGCCATCGAGCTCCTGGCGTTCGCGCGGTGTCCCCAGCGTCGCCAGCGTCAGCACCTGCGTCTCGCCGCGGGTGAACAACCCCGAGCCGTGGGCGCGTGGGCTGAGGTCGACCTCGGCACTGAGCGGGCGGATGTCTTTGAAGCCGCGGCCATCGGGGCGTTTGCCTTCGTCGACGATCCGCCGCCGGACCTCCAGCTCGTACAGCCGGTCGATCGACTGATCCACCTGTTCCGAGTCCAGCCCACCCTCCTGACACAGGCTGGCGGTCGCCTCGATCTTCAGGCCAAGGAAGGCCTGGCGCTGCTCGGCCCGGCTTAGCGGTTGCTCGACCATCGCCCGCAGGCGGCTGCCGACCCAGGTGCGGACCTGGCCAATGACCTGATCCGGAATCTGGAAGGGAGGGTAGTCGGACTTGGGCTTGCCCACGGCCGCCCGCATCTCGTCCTGCAGGTCGATGAGCGGCTGCATCTGGCGATGGCCGAACTCGAGCGCCTCGACCATCGTCTGCTCGGAGACCTCATCGGCGCCGCACTCGACCATCAGGATGGCATCGCGAGTGCCGGCCAAACGCAGGTCGAGGGGAGATGCCTCCAACTGCTGGTAGGTCGGGTTGAGGACGAAGGCTCCATCCACCATGCCCACCCGCACGCCGCCGACCGGCCCCAGGAAAGGCACATCCGAGATACTCAACGCGGCAGATGCCCCGACGATCGCCAGCACATCCATCGGCGTCTCCCCGTCGGAGGAGAGCGAGTAGAGCATGATCTGCACGTCGTTGTGCATGTCCTTGGGAAACAGCGGCCGCATCGGCCGGTCGACCAGGCGGGCGATCAGGATCGAAGCTTCGGAGGGCCGGCCCTCCCGACGGAAGAACGACCCCGGGATGCGGCCGCCGGCATACAACCGCTCTTCGTAGTCAACTGTCAGCGGGAAGAAATCGATCCCTTCGCGCGGCGCCATCGCCATGGTGGCGGTGGCCAACACCAGGGTGTCTTTCTGGCGGACGGTGACCGCCCCCCCCGCCTGGCCAGCGAGTTTACCGGTCTCGATGATGAAGGTCTTGCCGTCAATGGTTGTCTGGAAAGTGCGTGTGCCTGACATGGAGGCCCCTTTCTCGCCAGGGAGGAGGCGAGTCAGGGACTGGAGTGTGGCCATCAGCCGATCGCGGTCCGTGTTGGCTGGTGAACGCACTCCAATTCCCGACCCGTCGCTTCCTCCGGGGCGCGCAACTTGATTCTATAGGATTGCGGCGCGCAATGCTACCGGCAGCATCCACCGGTTGTTTGCTCGCTCCTCGGATCGGACGGCCTGCTGGGGGAGGCGAGGGCGCCTTAGCCGGCTACTTGCGGCGTATGCCCAACCGATCGGTCAACCCAAGGTAACCCGACGGATTGGTGTTCTTCAGGTAGGCCAGATGGCGGTGTCGTTTCCCGACCATCTTGAGCAGCCCCCGCCGGGACGACTCATCGTGCTTGTGGTTGCGCAGGTGCTCTGTCAGCTGTTCGATGCGCTGCGTCAGCAACGCCACCTGGACTTCGGGGGATCCGGTATCGGTGCCGTGCCGGTGATACTCCCCGATCAGCTGTGTCTTGGCTTCCTTGGTGATGGACATGACGTCTGCTCCTCTCGCAGGTCACCCAGCCCCCAGTCGCCAAAGGCAACCAGAAGCCGGTCTAGTCAGAACTCGACGCATTATAACAGGCGGCCATCAACCCCTCAAGGATGCCCGGAGGCGGGCCTGCCAGTCCGGCGGGAAGCGGGGAAGGAGATCGCGCAAGGTGCGGTCGCTCCCCGACGCACCCCGCTGGTGCTCGTGCAACAAGTAGGCAGCCGTCTCTGCCGGGCTGCCGCCGGCTAAGGCGCCGAGCAGGTCGAGGCGAGCGCGTTGTGCCTTCGGCTGACGCAGAGGCGGGAGGCGGTAGAGCAGGTCGAACAGCCTGGCAAGGAATGGTGGGTCTCTGTTCTCGGCGGCCGATTGCAGCGCAAGCAACGCAAACGCCTGACGCATCGGGTCCTTGCCGCGGATCCAGTCCTCCGTCAGGGCGATGAAGGAGTTCGGATCGGCGGCTCGCCAGCCACCCCAGGCCGTCTTGGCCAGCAGCAGGCGCAAGCGGTCGTCCAGTTGGCCGGCGAGGCGCGCTTCCACCCAGGCCGCGGCTCGGGCATCCGTTTGGGCCTCCATAACTGCCGCGGCCAAGACGTGGGTCTCGTGATAGCCCACGGCCCACAGGCCATCCGCCACGTCCCAGGCGTCCTGTGGCTGGGCGACCGCCGTCCGGTGGAGCGCTTGACGCAGGCTGTTCATCACCGGACTGGGAACGGACAGGGTGCGAAACGGCGCCCGCATGGCGGCGTGCGCGCCCGGCCGGGAGAGTCGATCGGCGTAGAATTCGAGAAGAGAGAGCGCCCGCTCGACGAAGGTCCCCGGTCGGTCAAAGTCGGCCAGCAGCGACTGGATCTCGCGGGAAAGCCGCGCCGGGTCAATCGCAGGCATGTGAAGGCGCGCCTCTATTGGCCCATCAAGCCGGCGATGAGCCGGCTGCAGCCGGGGGCTCGATCATCACTGCAACGCGGCTCCGGCTAATAGGCTCTGGCAAACCACGCCCGCTCGCTCGCCTGCTTTCCGCAGCGGATGCATTTCCCCTCGCCTCCGGGCTGTTCGAGGGGGATGTTGCGGGTGGTTGCCTTGGTGTCTTCCTTGATGGCGGACTCGCAGGACTCATCCCCGCACCACCAGGCCTCGGCCCACCCACCCTCGACGACCTGCTTGAATTCGTCGTACGATTCCGGTTGATGGCTGTGATTCCGCCGAAAAGCCAGAGCACGCTCGAACAACGCCTGTTGAATCGCCTCGAGGTGATCCCGCGCCGCCTGCGCAACCGCCTCCTGGCTGAGAGCCTGTTTCCCTTCTTTGCCTGGCACGTCGCGACGCGCCAGCGTGACCGTTCCTTGCGCCACGTCCTTCGGCCCGATCTCCAGCCGCAGCGGAACACCCCTCATCTCCCAGTCGTTGAACTTGTATCCGGGGCTGTATCCATCCCGCCGGTCGACCTTGAAGCGAACGCCGGCGAGCTGGCCCTCCAGCCGTGCCACGGCTTCCATCACCTCCGACTTCTCCTGGTCGTTCTTGTAGATCGGGACGATGACCACCTGATGTGGCGCCAGCCGCGGGGGCAGGATCAGGCCTTTGTCATCGCCATGGACCATGATGATGGCGCCGATGATGCGCGTCGATAGTCCCCAGGAGGTCGTCCAGCAGTACTGCAAGGTGTTGGCCGCGTCCAGATAGCGGATCTCGAAGGCGCGGGCGAAGTTGTCACCCAGGTTGTGGGAAGTCGCAGCTTGCAGCGCCCGCGTGTCGCCCATCATGGCTTCGATGCTGTACGAGCGGAGGGCGCCAGCGAATTTCTCGCTCTCGCTCTTCCGGCCTCGCACGACGGGCATGGCCGCCATGTTTTCGGCGACATCGGCGTAGATGTTCAACATCTGCAGAGTCTCGGCCTGGGCCTCCTCAGCCGAGGCGTGTGCCGTGTGTCCTTCCTGCCAGTAGAACTCGGCCGTGCGCAGGAAGAGCTTGGTCCGCACTTCCCAGCGCAGGACGCTGTTCCACTGGTTGATCAGGACAGGCAGGTCGCGGTAGGACTTGATCCACTTTGAATACATGTAGCCGACGATGGTCTCGGACGTCGGTCGGACGACCAGCGGCTCTTCCAGCTGCTCCCCGCCCCCGATCGTGACCACGGCCAGCTGCGGTGAGAAACCTTCGACGTGCGCCTTTTCCTTCTCTAGGAAGCTCATCGGGATCAGCATGGGAAAGGCCGCATTGACGTGACCGGTGGCTTTGAAGCGTTGGTCCAGCGCCGCCTGGATGTTCTCCCATAGCGCCCATCCATACGGCATGACGACCATGCAGCCTCGCACAGGGGCATAGTCGGCCAGCTCAGCCCGCAAGACCAGCTGGTTGTACCACTCGGCGAAGTTCTCAGATCTCGATGGCAGGCGATCTTCGGACATGGTGAGACCTCAATTCCAGTACGTTGGATGATTGCGTCTTGCCTCGTTCATCTCCGCTTCCAGGCCGACGAAGCCGGTCAGGCCGCCGGCAGCCTCCTCCCAACGGCCTCGGACACCGGTCGCAGCCAGACTGCGTCCAGGTCCTCAGCCCGCGCCCGCAACACCGCATCCGGTGAGGCGGCCAGGACATCGATCCACTCTTCGAGGAACTGCCACATCAGGGCGTGATCCCAGAGCCGATCCCACTCTTCGTCGCTCCAGTGGGTGCCGGTACAGGCGACCATCCCCTGGCGGTAACGGGCGATCAACGACTCCGGCGTCACCGGCAGCCTCTCGAATGTCCACTGACTCTTCATAACCAGGGTTAGCAGGTCGATCACACCGGGGCCGATCCCGGCCATCTGCCAATCGTACACAACCTGGCGTCCATCGGCCAGGAGCAGGATGTTGCCCGGCCAGTAGTCACCATGCATCAGGGTCGATGGTGCATCGCTCAACGGCTCGACGACCCTGTCTGCCTCGGTCGTCAGCTGTGCCATCACCCGTATCCGCCAGGGCGAAGCGGCGAGAGTCATAGGTTTTCCGCTTTCGACCATGTGCCCGATTGCCTGGGCCGCGGCCGCAACATGTACGCTAAAGTCCGTCTGCAATGGCCGCGCCAACCAGGCAAAGGTCTCCAGGTCCTCCTCGAGGCGCCAGAACCGCTCATGCAGCGCCACCAGGTTATCGACGGCGCGCTCGTAGTCCGCCTGCCCCCAGGCCTCGGGCGCCTTCGACTCGGTCTCCGCCGCAAGGATCAGCCAGTTGCCGTTGGGCGAGGCCGCGATCAGCTGCGGGGTCTCGACGGGCAGCGAGCTGGCCAGTGCCGCGTACACGCCGACCTCGCGCCGTCCAACACCGGCCAAACCGGCGCGGGTTGTGCCGCGAGGTTCCTTGAGTACCAGCGCCATGCGGCCGCGCCGACCTGAGCGGACGAACTCTGCCATCAGTCCCTGAACGCGGCCGATTGAGGGCCGGCGCGCCGGGAGCGGGATCCGCCGGACGCTCTCGAGGGTCAGGCTCTTATCGGACTGGTGCCGCCGCAATCCGGCCGTGAGCTCAGCCCGGGAGCAAGGCCAGGCCCAGGTATCCTCATCCACCAGCTTGCTCATCCGCCTCGCCCCCGTTGATCCCATGGAGGAAGTCGGCTGCGGCCGCGGCTGCATCCACTTCCTGGCCTCCCGCCCGGCTGCGCAGGTAATGCAGGTGATCCATGACCCATAGGTACATGTCCGTCGAAGTCCGGCCGGGAAGCTCGCTAAGGATACTCGACTGCTCGACGATCTGAGTAACCGGGACGTAGAACGCATCGTACCAGTGGGCGACCGACTCCTCTTCGCCGATCTCCCTCGACTGATCGATTCCCATGTAGTAGCGGTGGACAGCGATGTGCTCAAGCAGCCGGTCGTATCCGCCAAGCAGTGTGGTCTCGATCCTGGACTGAGGGCGCACAACATCGATCCGGGTGCGCTCCAAGAAGTCCACACGCTCCCCCAACCGCTCCAGGTCATTGGCATCGATGTCCGGCGTGACCGGGACGCGGGCTCTGCACTCGCGCACCTCGGCCCCGATCATCGGCTGGCCATGGGTGCGCGCCACCGAGACGCGGTGATGGCCGTCGATGACGAAGTACACCTCCCCGACCTTGTACAACATGACCGGCGGCAGGCTCTCCTCCCGGTACCAGGCCCGGTTGACGCGATCCCACTTGTCCTCCATGTGTGGCCGTTTGGGCAGGAACAACCGGTCGAAGTCGCGATACCGGTCGACGCTGCCGATGATCTTGTCAAGCGGAACATCGTGCAGGCCGCTGTAGATCGGGCCGCCGAGATGGAGCTTCTCCCTGACTTCATCGAACGACAGCAAGTCCGGTGGGTGGCCGGAGAGACTTCGCACGATTCGGCCGAAGAACCCTCGCAGCCGTGCCCATTGGAAGCCGGGCTCAGGAAGGATGGGGACTCGGTTCATCGCCGCTCCGGGAGATCGATTAGACGGTAAGGGTAGACGTTCACCACCAGCGTATCGCCCACCCGCGTCTCGCGAGCCTTCAGGTTCGGGGCGGCGTGGATGTGGCCGTGCAACATAAGCCGTGGCCGCGCCATGCGCAGGAATCGGTGGAAGCACTCGAACCCCTGATGCGTCCAGTCCGGCGCGTCGTGGACTCCTTTCGGCGGGGCGTGGGTCACAAACAGGTCCAGGCCCCTCCGCCCGGTGCGAACGGTGAGCAACAAACGCGCCATCCGGAAGAACATCTCGCGCTCCGTGTACTGGTGCCGACCCTCCAACTTGTAGCGCAGACTGCCGCCCAACCCGGCCACCCTCAGGCCGCCAACCCTCCGCCAATGCCCGTCGATTGAGTCCCCTCCGCCGACATGGTAGGTGTCCGGGTCGTGGTTCCCGGCAACGTACACCATCGGGACATTCAGCTGGGTCACGACATACTCCAGGTATTCGCGGGGCAGGTCGCCGCAGCCGACGATCAGACCGACATCCACCAGGCGCTCAGGCACGCTCGAGCCGTAGATCGGCTCGACGATGGCATCGGTGAGCGCCAATATCTTCATCCGCTCACCAGGCCCGGCCGTAGTTTTCCTCTAGCTTGTCCAACACCGCCTGCTCGAGGTCGATCCCAGTCAGGCTGGCCAGCTGCAGCAGGTAGAGCATCACGTCCGCCAGTTCGCGCCGCAGGGCCAATCGATCGGGCGTCGCCTCCCCCCACTGAAAGTGCTCGAGGACCTCGGCGGCCTCAATGGCCAGCGAGGCGGCCAGATTGCGCGGCGTCTGCGGACGAGGGCTGTCGCCGGCATACCAGCCGCGGGATTCGACGAACCGATGCATGGCTTGTGTCAAGTCATCCAGCTGCATGGCTGCATCCTGTCCACAATGGAATGCGGCTTCCCTGGGTCTCGGGAAGCCGCCTCAGGTTCACATTCGAGCGATCGGCGCTAACCAGACCCACAGGGCAAGCTGGAGTACGACGGCGGGACCGGGGTCGGGAGCCTGGATTCTTTCATGGCCGCATTATACGATTGCGGCCGGGACGAGTCAAAACGCAGCGGGGATCGAGCTCGGCGGCAGTCCAGGCTACCAACGACATTCGAGTACCTACAACACTCCTGTCGTTGCCCGCCAGCCATGCAGAACGGCACTACGGCCACCCTCGCCTGGGATCACGCCTCCCGGCGGGTGCTCAGGGCTCGCACGACCCTCCCGGTACGGCGTTGTCGGGACACGGCACGACGCACACCTGTTGCTGCTGGGCGTTGAAAACCCAGCAGCCCTCGGGCTCCGGCGTGGGTTCCGGGGTCGGCGGCGAGGCACGATGTGGGACCTGGCTGAGATCCCCAGAGGTCTCGACCGCCCCGCCCCAGACCCAGCAGCCGAGGCGCAGCCCGGACGGCATGACGAACCACCACGTAGCCTCGCGGTTCTTGCCCTGGATGGGGGCCGTGTCCCCCTGTTCCAGGATGGCGGCTGGATTGAAGACCAGGCTTGGCCCTAAGCGGCAGTGGGCGTTCTGGAGGGTAGTGATGGAAGCTGGGATGGAGGCGGCCGGCGTGGAGGGGGCCGGCGCGGGAAGGAACTGGAAATCCCATCCAAACAGGAGGTCTCGACGGATGTCGTCATCGTTGGCGAGGGTCACACTGGCCACTGCTAGCTCGACGCCGCGCTCCGGAGCGGTCCAGCCGCCCGGGATCAGCACGGCATCGTTGCCATCGGCGAGTGCGTCAACCCAAACGCAGTAGTCGCCAGCCGCCAGGTTGTAGAATCCGATTTGACCGCTGGAGTCGGTGGCGTCGGTCCGCCCCGCATCGCCGGGGCAGGAACCGGGGCTGAGGTGAACCGTCACGCCAGCAATTCCCCCTTCGCTGGGATCCAGCACACCATTGGCTTCGAGGCCGCCGTCCGACAGGGAGATGCACCCGGGAGGCGTGGAACTGGGCGTCTCATCCGGTACAGCGCACTCGTCGTGCCAGACGTGGCCGCTGATCGCAGCGTGCCCGAGAGGCGGGAGGCCGACGCCGGGGCCGAGGGTGACCGGCCCGACCTCGAATGCAGGGCATGCCAGGCCTGCGGTGTTGATGATGAAGGTGAAGGTCTCTGACATCTGATCCCGCTCAGGCTCCGGCATCAGGCCAGTTACCCTCCAGTAGTATTGCTGACACTCCTCCCAATCCACCCATGGGGCGATGAACCATATGGCGTGCAAGCCGGATTCTTCATTCCAGGCATTGGTTCTCGAATCGTGCGGGAACCCCGGGGAGGTGGAAACCTCCACGCGGTAGCCGTCGGTTGGCAGGCAGTTCGTGTCATCTTCCCAAACCAGATCCACGATCACCCCGGGAGTCTCTTCCCCATCCGGGGTAGAGAAGGAGCGCAGCGTGTCAATGACGGCTCCGTCGGAAGGGTCGGTCAATCTGGGGGGCACTGCGTATCCTTCGACGTCACCCTCTTCACATAAAGGACCTGTGCGGAACCAAGCGGATTCCGATGCGGGTCCATCACGTGAGCCGGAAACGGGCACAACTTGCCAGTGGAAGTGAGTTTGAGTCTCGAGCGTAGGTGGAGTCCACCATGCCTGAGAGCCGTCGACCTCGCCAACTTGCAGGTCGGATACAGTCCTCAGTTCGATCCTAAAGCTCTCTGGCTCACAATCGGCGCTGTTGCTCCAGGTTAGATACGGCGGCGGCGCTGTATCGACCACATCCCCCTCTCGCGGCGATAGGTTCGATGGAGCGGTCATTTCCTCCGGGGCACAAGTGTCTCCGAGAGGGAAGTTACATCCTGACAGAAGCGCCAACATAGCAGGCAGGATGAGGCACGATAGGGACCGAGCAAGGTCAAGACGTCGCTGGCTCATGACTCCTCCCTGACTCCCGAGCCGACCGGCAAGTGCCGGAGGGCCTGCTGACTCGTGGGGCAGTCTTGTCCCGGGGCGGCGGCCCGAGCGGCATTGTGGACAAGGGGAGCCACCATGGAGTCCCAGCGCCCAGAACCCGCAAGGGAAACGCCGCCTCTCCGGCGGGTCCGTTCCTTCTGCCTTGCCAGGCGGACACGCAGGCCATCACACAGCAGTGCGGGCATTCGTGCCAGCACGATTGGCGCCTGCGTCAAGCCAATACCAATGCGGGACCACAAGGAAATGAAACCAGACCGGGGAAACACTTCGGGGCGTTCGATCGCCTGATTCATACGCTAGCACTGGCGGCTGAGGATGTCAATTAGCTCGCCAGTGCCAAGGGGGCGGGGCGGGGCTGGCCTCGGCCTCGTAAGTGGACTGCGGCTGGCGACCGATTCAATCCACCCGGAAGGATGCGACCAAGCTACGTCAAGACCGATGGGCCGTCCGCCCTACACCCCGGACAGGCATGCCCGGCACGGTTTCACAAATGCCGAGAAAGCGAACCGGCCTGTCCCAGCAGGCGGTTGGTATGTCAGGCTTCGAGGAGCTCAGGCGGCAGTGGCCCCCACTGCGGCTTCCGTTTGCATCGCCTCGAGACGGTCGAGCCTCTCCCACGGCAGGTCGAGGTCGGTGCGGCCGAAATGGCCGTAGGCGGCGGTCTGGTGGTAGATCGGCCGCAGCAGGTCGAGATCGCGGATGATGGCGCCTGGGCGCAGGTCAAAGAGCCGGTTCACGATCTGGTTGATCTCGTCACCCGGCAGCCGGCCGGTGCCAAACGTCTCGATGTTGACCGACAGCGGGTGGGCGACGCCGATGGCATAGGCCACCTGAATCTCGCAGCGATCCGCCAGGCCGGCGGCGACGACGTGCTTCGCGACGTAGCGCGCGGCGTAGGCGCCGGAGCGGTCGACCTTGGTCGGGTCCTTGCCGCTGAAGCATCCGCCGCCGTGGCGGCCCATCCCGCCATAGGTGTCGACAATGATCTTGCGCCCGGTCAAGCCGGAGTCGCCCATCGGGCCGCCGATCTCGAACGAGCCGGTCGGGTTGACGAAGTACTTGATCCCGTTGCCGACCAGCTCTTTCGGCAGGATCGGCTTAACGATCTCCTCGATGACGCCCTCTCTGATCCGATCCTGGGGCATGCCGGGCGCATGCTGTGTGCTAACTAACACCGTATCGACGCGCTTCGGGCGCCCGTAGGCATACTCGATCGTCACCTGGGCCTTGCCGTCTGGACGGAGCCAGGGCAGTCCGCCAGCCTTGCGCACCTGTGCCAGCCGGCGGGTGAGACGGTGAGCCAGCTCGATCGGCATCGGCATCAGTGCCTCGGTTTCATTGCAGGCGTAGCCGAACATCATCCCCTGATCGCCGGCACCGATCGTCTCGACATCCTTGTCGGTCAGTTTCTGGCTGCGCGTTTCGAGGGCGTTGTCAACGCCCTGCTTGATGTTTGGGCTCTGCTTGCCAATGGCCACAAACACACCGCAGGTGTTGCCGTCGAAGCCTTTGCTGCTGTCGTCGTATCCGATCTCGGTGACTACCTTCCGGGCCAGCTCATCGAAATTGAGCTGGGCATGGGTGGTGATCTCGCCGAACAGCATGACGAAGCCGGTCTTGGTGGCCGTCTCACATGCGACGCGCGATCGAGGGTCCTGCTCAATGCAGGCGTCGAGCACGGCGTCCGAGATCTGATCGCACAGCTTGTCGGGGTGGCCCTCGGTCACTGACTCAGAAGTGAAGAACAGCGAGGGCGAAGTCATGAAAGTGTTGGTCACGTCCACTTGCTCCTTGAACGAGATTGCCCCTTCTCGACGAGAAAGGGCAGCAGTGTGGACGTGTGCCACCCTCTCATCTTCCAGAAAAGTAACTCTGCCGGATTTGGCACCACACCAGGACCCCCATCCTGGTAGGTTGCCGAGGCTTCACAGGGCCGGTCCCTCCGCCTCTCTGGATAAGAGTGTCAAGGGGCTGTTCAGTTGTCGGCGGCATCTTACCATAGCGCCTGGCGAGGGTCAAGTTGGGTTGGGAGGCTGGGCCTGCTCTTTCGGCCCGCCTCCCGCTCGGGGTGAATTAACTGCCGGCATGTAGTACGACGTCCCGGCAGCACACGGCCACCTGCCGCCCAGAAGCCGGCACATCCGGAACAAGCAGGATGCCTAGTCGGCGGGCCGCTCCCCCAGGGTGATCTGCAGTTGGAGCCGCTGCCCATTGCGCAGGATGTCGACGGTGACAGCCTGACCCGGGCGGTACCCCAGCAGCTGGTTGATGAACGGGTGCTCCTCGTCGATCGCCTGCCCATTCAGCCCGGTGACGATATCGCCGCGCAGCAAGCCGGCGCGCTGCGCCGGGCCGTCCTGAACGACTTCGGTGATGGCGATGCCTTGCGGCAACCCCCGCTGTGCCGACGTGTCCGGCGGGATCGCCTCCCATGTCACTCCCAGGTACGGCCGGATGACTCGGCCGTTGGCGATCAGTTCCTCGGCAACCGCCCGCGCCGTGTTGCTCGGAACAGCGAAGCCCAATCCCTCGGCAGCCGCACCGCTGAGACTGCTGCCTCGCACCACCAGCGTGTTGACCCCCACCACCTCTCCGGCAAGGTTGACCAGCGGTCCGCCGGAGTTGCCGGGATTGATCGCGGCGTCGGTCTGAATCAAGTCCTGCTGCTCGTATCCGACGCCACTCCCGACGCTGCGGCCTTTGCCGCTCACGACGCCGACGGTAACGGTGTTCTTGAAGTCTCCCAGGGGGGAGCCAATGGCAATGACCGATTCGCCCGGTTTGAGAGAGTCTGAGTCGCCGAACGCCAGCCGGGCCGGCATGGTCCCGTCCACTCGGACGACGGCGATATCTGCGAACGGATCAGCGCCCACAAGTGCTGCGGGCAGATTGATCCCATCGGCCAAGATGACCTCCAGGGTCCCTGCCCCATCGACCACATGGTTGTTGGTTACGATGTAGCCTTGATCGGAGATGATGAAGCCCGAGCCGGAGGCTTTCGGTTCGCCGTCTTGCCCCAGCGTCGCCGCCTGTTGCGTCAGGTGGTTGACGACGGTGACCACAGCCGGACCCACCCTGGAAACCGTCTCAGTGACGGCTGCATTCGGATCGACGGGGGCCGCTGGCACCACCAGGCCGGCATTCGTCGACGCACCTGCCTGAACCGGGGTCGCCTGCTGCCGCAGCCCGTAGTAGACGGCCGTCGCTCCAGCAGTAACCCCCAGCAGGCCACACAAGCCTGCGACCATACCGGCGGCAGCGAGACTCATGACCATGGCCTTCCGGCCGCGGCTCGAGTGAGATCGGTAGTCTTCCTTGTCCATCTCATCCTCCACTTTCCGTGACTGCGGACCGATTCCATCACAGCAGAATGAGCCGGCCCTAAGGCCCGGGTGAAGGAACGATCAGTCGCTATGCACCCGAGCCCTCTGAGCGGGATCGGCGGAAACTGAGGGCTTCGGGCGGGGGTGCCTGGGGCAGGCGGTCACCGTCGAGAAAGGCCGGTCTCGGGGGGGGGAATCGGGTCATAAAACAGCCCTTGCCTGAATGGGAGAAAGGTGTTAGCATTCCTGTCGAAGGTAGCATGCAAGTTCTGTCTGGATGTCGAACAAACGGCCTGGGCGGAAGCAGCCTGGGCCGTGTCGGTTCACCCCCGGCTTGCCGGAGAACCCGACCACCCCAGAGAACGAAACAGGCACCTATCCTCTTGTTGCCCAAGGAGGCAATGTAATGTCTGGACGTATTCAGGGTACGGTCAAGTGGTTCAACGGCGGGAAGGGCTACGGCTTCATCTCGCGCGAAGGTGGAGATGACGTGTTTGTGCACTTCTCCGCCATCCAGGGAGACGGCTACCGCGAGCTGCAAGAAGGCCAGCGGGTAGAGTTCTCCATTACCCAGGGGCCGAAGGGCTTGCAGGCCGAGTCCGTCACGGTCCTCTAGACGATCGTTCGATCGTGCTGCGAGAGCCCCCGGCCGTGCCGGGGGCTCTTCCTTTCGTGCGTCCCGTCCGCGGATGGAGCCGTCGGGGCGGCCGGCCGCGTGCCCCATGCTCGACTCCGACGTCCGCCTTCCATTCTCACCACACCTAAGACGGACGGCTGCCTCATGGGTGTCGCTGACCCGGCCCCCGACTGTCACGCAGACCCCCGCACCCCCAAACCGGCACCACCCGCCGGATAGGACCATGGGACTAGTTCTCGGGATTGACAAGGCAGCCGCTCATGGTCTATCCTTAGGTCTGGCGGTCTGACCAGCATACCATGGGACGCATGCAGATCGAACAGGTGGATCATCTAACGCTAAGCGCACAGGTGGCCGGCCGGCTGGCGGCATCGATCCTCGATGGCGGCCTGCAATCGGGAGAGCAGCTGCCGCCAGAGCGGGATTTGATGACCCGCTTTGGAGTCAGCCGGGCGACACTGCGGGAGGCGCTTCGAATCCTGGCGGAACACCAGGTGCTCGAAGCCCGGCCGGGCGTCGGATGGTTCGTGCGGGCGCCCGACTCTCGGCACATGCAGAAGGTGATCGCCCTGGTGCACGCCCACCGGCCGAGCCTGGCCGCCGACACCAGGCCAGCCCGGCAGCCGCCTCCGGACGGCCCCCGCCGATTGAACGTTGTCGCCGAGAAGCCGCTGCGCATTCCCAATCTGCGCACCGACCGTCTGGGCACGTTCGACTTCATCTCCTGGTGGGAACGTGAGAAGGTGCAGGCCGCCCGGGTCCTGATCGTCGGTGCCGGCGCCCTCGGCAATGAGGTGATCAAGAGCCTGGCACTGATGGGCATCGGACATCTGTTCATCATCGACTTCGACACAATCGAAGCCGCCAATCTCAGCCGCTCGGTGTTCTTCCGCGCAGCCGACACCGGGAAGAACAAAGCGGAAACGGTGGCCGCCCGCGCCAAAGCCCTCAATCCCGAGATTCGCCTGCAATACCTACAAGGAGATGTCACGACCCGCCTCGGGCTGGGAGTTGTCCGGCGCATGGATGTGGTCATCAGCTGCCTTGACAATCGAGAAGCACGGCTGGCGGTCAATCGCTTCTGCTACTGGATGGGCAAGCCAATGGTTGACGGCGCCATCCAGGAACTGCTGGGCCTGGTGCGGATCTTCGTCCCTGGCCAGGGCGCCTGCTTCGAGTGCACCCTGACGGAACAGGCCCGGCGCGAGATGTCGCTGCGCTACTCGTGCCCATTGCTCGCGCGACACAACATCCTGCTGGGCAAAGTCCCCACCACTCCGACCATTGCCTCGATCATCGGCTCGATCCAGGCCCAGGAGGCGCTCAAGCTGATCCATGCCATGCCGGTCGAGCCGGGGAAGGTCGTCCACTACAACGGGCTGACCAACGAGATGCGCACTACCGCTTATGTGGCGCGCGAAGACTGCGAGAGCCATTGGACCTATGGCGAGGTCATCGAGCTCCAGGCACGCAGCGGGAGCACCAGCCTGCGGCATCTCCTCGAAATCGCCCGGCACGATCTGGGGCCTGAGGCCGTGTTGGAACTCGACCATGAGCTGATCCTCTCCCTCAGCTGTCCGCGCTGCCATACGGTGGAGGAATTGCTCCGTCCACTCTCCGAAGTCAGCTTCGAAGCCGGGCACTGCCCCACCTGCGGCTTGCTGCGCGAGACCGATATGACTCATCTGATCACGGGCGAAGAGGCCTTCCTTGACCGCACACTGGCCAGCATCGGCGTCCCGCCTCTGCACATCCTGCGAGCTCACAACGGCCGAGAATACCGCTTCTACGAACTGACGGGCGACCTTCCAGATGCGCTCCATTTCCGCGATTTCGAGTACGGGACAACGAGCGCCGAGGAAACCGAGTCGTCGCTGCGCATCCGCTTGGGCGGCATGTCCGAACCGCCGGAAGAGGCCTCCAACCCTGCCCGGGGCCGGATCCTGCTGCAGGGCCAGGACGAACGATGACGCCGCCTCGGGAGGCAGGCGCCCCGGCACACAGGCGCTCACCGTCGAGCAGGCTTCCTCGGTGGGCGGGCGTCGTTTTCCCGGCGGGCGTGGCGGCCTCGATCGCGTTCGTGCTCGTCGATCGCGTCAACCAAACGCTGGTTCCGTCGGTCGTGCAGGCAGCGAGCGTGGCGGGGCTGGGGGTGATCCTGGGATTCACCACCCGCTGGAGCGCCCGCGGCCGTTCCGCCACCGTGCAATGGTGGATTGCGATGGGCGCCATCACGGTCGGGTTGCTCGTAGCTGGGATGGCCTCCGGCGGGAGCACCGGAATTGCCACGCCGGTGATCGGTCAGGCCGGGGTGCGGGTCGGCGAGCTCGTGGAACTAGCCGTTGCCGGCCTGTGCGCCTGGCTGGCCATTTCCTTCCGCCGGCCGCGCCCGGCCCGACCCAGTCTGCGGCAGCGCTGGCAGGCCGCTCGAGACGGGATCCAGATGCGGTGGGCGCACATTTCGCCTATCCAAGTGTGGCAGCGCCGTCACCCGGGAGTCCAGGCCACGCCTCCACGCGCAGAAGTCTCAACCTCTCGGCTCACGTCGGCCGGCATTGCCTCCCGCAGCCGGACCTCCCTTCGTTCTCGAGCCTCAACTTCACCGGCCAAACCCCAAGCCAGAGCCAAGGTTCCAAAACGCGGCAGCCTGAAGGCGACCCGGCCTTCGATCCGCGCCGCCCGGAGAGCCAAGGCTCGCGCCATCCGCTTCACCGGCGCCGAGGAGTCCCGCTGCCCATACTGCCTCGACCTGGTGCGGCCCAATGATCCCCGCGGTTCCAGGATCTGTCCGGTCTGCCACACCCGGCATCATGCCGACTGCTGGGCGGTGACCGGTGTCTGCCAGATGCCACATCTGTTCGCCCCGGAGCCCGATAGGCACCAAGGAGTCGCCCGATGACCGATCTGGCCGTCACCATCGTCCTGCCTAATGGAGGCGCCCGCACGGCGGAAATGCCGGATGACGTCGATGTGCGCGACCTGCTCGCCGAGCTGACCTCCCTGCTCAAGCTGCCGACGATCGGGCCCGACGGACGAGCGATGAGCTATCGCATGGACAGCAAGGCGCTTGGGCGTGAGCTGCGCGAGGATGAGACGCTGGCCCAGGCGGGGATACCCGCCAATGACCGGCTGATCCTCACGGCCGACATCACGGCGGGCGCGGTCCTCGTCGAGCAGAGCCCTCGCATGCGTCGCTTGCGGGGTGACCACGAGCGCATGGTTGAACTGGCGTCCCGCAGCGATCTGATTGGCTTCGACGCCAGGTCGGAACGGACCGGGGTTCCGCCCGAACGCTACATCGTGACCTTCCGCTGCAAGGGGATCACCTCGGTCGACCGGCAGGGGCGCCCCAAGTACGGAGAACACCATCAGGTCGAGATCTACCTGCACACCCAGTATCCGCAGCGTTGGCCGGGAATGAAGTGGCTGACGCCAATCTGGCACCCGAACATCAACCATCTCAACGGCAGCGTGTGCATCGACGCTGCCTGGTGGACCGCCGGTCGCTCGCTGGATCGCCTGGTGATCATGCTGGGCGAGATGATCCAGTACAAGAACTATCACGACGACCCCAGCCAGCCCCCCTTCCCCTGGGATCCGGAGGCGGCGCGCTGGTGCCGCCAGTACCGTGCCAAGCACCCCAACGTGTTCCCGGTCGATAGGCGCGAGCTGCTTCGGCCGGAACGCATCAAGTTGGGCGGCGGGGGCGCGCCCAAGACCCGGCCGCGGGTGCGTCTGAAGTGAGGTTCGCGTCGTGCTCGTTGGGACCGCGGGACCGAGAACGCCAGTAACCATCATGAGGAGGCAGACCCAATGACTGAGCAAATCAAGCAAGATGTCCGGACGGGTGAGATCTCGGTGACCATCGTCCTTCCCTCGGGCGGCAGCCGTACG
This sequence comes from uncultured Anaerolineaceae bacterium, assembly GCA_964492235.1. Taxonomy (GTDB): domain Bacteria; phylum Chloroflexota; class Anaerolineae; order Anaerolineales; family E44-bin32; genus PFL42. The sequence continues at coordinate 737 of CAZBJQ010000028.1, read as the reverse complement.
GCCGAGGTCCCGAAGGATGTCCCGGTGCGCGAACTGATCCCCGAGCTGACCACCTCCCTGGCGCTGCCCACAACCGGGCCGGACGGCCGTCCGACGAGCTATCGCCTGGACAGCAAAGCGCTCGGGCGCGAGTTGCGCGAGGAGGAAACGCTGGCCTCGGCTGGCGTGCCAGACGGCGACCGGTTGATGATCACGGCCGACGTGACGGCCGGCTGACGCTTCGCGGCCACGACACGTAGCCCGCTGGCGCAAACGCCAGCGGGCATGGCGGGTCAGGTCCTCATGCTCAGAGACGGCACGCGCATCCGCATCTCAGATTCGGGGGAGATCAAGCCCGGCCAGGGTCATATTCCGTCGACCCGGTCCATCCGCTGGCTGTCGCCTTTCGAAGAACCCCAGGACGCACCCGGGCTGTCGGTCTTCATGACGCCGTCGGCCTACATTCGTTGCTGCGCTCACGCCGGGAGTGACCTGGAGCACGAGGTGGGAGGGGCGCTGGTTGGCCGCTGGAAGGTGGACCTCCAGACCGATGCGCCGTACGTCGTGATCGAGGGCATACTGCCGGCCCGGCACACCCGTCAAGGACCGGCTTTCGTGACTTTCACCCAGGATAGCCTGGTGGGGCTGAACGACGAGCTGGAGGAACGATACCCGGGGAGATTGATGGTGGGCTGGTATCACACCCATCCGCGCATGAGCGTCTTTCTGTCAGGATACGACCTGTGGATTCATGATCA
>CAZBJQ010000027.1:16695-24412 GCA_964492235.1 uncultured Anaerolineaceae bacterium | reverse complement strand
CGCCCTACGGGATCTGGCGGCGTATTAGGGCGCATGGTGAAAAGGCATCTGTCCACCTGGAGGCGCAAGACGGGCTTGGACGCGGCCCCGCGCAGAGATGAGGCGCGGACCCTGAGGCTTGGGCCCCGCCCAAGCACCAGCGTCGGCGCCTTCTCACTCCATGAGCGGATTGCCCGGGAGTTTGCGTTTGATACTGGCGATGAGCGATCTCCCGGCAGTCCCTTCTCTGACAGGACGAGAGAATCGGTTGTGGCGTGGAAAAGGAAGACGGATATCCACGAGGAGAACGGGTGATGGCGACGAAGGTGGTCATGCCGCAACTGGGGGAGTCGGTCGTCGAGGGGACCGTCACGCGCTGGCTGAAGCGCGAGGGCGAGACCGTCAAGGAGTTCGAAGCCCTGCTCGAGATCAACACCGACAAGGTCGACACGGAAGTCCCCGCCCCGGCCACGGGAAGCGTCCTGCGACTCTATGTGGCAGAGGGGAAAACGGTCCGAGCCGGCACGCTGCTGGCGATGATTGGCCAGCCAGGCGAGGCGATCTCGGAGGGCGAGGCGGGGGCGGAGCCGACTGCGCCCGTCGCGGCAAGAGCCGAGCCGGGGTCTCCGGTGGCGAAGGCAGGCAGAGAGGCGTCGGATTCCGGCTTCATCTCCCCGGTCGTAGCCCGGATGGCGCGCGAGCACAACCTGGACCTGAGCCGGGTGCATGGAACCGGCCAGGGAGGCCGGATCACGAAGAAAGACGTGTTGGCTTACATCGAGTCGGGCACGGCGCAGGATCAGGCTCTAGCTCCCTGGGAGACCCCTGCGCTGGGTGAGCTCTTCCGACCAACGGAGGAGATCTTCGCAGCTCCCGAGGAGGGCAAGCGCCCACCTCCTTCTGCCGCGCCGGGCGAGATCGTCCCGCTGGATGCTGTCCGGCGCGCCATCGCCGACCACATGCTGCGCTCGAAGGCGACCAGCCCGCATGTCACGACGGTGATGGAGGCCGACATGCGGCGGGTTGTAGCTCACCGCCTCGCTCATCGCGATGCCTTCGCCCGCGAAGGCGTCAACCTGACCTATACCGCCTACTTCGCCGCGGCTTGTGTGGCAGCTTTGCGGGCAGTGCCGATGGTCAATGCCTCGTGGACTGAACAAGGCATCCGGTTGCACCCCCATATTCACCTGGGCGTGGCCGTCTCGCTTGGGGAGCAGGGGCTGATCGTGCCGGTCATCAAGGACGCCGGGCAGAAGTCCTTGCTGGGTCTGGCGCAGGCCTTGCATGACCTGGCGGCGCGAGCGCGCAGCAAGAAGCTATCGCCGGAAGACGTTCAGGGGGGCACGTTCACGATCACCAACCACGGCGTGAGCGGGTCGTTGTTCGCCACACCGATTATCAATCAACCGCAAACCGGGATCCTGGGTGTGGGGGCATTGCAGAAGCGGGTGGTCGCCGTCGAGACGCGCGATGCCTCGGGGGCCATTACCGACAGCATCGCCATCCGCCCGATGGTCTACCTGACGCTGACCTTCGACCACCGCACCCTCGATGGCGCTGTGGCGGATGCGTTCCTTGGCAAAGTCGTCGAAACGCTGCAAGGCTGGCCTTCGTAGAGCCTGGGCGCCCGCCGCCGGCCTAGTCGTGACAGGCCGCACCCCCTGCGATACAATCCTCCCACTTCGCCTCCGCCAGAGGAGAAATCTATGCCGGACTACGACGTCGTTGTGATCGGTGCCGGACCGGGCGGCTATGTTGCAGCCATACGCGCCGCCCAACTGGGTAAGAAGACCGCCATCGTTGACCGGCAGTGGCTGGGCGGGGTCTGCCTGAACGTCGGCTGCATCCCTTCCAAGGCCCTTCTCAAGAACGCCGAGGTCGCCCACACCCTGCGTGAGCGGGGCAAGGAATTCGGATTCACGGTCGATGGACTGAAGCTCGACTACGCCGCGGCCGTCAAGCGCAGCCGTCAGGTTTCCGACCGGCTGGTCAAGGGCGTCGGCTTCCTGATGAAGAAGAACGCCATCGACGTCCACATGGGAACGGCCAGGTTGACAAGCCCCGGCGCGGTGTCGGTTACCGACGGCGAGGGGAAGGTCACCGGTCTGACGGCGAAGGATGTCATCTTGGCCACCGGTTCGAGCACGGCCATGATCCCGGGTGTGCAGCCGGACGGCAAACAGGTCCTGACGTACGTCGAGGCGATTCTGCAAGAGCGGCTGCCGAACTCGGTGGTCATCATCGGCGCCGGGCCCATCGGGCTGGAGTTCGCCACCATCTGGAACGCCTATGGAGTTGCGGTGACGGTGGTCGAGATGCTGCCTCGCATCGCGCCGCTGGAAGATGAAGAGGTCAGCAGGGAGCTAGCCAAGGCCTTGACCAAGCGCGGCATCCGGCTCGTGACCGGGGCCAAGGTCGAGAAGATCGAATCCAGCAAGTCGGGCGTCAAGCTGCAGGTGTCGGGAGAGGGTGGTGGACAGACGCTTGAGGCCGAGCAGGCCCTGGTCGCCGTCGGCTTCAAGCCCAACTCCGCCGGCCTCGGTCTGGAGGAGATCGGCGTCAAGCTCGATGGCCGAGGCGCCATCGAAATCGACGAGCGCATGGCGACCAACGTCTCCGGCGTGTGGGCGATCGGCGATGTAACCGCCAAGCTGATGCTGGCGCACGTGGCTTCCGCCATGGGCATCGTCTGCGCCGAGAACATCGCCGGTGTCGAGTCAATCAGGCTGGAGTATGTCAACATGCCGCGGGCGATCTATACGCAACCGCAGGTGGCTTCGTTCGGATGGACGGAGGCGCAGGCGCGTGAGGCAGGCCACGAGATCAAAGTCGGTCGCTTCAATTTTCAGGCCAACGGCAAGGCGCTCGGCCTTGGCGACTACGCCGGCTGGGTCAAGATCCTCACCGATGCCCGCTATGGCGAGATCCTGGGAGCGCACCTGATCGGCCCGGAGGTGACGGAGCTGCTTCCGGAACTGACGCTGGCGCAGCGGATGGAGCTGACGCCGGCCGAGATCGCCCGCAACGTGCATGCACATCCGACGCTGAGCGAAGTGCTGATGGAGGCGGCCCACGCCGCCGAGGGGCACCCCATCCATATGTGACCACCCTCGACTGAGCTGTCGAGGTGATCGATCCTTGCTCGAGAGCTCCGGTCGGATCGGAGAACGGATCATGCCAGAAATCGCACGCGGATTGGAAGGTGTCGTCGTCACCGAGACGCGGTTGAGCCGGGTGGATGGCGAAGCAGGTGAGCTGACCATCGCCGGGTTCCCGCTGGAGGAACTTGCTCCGAACGCCACGTTCGAAGAGGTGCTCTTCCTGCTGTGGTCCGACCGCCTTCCGACGGCCCAGGAGCTGCTAGGGCTGCATCAGGAGATGGCGCTGCGGCGGTCGCTGCCGACAGCGTCGCTGGCCATGCTTGAGGAGTCGGCTCGGCGCAAGCTGCCTGCGATGGATGCGCTGCGTATGGCGGTGGACGGCATCGGGACCTGTGAGGGCGAGCCGCACCGGCCGCCGGACCTGCCGGACGTCGGCTGCGGCGTCGCCCTGGTGGCGCCCATGCCCACGATCGTGGCCACCTACTGGCGCATGCTGCACGGCCAGAAACCCGTTCAACCGGATCCGGCCATCGGCCATGCCGCCAATTTCCTGTACATGCTTGAGGGCAAGCTGCCGAACGCCGACAAGGTGCGGGCATTGGAGACCTACCTGAACACCGTAGTGGACCACGGCATGAACGCTTCGACGTTCACGGCCCGGGTCATCGCCAGCACGCGCTCGGACATGCTCTCGGCGATCGTGGGGGCGATTGGTGCGCTCAAAGGACCGCTGCACGGGGGTGCGCCCGGCCCGGCGCTGGATATGGTGTTCGAGATCCGCGATCGGGCGAAGCGATCGGGTAGGTCGATCGCCAAAGAGGCCGACGCCTGGGTGCGCCAGACAATGCAGGCCGGCGGCCGTATCATGGGCTTCGGCCACCGGGTGTACAAGGTGCGCGACCCGCGAGCCGATGTCCTGGCCTCCGCGGCTGAGAAGCTGTTTGCCGGCGCCGGCGCCGGCGCATCGAAACTCTACGAGGAGGCGCGGGCAGTGGAGCAGGTAGCGCTGCGAGTGCTGGAAGAGCTCAAGCCTGGGCGCAACCTTAAGACCAACGTCGAGTTCTACACTGCTCTGGTCTTGCACGGCGTCGGCCTGGAGGCGGAGCAATTCACCCCGTCCTTTGCCATTTCGCGCGTGGGCGGATGGACGGCCCACGTGCTCGAACAGGTCAAGGAGGACCGCCTGATCCGTCCGCAGTCGGTGTATGCCGGACCCACCGACCGGAGGTGGGTCGCGCTCGATCGTCGGCGCTAGTGCGGGCCTTAAGGTCCCACGGGGCGGAGCATCGGGCGTGCGGTAGATGCTCCGCTCTTTCTTTTCGGGCATATACTCGAAGCGGGCGGAGGCGAAAATGAGCGACATCAAGAGCGTGGCCCAGGCGAAATCGGCCCACAAGGCGATGCTGCTGGCCAAGCCGAATGTCGTCGGGCTGGGAACGGGCTACCGCACGGTCGGCAAACGGATGACCGATGAGCTATGCCTGGTCACGCTGGTGCGACGCAAGCTGCCTCGGGCCGGCCTGGATCCGCAGGCGCTTGTGCCGGCCGAGGTCGACGGCGTGCCGACCGACGTGCTCGAAGTGGGCGATCTGCGTAGTCAGAAGGCGCGCGACGTTGCATGGCGCCCGGCACCCGGCGGTGTGAGCATCAGCCACTACCGGGTGACAGCAGGCACACTTGGGTGCCTGGTGCGTGACCGGCAGACCGGGGCCCGGCTGATCCTGTCCAACAATCATGTGCTGGCCAACAGTAACCAGGCCCGCCCGGGTGATATGGTCCTCCAGCCCGGTGCAATCGACGGTGGACGGCCTGAGGAGGATCAGCTGGCCAGCCTGGAGCGTTTCGTCCCGATTGCCTTCAGCGACCAGCCGGGAGATTGTTCCATCGCCCGGGGAGTAGCCTCCGTCGGCAACGCGCTGGCGCGCCTTCTTGGCTCGAAGCACCGCCTTGAAGTACGTCGAATCGATCTCCTGGCGGCGAACCTCGTCGACGCGGCCGTGGCGCGCCCGCTGCAGGATGCCTGGGTGGACGAGGAGATCCTCGAGATCGGGCGCGTGATCGGAAGCCTGCCGCCGCAGCTGGGTATGGCAGTGCGCAAATCCGGCAGGACCACCGGGCTTACCCGCGGCGAAATCCAGGTGCTTGATACGACGGTGACCATCGGCTACGGAGACAAACAGGCGCGTTTCGACGGCCAAATCGTCACCAGCGCCATGTCGAGCCCTGGGGATTCGGGCTCGCTGCTGGTGGCCGGGGATCGGCTGGCCGCTGTCGGGCTGCTGTTCGCCGGCTCGGAGCAAGCGACGATCCACAACCCGATGGTGGCCGTGCTGGAGGCGCTGGAGGTGACGCTGTGACCGCCGAGTTGGACCCTGACTGGGTGGCGGCCTATCAGCACGCCCAGGCAGTCAGCAAGCTGGTGGTGCAGCAACTGCTGCGCAAACAGAACGTGGTGGGAGTGGGCGTGGGCATGCGTCAGCGGCTGGGCCGGCGGACCAAGGATGTGGTCTTGGTGGTGATGGTCGACCGCAAAGTCCCATTGACCGACCTCGATCCGGAGGATGTGATTCCGGCCGAGATCGACGGCGTGCCGGTCGACGTGCAGGAAACGGGGGAGTTCTCGGTCCACACTTGATCCGCTCCTGACGAATCGGGCGGCCGGCACCGGCCGGCGCCACGGAGATCGCCTCGATGACAACTGCTGCCTTCACGATCTACCGCAGGCGCTGGGCCGTGCTGGGCGCCTTCATGCTGGTGGTGCTGGTCAACCAGCTGTCCTGGATCACCTTCGCCGCCATCACCAGTCGGGCGGCCGCTGCCTACGGGGTGGGCGACCTGGAGATCGGCCTGCTTTCGCTGAGCTTCATGCTGGTGTTCTTGATTCTGTCGATCCCGGCCTCGTGGATGATTGACACGTATGGCTTCCGCCTCGCCGTCGGGGTGGGCGCCGTTCTGACCGCCATCTTCGCCCTGGCCCGCGGCCTGGCCGGTCCATCCTACGGTCTGGTCTTGATTGCGCAGCTTGGCATCGCCGTCGGTCAGCCGTTCATCCTGAACGCGGTCACCAAGGTCGCCGCCAACTGGTTCCCGAGCGTCGAAAGGGCGACCGCCTCCGGCATGGGTACGCTGTCGATCTTCCTGGGTGTGTTGCTTGGCCTGGCGCTGACACCGATCCTGACCAACGCCGTCGGCATGACCTCGATGCTTCTGATCTACGGCGCAGCGGCCATCGCTGCCGCTCTCGTGTTCTTCGGCGTCGTCCGCGAGCACCCACAGACACCGCCTGGCCCCCCCGGGGAGGATGCGCGCGTGCTGGTGTTTGACGGGCTGCGGCAGTCGATGCGCCGGCCGGATTTCTTGCGCCTGCTGTTCGTGTTCTTCGTCGGACTGGGAGTGTTCAACAGCGTCACCACCTGGATCGAGGACATCCTCCGCCCGCGAGGATTCAGCACGACGCAGGCCGGGTTGGCTGGCGGGCTGATGGTCGCCGCCGGAATCGGTGGGGCTGTCCTGCTGCCGCTGCTCTCGGACCGGACTCGCCGCCGCACGCGCTACCTGGTGATCGGGATGGCGGGCGCAATGCTCGGCCTGGCCGGTGTGACCTATGCCCCGGGATGGGCCAGCCTGCTTCTCGCCAGCGCCGTGCTGGGGTTCTTCTTGCTCGGCGCGGCGCCGGTGGGCTTCCAATACGGCGCCGAGGTCACGCTGCCGGCGCCTGAGCCGACATCCAACGGCCTGCTGTTGATGATGGGCCAGGTCTCGGGCATCCTGTTCATCCTGGCGATGGATGCCTTCCGCTCCCCCGACAGCGGGTCGATGACGCCCTCGCTGGTGGTCATGGTGGCGCTGATGGCGCTCAGCTTGCTGTTCTGCCTGCGGCTGAAGGAAACGAAGGTCCTGCTCCCCGCCGAAGGATAGAGCGCCCGGCGCCGGCCGGCTGAGGTCGGAGTGGCAGGTTTCTTCGCTGCAACGGGCGAGGCCTTCCGGATTGAATACGCCGGCAGGGGGAACGACGCAGGAAGGGGATCCACCCAGGCTGTAAGCCCTTCCTGCTGGTGCCGTTCTTCACCCTCACATTTGACCTGTGTTGGATGCTGTGGATTCCGGTCGCCGCCGCAGCCGTCCAGTGAGCGCCTTCGCCCTTTGCGCCGGACAGCCCGCTCGGGAGACCGGGGCGCTTCACCCCAGGCATCGTCGCCATCGGGCTCTCGCTCAGGGCGGGAGGGAGGCTTCAGGCACGTCGCCTTCTGCAAGCACCTCTGCGCTGGCGAGCCGGTGTCGGCTGGTATCTTTTCACTCTCCGCTTCCCACCGGCTGTGCTCCGGGCCGAGAAGGCATTGGCCGCAGCCCTCGATAGCCCTGATTCGCTGACTTCCTGTGTGCTGGAGCTGTATCGGCCGCGGGCGGGGGAGAGGCCGCCGTTGATTGTGCTCATGGCGCTGCCGGGCGCCTACCTCGAGGAAGTCGGCTGGCGTGGCTGTGCCCTCCCGCGGCTGCTGTGGGCGTGGAGTGCGTTGATCGCCAGCGTCGTTCTCTGGCCGGTCTGGGGACAGTGACACATCCTGTTGCAGGTGTTCTACGGCGAGCCGCCGGGGATCGGGATGCTGGGGAACCTGCTGGGCTTCATCCCGAGCACC
>CAZBJQ010000027.1:0-16685 GCA_964492235.1 uncultured Anaerolineaceae bacterium | reverse complement strand
ATCACCCTGCTGTACACCTGGCTGTACGTCAACACCCGGGGAAGCCTGTTGTTGGTCACGCTGCTTCATGTCTTGCAGCAGATGACGGCAACGCGGCTCGGGTCGATTGATTCACCAGCGGAAGAAGCGCTCGTCTGGCCGGCGGCGATCATGATCATCCGTGTGGGTGGTCCGGCCCGCCTCATTTGCGGCCGGGGACTGGACTCCCTGGGATGAGGCGGGCGCGGGAGGGAGGAATAACCCCAGGACGCCCATGGCTCGGCTGCACCTATGGCTTGATTTGCCGTGGGCTTTGAGCGCTTTGGGATACGAGAGACATGCGACTGGTGGGATGATGGTTGCGCCAAAGTCCCACCAGTCGCGTTTCCTGGGTTGCGTTGACGCCTTCTAGACAACCTTCGTTCTCTGGAAAGCCTCACGTTGTAGGGGGTCGGCTCAGCGCACCGCAGCCAGTTCGATCTCAAGCGTGACGTTGTCTTCCACGGAAGCAACTTGCGGCGGCAGGAATGGAATCTCGACGTCGAAATCGGCGTAGGGCCTTGTCAAAGAAGCGGTGGCTTCGATGCGGTCGTCCGACACCGCCGTGACCGTGGCCTCGAAGGTGACCTCCGTGGTCGTGCCCTTGATCGTCAGGTCCCCGGTGATCTGCAGCGTGTAGACGGTCCCGGGCGTCACCTCGGCCGGCAGGCCCTCGATGCGCGTGGGGACGAAAGTGGCGTAGCGGTTGGGCTCCTGGTCGGTCTTCAGGATTGCCTCACGAATAGCCCGGTTGCGGAACCCGCTATCGGTCTCCAGCCCGGCGAGGTCGACCTGGATCGTGCTCAGGCTGGCCTGCTGGGGCGAGGCCAGGTCGAGAGTGATCTCCCCGGTGACGCCGTCGGTGATTCCTACGACGGTGTTGGCGTTGCCGGCGAGCACCTCGTCGATCACGAAGCGGGCGACGGTTTCGCCCGGGAGGAAGACATAGGTACTGGCGCCCTGGGAGCTTGTGCCCTCGGTTGGGGTGGCCTCGGCCGGAGCGGCCGCGGTCGAAGCCTGGGTCGGTTCTGCCGGCGGCGGCCCGGAAGTGGGTGCAGCAGGGACGGCGGAGGGTGCGCAGCCGGCGATGACCGCCGCCCCCAGCAGGGTGATGAGGCTGATCGATCGCAGGGACATACGTTTACTCCTCAGGTGGTCATACCGCATAAGCTGCACAGAACAGTCGGGGTTCAGACAGACTCCATGGATTATAGGACCCCTCGGAAGCGATACGGCTTAGAAATCCGTGAGACTTGCTCGCCTAGGCAGGATGGCTGACAATCGGGAAATCCCGATGACGCATTCAGCCCGCTGACGGTGCGACACGCGGGGCGCTTGGTGACTGGAGCGTTACGGACGCTTCTGGCGTCTCGCAGCGGGAGGTCGCAGCTCCCCCCAAGCACCCCGCCCCCGTGTCCACGACCATACATCTATCTGAGGAGAATGCTCATGCCCGCCTATGTGATCGTGAACATCGAGGTTGAGGACCCGGCGAGATACGAGGAGTACAAACGCCTGGCACCGCCGACGTTGGCCGCCTTCGGGGGAAGGTACCTTGCACGTGGAGGCAAGACGGAAGTGCTGGAAGGGAGTTGGGTGCCGCGGCGGCTGGTCATCCTGGCCTTCGAAGACGCGGCAGGGGCGAAGGCCTGGCTGGAATCCGATGAGTACCGGCCGGCGCGAGAGATCCGGCATCAAACTGCACGCACAGATATGGTTCTTGTAGAAGGGACCTGATCGGCCCATCCGGTTGGGGGGGGTGCCCATCTCTACGGCCGCCGGCCCGCAGTCCGCGTTCCTCGGCCTGTCCCGGCGTAGTCCATGGAGACTTCAAGCGGGTGAGGCCGCTTTGCGCGCCCGCTCATAGTGCCGGCGGGCCTTCGCCCGATTGCCGCAGCCTTCCATGCCGCACCAACGACGGCTTCGGTTGCGGCTGGTGTCGAAGAACAGCCACCCGCAGCCGCGGTCGTCGGCGCACTCGCCGACGCGCTCGATCTGATCGGACGTCAGCAGCGTCCCGGCGGAGAGGGCGACCGGCCACAATGGCCTGCGCAGAGAGAGCTGTTCATCCCAAAGCCAGTGGAAGCGCGTCGGGCCGCGCCTGAGGCTCAGCCGCAGGGCGGCTTCCTGCCAGGCTACATTGACGCTCTGGATGTCCTCGGACGAGGGCGGCTTCTCAGATGCGACGGCGGAGAACAGCCGATAGACGGCCTCCCGCAGGGCAATCGCCTCATGCAGTGTGGACTGCGCCGCCTCCGGGTCGCGCTCCGCCGCCAGCAACAGTGCTGTGGATTCGGCCTCATCCAGGAGCATGGCCTTCTGCCCCCAGGCGATCAGTTCGGCGTACGAGGTCAATTCCTCGATCGGTTGGGGGCTGGCGTGCCAGTTGGCCGTGTTGGCAAACTCGAGACACAGCCGGCCCGATTCCAGCTTAAGGGCGCTCTCGTCCCAGGATCTCATAACTCGCTATTCCATCTTGACAGGTTAGGTTTCGCGTGCTATTATCTAACCGGCAAGAGAATAATAACAGGTTAGACACCGACTGTCAAGAGGATTCCCTGGTGTTGGGCAGGCGAGACGCCAGAGGAGGAAGGGACGGGCAACATGTACGGGTTCGAGTTGGAGTACCTCATCCGTGTGGAGCGCGACCTGCGCCTGGCACAGGCTGCCCGGCTAGAGAAACTGGCTAGGGCGGAGCGACGGGCCCCCAGGGGCGCATGGAAGTGGCGGCTGGGCGAGGCGCTGGTCATCCTGGGGGAAAAGATGAAAGGCAATGCCGTCCCGGCCTGGAAGGATGCCGGGTTGGCCTGGAAGTGATCCCGAAGGTGCGGAAGGCGGAGGCGGGTGACCAACCGCCGCGCCCGGCGGATGGGTCCAGCCGCTCATGACACAGCCACATGTTGCCGCAACTTCCCCCCACTGGCGATCCCGGTTTCCTCCATGCCTCATGAAATCCCTCGCCCTCGCGGTGCACGCAGGGACGGGCGGTGGTGCGTCACTCGGCGGGGAGGAGGCGAGGGCGTGGCGACCTGTCTCCGATCCCTACAACACGCACACCGGCTTGCCCCGCGAGGCGAGTTGCCGTAGAGTGGGACGGGGCACGGGTGCGTGGAGGCTCTTTAGGCAAACCTCGGGCCGTCGGGGGAATCGCGGAAATGCCGGACCACGACGCCGATCGTTACCGCCGGATACGAGACCAGCAGCTGCAGGCACGAGACCCGCTCAAGAAGCAGCAGCAACTGGACCATGAGGTGTCCGCCAAGCGGCGGCGCATGAGCCAATCCTTCTCCTTCGGACTGATGTGGCGCGACCTTTCGCACAAGCTCCGCTACGGCCTGTTGGGCGGGCTGATCGGCCTGCTCCTGTTCGTGATCATCTCGTTCTTGCTGCCTTCCACCTTGGGTCTGTGCCTGGGTGCGGTGTTGTTTCCCTTCGCGGCCTTCCTTGGGTTTCTCGTCGGCCGGTACGAAGACTCGGTTGAGGATATCCGAAGGGACCTGCACTAGTCCCCGACTGTCCGTTCCCGGGGGCTCAAATGCCGTTCTGGAATCCTGCTGAGGTGTTCTTCCCGCAAGGTTGATCCAGGGAGGTATGGGAGGCTGCGCATGTGGCTCACCCGCCTGGCGTGTGCGCCTCGAGAGCAGATTCCCCCGATGTGTCTGCCAAGGAGGCCGGCATGAGACGGAATCTCGTGATCGCTCTGGCTCTCGCCAGCCTGACGATCCTTGTCTGCGGCCGGATGCCGAGCCCGGCTGTGCCTGAATCGGCGGAGATCCATACAGAAGACGGTCCGTCCCCGGCTGGCAGCGCCGCCGCCACCCGGCCGCTGCTGCCTGTCTCCGGTGATCGGTTGGGGCCGGAGGATTTCCACTATCTGGGTGCGTTTCGCCTGCCGGATGCCGAAGGCAGACCGCGCACCTTCGAGTACGGTGGCGCAGCCATGACCTTCCATCCCGATGGCGACGCCTCCGGGAGCGGCGACGGGTTCCCTGGATCGCTCTTCATTTCGGGCCACGACCGGCTGCCCTATGGTGAGCTGCCAGACGGGAATCAGGTGGCCGAGGTGAGCATCCCGGCGCCAGTCGCGAGCCAGGACCTCGCCGCCCTCCCACAGGCCAGCTTCCTCCAACCATTCACCGACATTGCACGCGGCGCTTTCACCGGGCTCGACGAGCTGCCGCGCATGGCCATGCTCTACCTTGACGCACCCCAGACCGGCCCCAAGGTCCAGCTGGCCTGGGGCGCGCACTTCCAGAATGACTCCTCCCAGGCGTCGCATGCCTGGTTCGATCCGAATCTGTCTGTGCCCGACCTGCAAGGCGAGTGGTTCGTTGGGGATTACTCGCTGTACAGCGTTAACGGCTACCTGCTCGAGATCCCACCCGAGTGGTCGGCGCTGGTGGGCGAGATGCCGATCGCGACCGGGCGCTTTCGAGATGGCGGCTGGTCCGGTATGGGACCTTCGCTCATCGCCTACCGGCCGTGGGAGAGCGGGGGTATGCCGCCCGCGCCCGGCACCCACCTGGAGACTCAACTGCTCCTGCTATACGCCTCGTCCGAGGTCACGCCGGATATCCATCAGGCGCTGGACGGCTATCAGCACCCGGACGAGTGGGAGGGTGCCGCCTGGTTGACGACCGCCGACGGCCGGTCGGCGGTACTGTTCGCCGGGACGAAGGCCGTCGGTGCGAAGTATTGGTACGGCTACCCTCATCCGGACGGGCCGGACACCGTCTGCGTCGATCCCGACTTCATCGGCCAGTTCGAGGTCTGCCGTCTCGCCGATGGGAGGCCGTGCCCCGAGACCGACCTGGCGCCCTGCCCGGGGCATTCGGATTTCCGCGGCTGGTGGAGCAGCGCTTTCGAGGGGCAGTTCATCTTGTATGACCCGGCCGACCTGGCGCGGGTCGCCGCTGGCGAGATGGAGCCCTGGGAGCCGCAGCCTTATGCCTCGATTAGCCTCGACGACGTCTTGCTGCACAATCCGGCCGGCGTCGAGACCGCAATGATCGGCGAGGCTCCTCAGCGCCGCTATCAGATCGGCGAGGTGGGGTACGACCGGGCGGATGGACTGCTGTACGTGCTCGAGTGGTTCGCCGACGGAGCCAAGCCGGTGGTACACGTGTGGAAGGTAGAGTGATGTTGCCGGGCGATGTCCCCCGGACGAACGTGAAAGCCTTCTCCTGGAACCGCGGACGCAATCCGACAGGTTGCGTTTGCCTTCGAGTTCGAACGACGCCGGACCACTTCCACCGGGTCGGCTGAATTCGTAGCCGCGTAACTCAGCCGTCCAGTCGTCCTGGGAGAGCGCAGCGGGCCGCAATTGTGAACCGGGAGGCAAACCTCCCTGGGGGGAGCCATAGAATCACTAGTTGGGCCGCCCGAGGGAACGCTGCCTAACAAGCCGCCGACCGCGACAGGGCACGGAGATCCATATGAAGGGAGGGCACCACACGTCAGAAGGGGTGACCGAATCTCTCAAGAACTCCTTTACCGCAGAGAGGCAAGCTTACCAGCGATACATGATTCTGGCGGACAGGTTCGAGGAGCAGGCAGGTCTTTCACCCACGCCTGAGATTGTGGAGATTCTTAGGGAGGCAGCGCAACGGCTGCGCGAGACAGCAAGCGAAGAAACGCGGCACGCTCGCATGTGGCTGAAGGGCCTGGAACCCATGGACGACCTGCTACGGGAGCTTGAGGCATGCCGTGCAGCCGAGCAGGCGGATGTCGAGGGGTACGTGCGTGCGGCGCAGTCGGCCCGCGAAGCCGGGAACGAGCATCAGGGAGCGCTATTCGACATGGTAGCGCTGGCAGAGAAGCGGCATGCGAAGATGTACGAGGGGCTTTCCGAGAGGCTGCACCGGGCATGGCTTGCCTCTAGGCTGGGGTGATAGCGGTTACTCGGGGGCCGGATAGGACCATCGAGCGGCTTCCCATCGGGGTGCTTCGCGAAGCTCGAGGCGGTTGGGCGCCCACCAGCGCCTCCCGAGTTGCCGCCGCGCATGTACACCATCTACTTGCGATGAAAGCTGGACAGGTCACACCCAGTCCGTCCCCTTCCCGTGCTATGTCTTCTATGGGCTGTTGCTTCAGGACCCCCTCGAGGCCTCGGTCGTCGATGAGCTGAACGAGTACAAGCGCGACCGAGGTTTGTGGGGCGAGACTGGCCCCATGGAGGTGAAATGGGTCAACGCGGGTGAGGAGGCCAAGTCCGCCGCAAAGTCCGGCCTCAAGAACCGCTACGAAGGGTACTTGGATGTATTCTTCAAGCGTCTGCGGGCCAAACAGCTGTCTTTCGGCTATCTCTTCCTTTCCGCGAATCAGTACGCTTCCGTCGAGCCTCAGTTCACTGCATCACACCAGGGGGGAAAGCACGCATTCTTCTTCATGCTCTACTTCCAGTTCCTCTACCATTGCTTCATCAAGACCCAGACCGGCCACAAGCCCACAAGGATCTTCGTAGACGAGAGAGACATGGGTGCGGAAGGCGTCTCATATGACATTGCCGACCTTAGGGACTTCCTGAACAAGCGACTCTCTCGGCAAGCGGCACCGAGGTTCCAGCTTCCGCTCGGCACACAATTCAGGAAGTTCTTGGAGAACTCAATCGACATTGAGGACCTTGAGAATTCGAAGGCCCAACCCCTCATCCAGCTCGCCGACCTATGCGCCGGCTGCGTCAGGTATGCTCTTGAGAATCGGATTCCTCCTCCACTGCCCGCAGGCCAGATCCCCCTGTTCGAAACCGGCCCAGGATACATGAATGAGTCCTCCCCGAAGGCGTCCCTTGCGACCTACTTCTACTCATCCCTGAGGACGATTGTCGGGTACGGCGACATCGACCTCGCCAAGCCCTCCTATCACCATCGGTTCTCGATCTTCCCTTTCACGTTCGATCAGCCGCCATGACCTGCATCGGCGCCCAACAACTCTCTGCCTGCCCCCCGGCCCACCGTTCCGGGGCAGGCAGCACATCGTCCCGATGTCCTCAGCGCACCCCGTTCGCCCGCCGGGGCGCGAGACGGCCTGCGGTGCGGCGCAGGTGTCGGGAGGCCAGGGAAGCCCTTTGCAGGGTGCTTCGCGATTGATCCGGCGGGCCGGGCCTGCAGGGAGACTTGTCTTGCCCGTCGTCATGGCCTAGAGTCCTGGAGGCGTTGCCCGCTTCCGCCGGGAAACTTCCCTTCCAGGGCGCTTCGCGGAGCTCGAGGCCGTTGGGGTGCATTCTAACTATCGAACCGGGGGGTCTCATGACCACACAACCAAAGAGTCCTCAAGACAAGACACCGCCAAGCCTCGCACCAGGCATCCTGGCACGGGCTTCACAGATAGTGGTCGTCTTTGCCTTACAAGCAGCTATTCTCTTTCTGGCTGCCGGCCGTGTAGACTGGCTTTGGGCATGGGTGTTCCTCGGTATCTACGTCGCCAGCGTGGCAACCAACAGCATATTCATGCTCCGCACCAGTGCCGAGACGATCGCTGAGCGCGGACGGCCGAAAGAGATGAAGAATTGGGACAAGCTTGTCTCCGCTCTGTGGAGCTTGGCCCAGTTTTTGCTGATACCCCTGGTCGCAGGCCTGGATGTCAGATTCGGACTGTCCGGCGGGATGGGGGCAGGTATCCACATTACTGGCGGCATCGTCTTCGCCGCCGGGCTAGCAGTTTTCGGCTGGGCGATGATCACGAACGCCTTCTTCTCGACGGTTGTCCGAATCCAAGAGGAGCGAGGACAGACCGTATGCCGTGAAGGCCCATACCGTTTTGTGAGGCACCCGGGATATGTCGGAACACTGCTCCAATCCGCAGGTGCGCCTCTGCTCCTTGGTTCGTGGTGGGCATTGCTCCCGGGAATGGCCGCTGCTGCCTTCATGATCATTCGCACATCACTGGAGGACCGCACCTTGCGGGCGGAGCTGGCGGGGTACAGCGAATTCGCAAAGGAAGTGAGATACCGCCTGGTGCCCGGCATCTGGTGAATGGGTCTGCCTGCTGCCCATCAACTCGCTGCCTGCCCCCCGGCCTGCCGTTCCGGGGCAGGCAGGCCGCACCTGGTCCTCACCTCACCCCCCGTTCGCCCGCCGGGGCGAGACGGCCTGCGGTGCTGGTGTCGGGAGGCCAGGGGAGCGATTGCACGATGCTTCGCGACCGACTCGGCCGGCGGGCGAAAACGCAATCGTGCCTGGCTCGACTTCCTCCTTTAGAATGAAGTAGCCAAGTCTGAGCCGCCGAGCGGGTTCACTTCCAGGGTGCTGCGCGAAGCTCGAGGCCGTTGGGCATCCCTGCCTGTGTCTTGTCCCGCATGGTTTCTTCCCCAAGGAGCTACTACGCATGCTCTCCGTACCCAAAGCCGGGTTACTCACCGCACTTGTCATGGTTGTCGTTGCCTGCACACCACAGGCCGAGACGCACGTGGGCTCCACATCCTCGGTCACCTTGGACGGAGCCATTTTCGAGATTGCGGATGCTGCAATCTCGTCCAATTGCCTCAGTTTAGCATTTGCAGTGAGGGGTTATTCGCCGCCATCCGGTGCTCTTCCGCAACGCGGGTTTCCACCGGCTAAGAGCATCGCCATCCGCACAAGTTCCCCCGGAGTCCTTCTGGACGCAGATCCATTAGGGGGAGGCGGAGGGGGCGGCGGACAAGATGAAGATGGGCGGGTCTGGATGCGGCAGGAGATGTTCTATTCGCTCAGCGCGCCGGTCCCTGAGGACACGGAGGTGCCCCTCGAAATCACTGTTGTTCTGAACGAGGCCTTTGGGAGATCGGAGCCGCTCGAATATCGAGTCCTGGTCGTCGCCGGTCCCGGAGGGGGGCTGTGCCCACAGCCCGGGGCTACACAATAGCGTGATGGTGATCGGACTGCATCGGACGGGCCGCCGAACAACTCGCTGCCTGGCGCCCGGCCTGCCGTTCCGGGGCAGACAGGCCGCACCTGGTCCTCACCGCACCCCGTTCGGGCCGCGATCCCCGGTGGCCCGCCATCTTGCCCAAGAGTCCAAGTGGCGTTGCCCGCCTGCGCCGGACAGCTTCCATGAGAAGGGCTTGTTAGTCAATGGGTCGACCCTTAGGGCGTAGCCAGCGTGGCGAGCGAGCTGTCTCTCATCCCGCACCGCCTCCGTATCGCCCGGCTTTCATCCGCACTCCGATGGGCTGTTCATTGGAGCCCGGTGCTCGTTGGGGATCGCGTAGGGGGGTGCTGCCATGTTGGATGCGGCCTCCAGCGGTGTGCCGTTGGCCCAGCTGCCCGTCGCACCCGTGCCGGGCACAGGCTGTCACCCCGAACGAGGTGTAGCCTGCGAAAGAGATCAGGATAGGTCGGTGTCTTAGATCCTCCCCTTAGCACGATAGAACAACAGTCCTGCCTCTCATCGTCTCAAGCGCAGACAGCGTCCGGCTGACGAACCAGCAGATTGGTTTGGGTTACCGATGTCCGATCCGGACGGGAACGGTAGAAGGGGTCGCAGAATTCCCCAGTGACCTACAGGCCGCGGAGGAGGACGGCCAGCTTGCGGGCCAACAGCCTACACCCGCTCGAGTACCCAGAAATGCGACAGGCCCAGGCGGCGCAGCGGAGTACGTTCCAGCCCTTGCAGCACGGCCCGCAGCGATCTGCCCAGGCGCGGCCAGCGGGCGATCAGGTTGTCATAGGCACCGAAGAGGATCGTGCGGGAGACCAGACGCAAGGGCAGGCCCTCGATCAGGCGCCGCAACTCGTTGGATGTGTAGACGCGCACATGGGGGGCCAGTCGGTTGCGCCAGCGGCGCGGCAGGTAGTTGACCAGGGGGACATTGCCGAAATGGTACCGACCCCGCCAGTAGGCGCCGTGCGTCTCAAAGGGATAACCGCGGTTAGGCACGAAAAGGATGATGCGTCCGCCCGGACGCAGCGTGCGCGCCATCGCTGCCAGCGCCGCCCGGTCATCGGCGACGTGCTCGAGCACTTCGTGGGACAGGATCAGGTCGAAGGAGCAGGAAGGAAAAGGCAGCGCCTCACCGGCGGCCTGTGACACCGGGGCGATGCGTCGGGCTTCGATGCAGCGTTCGAAGTCGAACTCGGCACCGATCGCCAGGTGCGCCCGCGCCGCCAGGGGGCGCAGGTACAGGCCGACGCCGCAGCCATTGTCCAGAACGGCGCCGGCGAGGCGCGCCCCGGCGGCCTGTGCGATCATCTGCCAGCGGCGCTCCTGGCCGGCGCGCCAGACATAGGAAGGTTCCCCCAGCCTGGCCGCTTTCGGGTGCGCTGGCCTAGACATGCAGATCCCACTCCCGCTGAAAGCCGAAGCCCTGCCGGTTGTCGATGCGGCGGATCCAATCCGGCACGAAGAGATACGGCGAAGCCGAGTCGACCGCTTGCGGCAAATCGGCAACGAATGTGAATCGGCGGGCGTACAGCCGGAAGGCTTCCCCGCTCTGAGTGGCCGAGAGCCGCCGGGCCTGGCCGCGCATCTGCAAGCCACGCAGGGCGCGCCAGTCGTCGACGGCCGGGTACAGCCCCACCGCACAGCGGGGCTCAGCCAACAGATTGCGGCTGTGCTGGCTGGCAGGATCGGAGAGGAACGTCAGCGCCAGCGACTCATCGAAGGCAAAGAACAACGGCGTGGCGCGGGGGGCGCCGTCGGGGTCGAGCGTGGCCAGGCTGAGGGCGGCGGTCTCCGCCAGCAAAGCCAGAATCGCCTGCCGGTCGGAGTCGGAGAGGGGCGGGCTGGCGTGCATGCGAACCGGCAGGCCTCACAGCCCCTGCCAGGTCTGGTAGGCGTCGTTGTCGATTCCCAGGCGCTGCAACGCCCGTCCGACGGTAGCCGTCACCAGATCATCGAGCGACTGCGGCTTGTCATAGAAGGCAGGCAACGGTGGAAACAGGATGGCCCCGGAGCGGGCGGCCAGGTCCATCAATCGCAAATGGCCGCGATGGAGCGGTGTCTCGCGCACCATCAGCAGCAGCGGGCGCCCTTCCTTCAGACAAACATCGGCGGCCCGGGCGATCAGGTCTTCGGCGTAGCTGTTGGCGACGGCGGAAAGCGTCTTGATCGAGCACGGGGCGATGATCATGCCTTGGGTGACGAAGGAGCCCGAGGCGATCGGGGCGCCGATGTCCTGCGGGGAATGAACGACGCTGGCCAGCGCCTCGACCTCGCTCACCTTCCGCCCTGTTTCCTGATGGATGGTCACCTTGCCCGCCGGGCTGAGGATCAGATGGGACTCGGCGCCAAGCGATCGCAGCACTTCCAGCGTGCGGATGCCGAAGATTGCGCCCGAGGCGCCGGTGATGGCGACGATGATCCGCCGTTGGGCTTGCTCCACGGCATCCTCCGCGTGCGGCTAGCCGGGCTTTCTGGCCGAGTGGATGGCGATCGTTCCCAGCATGCGCCGCACATAGCCCGCCTCGCTCAGACCCGCCCGGGTCATCTGCTGCGCCAGCGCGTCGGCATCGAGGAAGCGCTCGGTCGAGTCCGGCAGGTAATTGTACGCCTCGGCCTCGCCGGCGATCAGCCGCCCGAGCAGCGGGATGACCACGTGCAGGTGGAGCCGCAGCAACGGACGCATCCAGCCGGACCTGGGCGGCGTGGTGTCCAGGCAGACCGCCCGGCCTGCGGGTCGCAGCAGGCGCGCTTGCTCGGCGAAGGCCGCCGGCAGATCGCTGACGTTGCGCATCAGGAAGCCGCTGACCACGCCGTCGAAGGTATTGGCCCGGAAGGGCAAACGCAGCGCATCCGCCAACACCCAGGCCACGCCCTCCCCGCCGGAGCGCCGCCGCCCGACCTGCATCATCGCCCGGCTGAAATCGCCTGCCGCCAGGCGGGCATCGGGATGGTGGCGCAGGACCTCGAAGGCCAGATCACCTGTGCCGGCGCCCAGGTCGAGCACGCGCGCCTGAGGCGGCAGAGCCAACCGAAGCACGGCGTCGCGCCGCCAGCGCCGGTCTTGCCCGAACGTCATCAGCCGGTTGAGCAGATCGTAGCGCCGGGAGATGCGATCGAACATGCGGGAGACGTAGGCCGCCCGGGCAGGTCCGGTCAGGTCCGCCATGGGTTCTCCCCACGCCTCACGTGGCGAACTGCCATCGGCACAGGCGCCGCTGCGCGGCGTCGACTACCAGGTACAGGCCGAGGCCGAGCAGGCTCATGGCAATCACGCCGGCGTACATGCGTGGGTAGTCGAAGAGCGTGCTGCCGTGCAGGTAGATGTAGTAGCCGAGGCCCCGTTGGGTGGCGAACAGCTCGGCCACGTACAGCACGGCGACGGCGGTGCCGATCGACTGGCGCAGGCCGGTCAAGACGGCGGGAAGGCTGGCGGGCAGGTAAACGAAGCGAAAGAGGCCCCGGCGTCCGGCGCCCAGGCTGCGCACCGAGTGCAGCAGCTCCGGCCGCAAGCCGGCGGCCTGATCGCGCACCAGCACCAGGATCTGAAAGAAGAGAATGAGGAAGATGACGGCGATCTTGGTCAGGTCGCCGATGCCGAAGAACAACAACAGCACCGGCAAGAGCACGACCTTGGGGATCGGGAACAGCAGATAGACGAACGGCGAGAACCAGCGATCGGCCGTCTTCGACTGGCCGAGGATGATCCCGAGTGGCACGGCGGCCAGGACCGCCAGCGCCGTCGAGGCGACGACGCGCCACAGGCTGACCAGGACATGTCCCCCCAGTTCGCCCGGCAGCTCGGTGATCGTGATCCACAAGACCTCGAAGGGCGAGGGCAGGATCGGACGGTTGACGACCGCCGCCAGCAAACCCCACAGCAGGATCAGCAGAACGGCTGCCAGCGCGATCGCCCGGCGCCTCATACGGCCTGCTCCAGCGCCGCTCGCAGCGCGGCGCAGGTCCGCTCCCAGGCCGGCGAGGCGCGGTGCTCGGGGCGTCCGCCGCCGGGGTTGTCAAAGATGACCGGGAGGCGATGCGGCGGCTTGCCCAGGACGAGGACGCGCTCGCCGAGCAGGGCCGCCTCCTCGATGGCGTGTGTGACAAGGATCAGCGTCAGGCCACCCTCGTGGCGGAGCTGCATCGTCAGATCCTGCAGATCCTGGCGCGTCGGCGCGTCGAGCGAGGCGAATGGCTCGTCCATCAACAGCAGATCGGGGTTGAGCGCCAGCGTGCGGGCGATGGCCGTGCGCTGGCGCTGCCCGCCCGAGATCTGGCCGGGGAAGCTATCGGCGACGGCGTCAAGGCCCAGCCGCTGCAGCCAGGCCTCGACGCGTTCATCGATATCTTTGACCACCTCGTCGCGCGGGGCATGCTGTCCGTCCGGGCCGTAGAAGCCGCGCAGGCGCAGCCCCAGCCGCGCGTTGGCCCTCACCGTCGCCCAGGGCAGCAGGCCGTAGTCTTGCAGGATCAGCCCGGTGCGCGGCCTGGGGCGGAGCAACGCCTCGCCGCCCACCTGCACCTTGCCCGAGGTCGGCGGCTGCAGCCCGGCCAGCAAGTACAGCAGCGTGCTCTTGCCGCAGCCTGAAGCGCCCAGCACCGCCCAGGCCTGGCCGCGTTCCACCTGCCAGCTGTAGCCCTCAAACAGCGGCGGCTGGTCGCGGTAGGCGAAGGTCATCTTATCCAGGCGGATCACACTGCGCCTCGCTCGCCTTCGACCAGGCCCTGGCTACGGAAGGTACGCTCCGCTCACCGAGTCACCATACGGAATCTCGCCTTCGACCAGGCCCTTCTCGATCGTCCAGGCCAACGCGTCGGCGAACTGCGCCTGGCTGGGAACCGAGGCCGTGGGGAAGTCCGGCAGGGTGTAGGACTCGAGGATCGGTGCCGGGACCAGTTTCTGCTCGACGAGCAGGTCCTGCCACTTGCCTTTGTCGAGGTTGATGTCGGCGGTCGCCTTCTCGATAGCGGCCAGGAAGCTACGCACGGCGTCCGGGTTCTCATCGACATACGCCTTGCGGAACGAAATCAGGCTGTTGCCGTACTCGGGATGCGCGCTGTCATCGATGACGACCGTCGCCCCACCCTGCATAGCGAGCATCGACAGCGGATCGGGCAGGTTAGCCGCCTTGAGTTGCCCGGAGTCCAGCAGCGCCATCCGGTCGGGGATCTTGGGCACGGCGATGGTCACGATGTCCTCCGGCGCCAGGCCCTCGGCCTGCAGCAGACGGTCGGTGGTGTAGGCGATGACCGTACCCTCCGAAATGCCGATCTCCACGCCCTTGAGGTCGGCCGGGGAGGCGATGCCGCTATCCTTGGCGGCCAGGATACTGTACTGGGGGAAGTCGGGCGTGGCCGTGCGGGCGAAGCGGACGACGGTGATCTGCGGCTCAGCCTTGTTGTACAGCATCGTCGACACCAGGTCGTTGATCATGCCGTCGATCTGACCGGCCTGCATCAGCTGGTCGCGTTCGGCAGCCGAGGCCGCCGGGACGAACTCGACCTGCAGCCCGACCTCGGCGAAGTAGCCCTGCTGCTGCGCCACGTACATCGGCAGGGCGTCGAGGATCGGCAGGACACCGACCCGGATGGTGCTGGGCTCAGCCGGTTGGCCGGCGCAGCCCGCCGCCAGCAGTGCCAGGGCGGCCATCAGGGGTGCCAGCTTGCGGAGCATATCGTATTTCCTCCTTTGGTTAGGTCACAACCAACGCCATCGCCGTCGTGACCAGCAAGGTCAGACTGATGACGCTGTTGACGTTGAAGAACGCCGTGTTCAATCGGGCGAAGTTATCCGGTCGGACCAGGTAGTGCTCATAGGCAAGCAGACCGCCGGTTACCAGGGCGCCGGCCGCGAAGATCGGGCCAAGCCCCATCAGCGCGCCGAGCCCCAGCAGCAAGAAAGTCGTCAGGGCGTGGCAGACCGACGAGAGGCGCAGGGCGAAGGCTGGGCCGTAGCGCGCCGGCGCGGAATACAGCCCTTCCCGGCGGTCGAAGTCAATATCCTGGCAGGCGTAGATCATGTCGAACCCGGTGATCCAGAAGGTGACGGCCAGGTACAGCACCCATATTGGAAGATCGGATGGGGTGAAGAGGGACTGGCGCACCGCCGCCCAGGCGCCGAGGGTCGCCAGGCCGTCGGTCATTCCCAGCATCAGGTGCGAGAGCACGGTGAAGCGTTTGGTGAACGGATACCCGATTAGGAAGATGTAGGCGCCGGGGAGCAAGCGAAAGGTCAGCGGCCCCAGGGCATAAGCGGCGGCGGCCAGGACCAGCGCCGAGACCCCCATCCCGATCCAAACCGTGCGCGGCTGGATGGCGCCGGTGGCCAGCGGCCGATTGGCCGTGCGTGGATTGCGGGCGTCCTGCCGTCGGTCGACCCAGCGGTTGGCACTCATGCCGAGCGTGCGGGCGGCGGCCATGGCGATCGTGATCCAGGCGAATTCCCACCATGACGGCCAGGCGCCCGCCGCCAGAAGCATGCCGAGATAGGCGAAGGGCAGAGCGAAGACCGTGTGCTCGAACTTGATCAGCTCGAGGAAGTGACGCGTGCGCACGAGCGTTGTCATCTGGGGACACTGCTGGCTCCCGGTCATCTACCGGGAGGCGTGTCGATTCTAGCACAGGGGATCCGGTCTCACGCCGCCGGCCGCTGGCGGGGTGGGGAGGAATAGAATAGGAGTGAATCCGGTTGAATTGAGTCGAAGGCTGGTGCCGGCCCGATCGAGTGCGGCCGAGGCCGGCGCCCCCCGCTTAGGCCCTCAGTTCCCGCGCGGCCTCCCGACGGCAGATGGAATAACCGTCCCGCCTGATAGGAGTTCGCATATGTGGCGGTTGGGGCACCGCCCCAGCCACCACACATGCGATTCCCTTCCTTGAGAAAGGCATCCTTCATTCTGCTAGTTCGGCCACCAGAGCATCCGTCGGCGCCAGGCCCGCCTGGCTGTCACCGTTTGGAGGCTGGGCAGACGGCGCGAGCTGGCCAGCGACCGCGACTGCGCAGCCTCCACCGGGGAGGGGCCTTTCCGTCAAGAGGAAGATCGCTGAGTTCTAGTGGCAGCCGGCGATCCTACCGATGCGTGGCGGCGGTGGCCGACCGCGCATCAGGCGCGGCACCTCTCGCCTGGGGTCTTCTGCCACCCGATCTCGGCCGGTTCGCCTTGGTCTTCGACAATCCATTTGCGCGGCGAGTGGATCAACTCTAGAATCGGGAAGCGCATCATCGCCCTGAGGAACGCTCGCGGGGAGACCCATGAAGCACAAGTCTGTCACTGCCCGAGCACCAGTTTTGCTCCTCCTGCTCGTCCTTCCGCTCCTGCCTGCCTGCACTCGGCAGTTGTCCTAACCTGATGTTCCGTTGGGATCGTTTGCGGTCCCGGCGGTCCCGCTCGTCGTCGCCCAGGCCTAGAGCAATTGCCTCGATGTGGACGAGGCACCCTTCCAGGAGGCTCCTGGGTGCACGCCCAAAGACACCATGACCGACCTGAACCCGACGCTATCCTGGACGTACCACTGCAACCCCGACGCCTATCTTGTCACTCTCTCGAGAATGGCGCGTCCTTATCCGGTCTTTGTGGAGGTGGTCGAGGAGATCGATCCCGACATGGGGGGTCCCTCACTGTCCTGGACCGTGGAGAAACAGTTGGAGCCGGCGACCCACTACCTTTGGAGAGTCCGCCCCCTCATCAGTGCCTACAAGAATGAAGCCCTCGCCAGCGCCCAGTTCTGGACCGGCCCGCACTGCGACCCCGCCGCACTCGCAGCCCCTCCGTCTGCGCGGTCTGCGGCGCTATTCCAGTGACAAACGGAACGCC
>CAZBJQ010000026.1:0-24600 GCA_964492235.1 uncultured Anaerolineaceae bacterium | reverse complement strand
CTATTCCTCGGTGTGCCGGCGAGGACTACGGCCCCGGCGTCGGTACAGGAGACTCGCTTGGTGTGAGAGTCGGCAGCGGCAGAAGATACGGATTGTTGTTCGGCACCAGCATCACCTGGATGCCAGGCGCCAGCTGCTTGATGTACTCATAGTTGAGCAAGGCCGGGTTGCTGCGCAGGGCAGCCCCGATCAGCTCCAGCGCCTTGGCCTGGGCCTCGGCCTCGATGACGTTGGCCTTGGCCTTGCCTTCGGCATCGATCACAAGCGCATCCGCTCGCCCCTGCGCTGTCTGGCGGGCCTGCTCGGCTTCCTGCTTGCGTTGCTGGACGACGAAGGCCGCCTGTTTGGCCTGCTGTTCGGCGATCTGCTTCTGCTCAATCGAAGCCGCGAACTCCGGCGAGAAGGTGATGTTGCGCAGGATAAACTCGTCCAGGATCAGTCCATTCTGGGCAAGCTTCTCCCGCAGTGTGTCGGTGATGCCGTTGATCATGTCGACACGCTTCTCGGTGACGATCTGCTCGGCCGTGTAGGCTGCCGCTCCGTTGCGAACCTCCCCGCGCACCAGCGGTCGAACGAGGCCCTCGGAGTAGCGGTTCTGCCAGTTGATATGCACGCTGACGACTTCGCTCGGCTTGATCGAGTAGATCACCGAGGCGTCGATCTTGACCTGTTGGCCGTCAGAAGTCCGCGTGTCCACGGAGTCGTCCCCTTGGACCTGGCCCTCGAGCGGCGCAATCGACATCGTGTAAGTTTGCCGGGAGATCGGGTAGATCACCACGGTTTCCGCGAACGGGATGATCCAGCTCAAGCCCGGTTGGAGCGCCTGTTCACGATAGCCTTTCTCGGCGAAAGCCGAGATCACCACCGCGCGCTCCTCGGGCTGGATGAACACCAAGCCCGCGCCGACAACCGTCAGCAGAATCGCAAAAGCGACAATGGCCAGGACAACAGTTCCCGATCGCCGCAGGGGCTGGCCCCGCGTCGCCCGCATCATGGCCACGACAATCACCGCGATCGCCGCCATCCACCCCAGCGATGCCATCAAGCGAAATACCTGTGCAACGTTCATTCCGTCCTCCTTCCTTGTACGGTCACTCTCGTCGTCTGACTAGCGCGATTATAGCATTCGGCCGCCGGCCTCCGCAGACAGACGCCTGACATTGCCCCGTCCCATCCCCCGTGCTAGCATGCGTCCTGTGCGTCGGATCCGGACAGAAGTCCGCTCTGTGCGCTTGGATGCGCTGGGACAGCCCGTCGTCCGCCTGCGCACGCCGGCAGGATGGGGCATCCGTCCCGGGCAAGCCGTGCTGGCCGATCTTCCCGGCACCTCCGGCCTGCTGACGACGATCTTCCCGTCTGAGATCGATCACGGCTTGCTCGGCCTGCGTATCGAAGCTCCCCTGGGCTTCGATCTGGGATCGAGCCTGGACCTGGTCGGGCCGGTCGGTACGGCCTTCCACCCGCCGGCATCGGCCCGGCGCTGGCTGCTCTTGAGCAGCGCCGCCTGGCCTGCCCGGCTGCTTCCGCTCATCGAACTGGGACTCCGGCTGAGGGCGGAACTCGTGCTCATCGCGCCGGGTCCGATCGACGAGCTTCCGGAGTCGATCGAGATTCTCCCTTCGCTGGATCCAGCCGTCGCCTGGGCCGACTATCTGGCGGTGGATACGACCCGCGACGATCTCCCGTCGACGCTCGAAGCGTTGGCACGAGCCGAGGTACACGCCGCCTCCCTGTCTGCCGAGGTTCTGATCGCGACCGAGATGCTGTGCGGCTGGGGCGGCTGCGGTGCCTGCGCCGTGCACGGGAACAAGGGCTGGTTTCTTGCGTGCGTCAACGGACCGGTCCGGCCCTTGGCGGCGCTGGTGGAGGGGCATGCACGACGTCGGGGTTGAGATTTCCTCTGGCAAGACAGAGGTTCGGCTGGCCGCTCGCTGGGTCAACATCCCCGGGACGCTGGGGTTCTCCGATGAGGCCCGAGCCAACATCGACCTGGGACGCCTGGGCGCCATCGTCACCAATCCCGTCAGCCTGAACCCGCGCCAGCCGGCGCGCCCGACGCAGCTGCTGCCCTTCGCCGGGGGCTTCCTTCTGCACACCGGCCACCCGAATCCCGGGCTGCGGCAGGTCTTGCGCCGACACACTCCGCGCTGGGCGTCGCTCTCGACCCCGGTGCTGCTCACGATCCTGGCGCAGGACCACGGCCAGCTGGAGCACATGCTTCGTCAGATCGAGCCGGTCGCCGAGATTGCCGGCCTGGTGCTTGCCATCGAGCCCACGGACCCCGCGGCCGTGGCGGGCTGGATCAGGGCAGCTGCCGGGGCGGAACGGCCGGTAGTGGCACTTCTCCCCCTGGGGACATCTGCCGAGGCGGCCAGGGCGGCGGCCGAGGCCGGGGCTTCGGCGATCATACTTGGACCGCCGCGCGGCGCAATGGCTGCCGCCGGCCAGGTGGTGCACGGAAGGCTGCACGGTCCCGCCCTGTTTCCGCTGGCCCTGCACGCGGCTGAAACCCTCTCGGCTGCGCTGCCTGTTCCCCTGATCGTTTCCGGCGGGATCGAACGCCAGGAGCAGGCGCTGGCGTGCCTGCAGGCCGGCGCGGCAGCTGTCGGGTTGGACTACGTGCTGTGGAAGAACGCGGCGAGCTTCTTCAGCCCCGCCGCGGCCGAGGCCTCACGGCCGTGAGCCGGTCGATCCCTGCGGCAGGCGCTCCAAGAGAATCGTCACTGGCCCGTCATTCACAATCTCGACCTGCATGTGCGCCCCGAAGACTCCCATCCGGGTGGTGACTCCCTGTTGGGTCAGGTGGTCGGCGAACAGGCGCACCAGGGGCTCAGCCTGCTCTGGTGCGGCGGCATCGGTGAAGCTGGGACGCCTCCCCTTGCGGGCGTCGGCGTACAGCGTGAACTGAGAGACGACCAGCGCTTCCCCGCCCACATCCAGCAAGGAAAGGTTGGTCAGGCCCCGGTCGTCTTCGAAGACCCGCAAGGTAGCAACTTTCTCTGCCAGCCAGCGGGCTTCGTCTGCGCCGTCTCCGTGGCCGATGCCAGCCAGGATGGTCAGCCCGCGATCAATCGAGGCCACGATCTGTCCACCGACCGTGACCGTGCTTCGACGGACCCGCTGCAGCACGAGCCGCATCGTGGGTTTCCTATGATTCAGGGAAGCCCGATGGCCTGGCGCACCTCGGCCATCGTGGCCTGGGCGATCGCCCGGGCCCGCTTTTCGCCGTCGTCCAGGATCTCCCAAACCTGCTCGGGCCTGGCCGCCAACGCCGATCGTCTCTGGCGAAACGGGGCCAGGTGGTCGTTCAGGTTTCCGGCGAACTGCTGCTTGCAGTCGACGCAGCCGATTCCCGCCCGGCGGCACTCGAGATCGATGCTGGCCACCTGGTCCGCCGGCGAGAAGATACGATGCATCGCGAAAACGTTGCACACATCGGGGTTGCCCGGGTCCGAGCGGCGGATGCGCTGCGGGTCGGTGACCATGGTCATCACCCGCTCGACCGTCTCCTCGGCCGTGGCCGCCAGCTCGATGTGATTGTTCAGGCTCTTGCTCATCTTCTGCTGGCCGTCAGTACCCAAGACCTTCGGAACTTCGGTCACTTTCATCTCCGGCTCCACCAGCACCGACCCGCCGTAGCGGTGGTTGAACGACCGCACCACTTCGCGCGTGAACTCGATGTGCGGCGCCTGGTCGACCCCCACCGGGACAAACGACGCCTTGTACAAGGCGATGTCGGCCGCCATCAACACCGGATACCCAACCAGTCCATAGTTGACATTGTGCGGCTGCTGCCTCACTTTCTCCTTGAAGGTAGGCAGGTCGGTCAACTTCCCAAGCGGTGTGACCATCGAAAACAGCATGTGCAGCTCGGTCACCTCGGGAACGTGCGACTGGACGAAGACAATCGACTCTTGAGGCCGGATGCCGGCGGCGAGCCAGTCGAGCGCCATCTCGCTGGTGTTTTCCCGCAATCCCTGCGTGGTTTCAAGCGTCGTCAGGGCATGCAGGTCGACGATGCAGTAGATGCAATCGTACGAATCCTGCAGGGCGACATAGTTGCGGATGGCGCCGAGGTAGTTCCCCAGGTGCTGGCGGCCCGTGGGGCGGGCGCCTGAGAAGACCCGTTGTCGCGGTGGTGTCACGGCCTAACCGCCTTTCAGAATCTTGCCGACCAGGCGCAAGACCTCCCCGGCCTCCGCGTGGCGCCCGGTTTGCAGCTTGGAGTATGCCAGCCGCCCGTCGACCTCGACCTCAAAACGTCCCCCATCCGACGGGATCAGCGTGATGCCTTCGATCCGGTCCTCGTAATCCTTCACCAGGTCAGCCATCAGACCGATGGCTCGATCAGTATAGTGTCAGACTGCACAGTAGGTGATCGAAACTTGCACCATGCACTCCCTCCTTGGGGCCGCACCGTCTGCCAGCGACCACTGGCGTGGCAGTGTACTACACGCAAGCGGTGGCGACCACGCCGCGTGTGGTCTGCCTGGGTATGTTACAATCCCCGGCAGAAACCAGAGAGGAGAACCAGCATGAGAGCAGTCATGGCCTTCCTAGTCGGCTTAATCACCGGGGCGCTGATTGGCGCCTCGACCGCATTGCTCCTGACCCCGTACTCGGGCGACGAGTTCCGCGGCATGATCGGCGACCGTGCCAACGAATTCTCCGGCGAGGTTCGCGACGCCTATGCCTTGCGGCGCGCCCAGCTCGAAGCAGAGTTGGAGAAACTCCGCCAGCGATCGCCTGCTTAGCGCAGCGGCCCTGGCCAGCCGCCGGGGCCGTGGGTTGGGCATCCCCAAGAACCGAGGAAAACCAACAGCGTAGGGTTTGGGCAGAGTCCAAATCCTACGCTGTTGGTTTTGCCTCTCCGCCGCCTCGGGCCAGGGGGGAAGTGCAGCGGCCGCTCCCGCCTCCCCGCTCAGCGTTGCTCGATGCCGTACTGGTACTCCGCCGGCTGCCAAGTGTGGCGAGTCGTGCCCATCACAACCAGCACCGCCCGGTCGACATCACCCCCCAGGCTGAGGTCCATCCGGCCCCGCTGGTCGGCGTCAAGCGGGATTTCCGTCACCGTCGTCTGTTCGCCAAATTCGACCAGAGCCAGACGGTAGGTCTGCGGCAGGCGGTTGTACAGTCGCACGAAACCGGCCGGCTCCCAGCCGCCGGCATCGGCCTCGAAACCGGACTGGTAGCCCACGGCATCCAGCCGGATATCGTCAACCATCAGGCCTTCTCCGTTAACCGCGGCGTCGGTGATGTACTCGAATCGCAGCAGAACCTCCTGGCCGGCGAATTGCGAAAGATCCACCGACTCCTGGATCCACTGGCCGCGGCTGCCTCCCCCGCTGTTGCCGGTATAGCCCCAGCCGAAGGAGTTGCCGAACGGATCCTTGTCCGTTCCCGATGGGGTCTTGAGAACCTCCCAGCTTTCGCCCTTGTCGGCGGAGGCCACAAGATAGGCGTAGTCCCAGCCGTTCTCGATCTCATACCACAGCCTGTAGTCCAGGGCGATCGGCCCGGAAATGTCGGTGAGGTCAAAGGAACGGGTAAGCAACATGTCGGACTGATCCCCACGATTCGACCAGTAGGCATACTCACCAGAGTAGGCGTCCGCCGGGACTACGCTTGTGTAGGTCTGGCCTTCGAACGTCAGGCGATACTCACCGGCACAATCCACCTCGATGAAATCAACACCGTATTGATTCACCGTTTGGCTATTGGGGCTGGAGGGGCAATCCCACACCGCGTCATTGATGGAGGCCGCGGGCGCCTCGGGATACGAGACATAGTGATACCGGCCATCGCCGGCGCTACCATCCTGCAGCAGCATAGTGACGGCCCAGTCCAGGAGGAAATCCTCGGCGACCAAGGGCTTGCCGGTCTGAGCATCGAGCTGGCCCGCCGCAGCCAAGGCCTTGTCGATCGAATCCAGGCCGTTGGTGGCCTGGGCGACCAGCGTTTTGGTCGCATCCGAACCGAATCGATCGAGGAAGTAGGTCATCACCAGGAAGGCCTGTCCGTAGTGGGCAGGATCAACCTCCGGCGGCCAGAACGTCAGCGGAATGTCCATGTCCTGCACGAACAGGTAGTCCGCGCCGCCAGCATCATATCCGTTGAGGACAGTCGCCAGCTCGGAGAACCCCTCATTCATCCAGCTCTCCTCGTTGCGGTCCAGGTTGTCGTGGATCATGTGCTGGAACTCATGCGCCAGAGTCGAGCTGGCATAGGAGTCAGCGAGGTCTAGTCCGTCCGCGTTGAGAAAGAACATCTCGTGCCCGTTTGAATACCTGTAGACCACCGGCGACAGGCTGTCGTTCGGGGCGAAATAGCCCGCCACCGATTCTCCCAGACCGCCCATGTAGGCCATGTACAGATGCGAATCCCCATCCACGCCGGGGGTCCATTCGCTTCCGAAGAACTCGCGGTTGGTGGGGTAGGATTGATCCTCGAACTCATCGACCAGCCGCCGGACGTCCCGGATGTCCACATCCAGGCCTTTCTCGACCCAGAAGTACACGTGGTCGGTAGCGTAGACCATCTCCAGGTCCGCCTGGAACTGCTCATCGGTGTCGTTGTTGGTCCCCCAGTAAGTATTGACGGTGCCGACCGCGACCGGGGCAGCGGTCTCAGCGATCAGGCGCGGCGGATCGGGGATGCCGCGCAGCCGCTCCGCCAGCGTCAACGGGTCGGCGATGGGCACCAGGGTCGATCCAAGCTCGGCCAGGCTGTCCTCGGCTCGCGTGTCGGCTGGCAGCTGAGGCAGCGGCGTCGCCGCCTGGGTCGATGGGGAGAAGATCTCCGTCGGCGAAAGGATCGGGGTCAGGGGACGGAAGAACGAATCCCGTAGCGTTGATAGGCTGGACGAGACGACGGCTGCGGTTCCCGTCAGCGGGATGATCAGGCAGCAGCAACAAAGCAGCACCAAGAATACGCCACATGCGATCCACCATCCGGAGTTGTTCCGACGTTCCATGGGACCACTCCCTTCTGAGTAGGCGGGGATTATACCGAACTCAATGGGAGCGCCGTCGGGCGACGGTCGTTTCCTGGGAGTCCAGGGAAGGCAGGCGCACGCTGAAGGTGCTGCCGTACCCCAGGCGGCTCTCGGCCGTCAGGCTGCCGCCGTGGGCCTTGATGATATCGCTCGAGATGGCCAGGCCGAGGCCGGCCCCCTGGCCGGCACTGCCGCGCCGCGATTTGTCCACCTGATAGAAGCGTTCGAAGATGCGCCCGAGGTCCTCGGCGGGGATCCCGGGTCCGTTGTCCTCCACCTGGACCACCGCCCAGCCCGCCTCTCCACCGCAGACAACCGTCACCTGACCCTGCGGCGGCAGGTGCTGCACGGCGTTCTCCACCAGGTTGGTGAAGACCTGCGCCAGCCAGTCCCCGTCGCCGAGGACCGCCGGTGCCGGCCGCAGGTTGGTGTGGATAGCCACGCCCTTGGCGGAGGCGGCCATCGCCGCCCGATCGACCACGGCCCGCAGGACCGGGACCAGGTCCATCGGCTGACGCTCGTACACCACTTGCCCGGCATCCATGCGCGCCAGACTCAGCAGGTCATCGACCAGGCGCCGCAGCCGGTGCGTCTCCTCCAGGATCACCTGCGCTGCATGCTGGCGCGCCGGCGGATCGGAGGCCGTGTCATCGAGCAGGGCCTGGGCGAATCCCTGGATGGCGGTCAACGGTGTCTTCAGTTCATGGGAGACATTGGCGACGAAATCGCGCTGCATCTTCTGGCTGGAGCGCACCTGGCTCGCCATCTCATTCAGCGCCCGCGCCAGATCCTGCACCTCTTGCGGCCCTTCGACCGGGATGGGCAGGTCATACCTGCCAGAGGCCAGTCCGCGCGCAGCCGGCACCATGCCCCGCAGAGGCTCGGACAACCAGCGGCCGAGCAAGCCCGCCAGGATCATCGACACCGCCAGTGCGACCAACCCCGCCCGGGCAAGGGCACGGACCAAGTCATCGCCCAGCGCCGCCAGGCGCAGGGACGAGCGCGGCGAGGCGAGCACCAGCACCCGGCCATCGGCCAGCTCCTGGCGCACGTAGTTCCAGCGGTTGCCGAGCCGATCGCTCAGCTGGCCCTGCGCCTTCAGCGAGGCCAGGTCCAGCGGCGCGGCCTCTTCCTGGCGACTGTCTGCCAGGACCGAGCCGTCGAGGTCGAGCACGATGACCCTGGCCTGAGTGAGGCGGTCGACCCTCGCCGCCTGCGCCTCGGCCCGCCCTTGACGAATAGCCTGGATGGAGCCGCGCTCGGCGATCGCCGACGCCCAGTGGGCCAAGCGTGCGGTCGATAGCCGATCCAGGACTGGGGCCTGCGACAGGAAGAACAGCAGGCTGGCGAAGACCAGGAGCAGGACCAGCCCGATGAGCAGGAGGTAGCTCAGCAGCAGTCGGGAGCGGATGGAGCCAGACAACGCAGCCTACACCACCAGCTTGTAACCGACGCCGGTGACGGTCTCGATTCGCACATCATGACTTTCCGCCAGGCGCTTGCGCACATGGCCGATATGCACGTCCACCGTGCGCGTCTCGCCATAGAAGTCGAAACCCCAGACCAGGTTCAGCAACTGCTCCCGCGTCAGCACCAGTCCGCGATGCTCCGCCAGGGTCATGAGCAGGTCGAACTCCTTGGGACGCAGGCTGACCTGCCGGCCGGCGACCCTCACTTCCCTGCTCCCTGGATCGATGGTCACGTCCCCGAGGTGGATCGGCTGGGAGGAAACCGTCGGCGGGCGCTCCGCTCGCCGCAAGATCGCTTTCACCCGCGCCACGAGCTCGCGCGGGTTGAACGGCTTTGTCAGGTAGTCGTCGGCGCCCAACTCGAGACCGACGATCTTGTCGACATCCTCGTCCCGGGCGGTCAGCATCATGATCGGCAGGTTTGAGAAACCCCGCACCCGGCGGCAGACTTCGAAACCATCGAGCTCCGGGAGCATAATGTCCAGGATCAACAGCGACGGCGCTCGCTCTCGCACTACCTCCAGCGCCCGCGCCCCGTCGCCGGCCGTTTCGACCTGAAACCCCTCCCGCCCCAGATACAAAGAAAGGAGGTCGAGGAGGCTGGCCTCATCATCGACAACCAGGATCCGCTCACCCGCCATGGCCGCACTCCCCAAAGGGGCCGAACCGGACACAGGTCACGCCGCGTGGTCTCCAACCAGGGCGATGGCCTCGATCTCAACCAGCGCCGCTTTGGGCAACGCGGCTACCTGGACCGTCGAGCGGGCCGGGGGGTCAATGGGGAAGAACTCGGCGTAGACTGCATTCATCGCCGGGAAGTCGGCTATGTTCTGCAAGAAGACTGTCGTCTTGACCACGTTCGCCATTGACGTCCCGCTGGCTTCAAGGATTGCCGCCAGGTTAGCCAGTGTTTGCCGGGTCTCCGGCTGGATCCCTCCAGACACCATCTCGCCCGACTCCGGGTCAAGACCCGCCATACCGGAGGCGAAGACGAAGCACTCGGACCGGATGCCGACCGAGTATGGACCGATCGGCTTGGGCGCCTTTGGCGTCTGGATGACCTGCCTGCGTGCATGGGGCATACTGCACCTCCGCAGATTGATTGTAGGTCGCGACTTCGGTCGCGGCAAAGGGCTGTATGGGTTCAGGATATGTGAGACACGCTGCAATTGCCACCTGCCATCCCGGCAGGACATGTGGCGGGAGGCGAGCCCACCCATGGGTAACAGGACGGTCTTGCTTCCGGCCTCACTCCCTTGGCCCTCCCCCGGCAGTTGTTCGCTGGCCAATACAGTCGTCCGCACGCAGGGGGAGCCTTTCCAGGGTGCTGCGCGAGGGACGGGGGTCGGGGTTCGACGGATCGAAGCGAGGCCGCCCACGGGAAGGTAGGTGCTGCTGTCATGGTCTCGTATCCATCTGAACTTGCTCACTGGCGACAACCGTCAGGTCGTCAGCGGCCAGCCAGCTTCAAGCGATCGAGACGTTGGACGACGTCGCCCACGGCGGCCTCGAGCAACTCGGTGTAGATCTCATCGGGCAACACATAAGGCCCACCGTACACCCCATCGCCGGCCACCTGGCGCACCCGCGCCGGCTCGGCGAACCCGGTGTCCGGCACTTCGGGCTTCTCGCCTGCGGGCAACGGAGCCACCCGGTTAAAGGGAAACGCCTCCGCCCCGCCGGCGTGGTAGGCGCGCAGGTTGTGTCGCTCGAGAACGACGCCGACCGGCTCGCACTGCCACCACGACAGGATGTCTACGTTCAGACCAGGCAGCTCGGTCACCAGCTCGCCCAGAACCGTCCAGACCGGATCGTTGCCTCCATGACCATTGACGATAAGGATACGGCGGAAGCCCTGCTGGTGGACGAAGCCAATGACATCCCTGAGCACAGCCGTCAAGGTCGTCATGCGAATGCTGATCGTTCCGGGGTAGGCGGCGAAGAAGGGCGAGTACCCGAAAGGCATCGCAGGCGCCACCAACACGCCTGTCCGCTCCGAGGCTGCCCAGGCGATCGTCTCGGGGATCTGCACATCCGTCAGCAGGCTGAGGTATCCGTGTTGCTCGCACGCGCCGAGCACCAGCATCAGCCGGTCGTCCGACTGCAAGTAGGACTCGACCCGCATCCAGTTCATGGCAGTCAAACGTTGCGGTTCCACGGCATCCTCTTCCTGGCTTCAAACGCCCATGGCGTTCTGCTCGTTCTCCGCCATCCGCAGGTCGGGTGGTTCCTGGTCACCTGTCGCCGCCTGCCCGCACTCGCTAAGGGCTGGCCTGAAACACCTCGGCGTACACGGCGGTGCCTTGCCGCACTTCATACACCTTCTCCATCCCGGGGATGATCTGCATCTCCTCCGGGGTCCGGGTACAAGAAACGATGAAAGACGGATCGGCCAGGGCCGTCCAGATGGCCGCCACCACCAGGTCTTTCCTGGCGAAAGAGCGGACGCCCTCGACCGGGCCATCGACCAGGACAACTGCCCCGGGCTCGGCCGCCGCGTTCACGAAGGCGCCGGCCTCCCGCAAGGAGGTGCACCAATGACTTGGCTGATAGCGCCCCCAGGCGCCATCGACCCCGCCGGCGTACGCATTGAAGTAGGCGTGTTCATACGGATGCAGTTGCAGAATCCCAACAACGCCGGGCGCAATCAATGCTGCAAACAACAAGGCCTGGATCCAAGCCTTGCGCACCGCATTCATCAACACACCCACACCGAGGCCGACGACCAGGAAGATGGCGGGCAACACGAACAGCAGCTGCCGGATGTTGCCGTAGATGCCGATGCCCAGGCCCAGCAGGCCAAATAAGGGAACCAGAATCCAAAGGCTTACGACCGCGGCATCCGCCCATCGCAGCCGCCGCCTCCAGAGTAGCCGGATCATCGCCGCCAACCCGACCGCAAACAGGAGCGCAATCGGTTCCGTGAGCTGAACGCCGGCCAGGGTCGGGAAGAAATGCCACGGCAGAGACTCGGACGAGACCGTCGCCCCCCGGTAGAGCATGGAGTGGGCAGGGAAAGATGTCGTCAGTCCCAGGCTGTACCAGAACCTCCTCAAGGGATCCGCCCACAGGTAAGGCCAGGTGGCGTAAGCGGCCAACGCCGCCGCGATCCAGACGGCGACGATCGGCACCACCGCCCGGCGCCTGAGACCGAGGATCCAGTACAGGCTGACGAGGGCGCCGGCGAAGGTCCCGATAGGACGGATCGAGATACCGAATCCCAACAGAAGCCCCACCACACCGGGCAGCAGCCAGGCCTGGTGTCGATCGACGGCAACCCGAAGGGTGGTGGGGATGGCCTTGCGCGCCAGGAGCAAGCCAACACCGAGCAGGCCGAGGACGACTGGGATGGTGCTCAGGCGTAGCGTTGCCTCCAACTTCTGCAGGTAGGCCTCGACTGGGACCTCGGCCGCGTCGCCTGCCAGCCGGGCGAATGCGCCCGTAACCAAGGGACCGGCTGTCCCCTCGTAGGCCTGGACAACCAGTGAACTCATCAAGGCGAGCAGTCGGTGGGACGCAAGCAGGTCGACGATCAGGCCGAAGGCGAGGAGGAGGTAGCCTGCAAGGAGGATCTTCCAACCGGTCGAGGCCGACTTCCACTCCTCGCCCAGCCGCCAGCCGAGCGCAAGGTCGGGCTCATCCCCCGGTCGACGCCTGGCTGCAGCCAGGCGATCTCCGACGGCCAGTCCAACTGCCAGGATCGCCAGGAACGCGGCCATGAAGGGCGTGTCTTTCTGGTTGACAAAGGCATAGCCGAACAAGAGCGGCTGCGTCAGGAAGAGCGCCGTTGTCATCCAGGCAAGGCGCCTCGTGACCAGACGCAGACACAACGCGTAGAAGGCGGCAGCACCGAGGAGGAAGGTGAGGTAGTTGGTGAGATGCCGCGCATCTGCCGGGTACCAGGCAGGGACGAGTGCCGTCGCCAGGCGGGAGACAGCCGAAGAGACCATGAAATACGAAGGGCCATGGTGGGCGAGCGAGTCCCCATGCTTCAAGTAGGCCGCCGTGTTTCCAAGGTATGCCTCGAGGGCATCACTGCCGACCTCGGCATTGGCATACTCGTCGACCGACAGGCCGTAGTCATTGGCAAGGACTAGGCCGACAGGCAAAGCCATCAGCAGCAGTATCAGTGCTCCTCGGTGGGGGCTGTTCAGCCATCGCGGCCTGCGGACTACAGATCCCATGTGCGCCCTTCCCGCAGGGAGAAGGGCTGCTCCCTCAAGCGGCTGCGTGTCATAGGATGCAGTGCTCCTCAGGGTTCCGGCCGAGGTCGCTGAAAGACCTCGGCGAACACCGCCGATTCCCTTCCGACGATGTGCACCAGCCTCAGGCTTTGCGCACTCCAATCCCGCCCCAGCGACTGGTAGCAGGTCAGCACGAAGTCCGCGCCGCTTGCCGGATCGGGTCCCTCATCCCGAATAACCTGCAGGCCGTCCAAGGCATACGGCCGGGCCGAGCGATGGGGGCCGGAGACCATGATGACATCTCCCGACTCTGCCACGGTGTTGACGTACTCCGTGGCCTCCCGCAAGGAGGTGCACCAATACTCCAGGTTGTACTCGTCTATTGCGCCCTTCACACCGCCCACGTAGGAGTTGAAATACGTGTACTCATACGGATGCAGGCGTATGATCCCGATCACCCCTGGCAAGAGCAAGAGCGAGAACAGACCATATTCAACCCAGGGCTTGTTGACCCTGCTCAGAATGGCGCCCAGTCCGAGTCCGGCAAGAAGGATCACGGGGATGAGGGCAAAGTGGAGCTGCCGGATGTTGTTGTACGTATCCATGCCGAACGCGAGCAGGCCCAGGATCGGGATCGCCAGCCACAGCGCAATGACGCTTGCGGCGCCCCGATCCACCTGCCGCAGGCGGGTCCGGCTGATGAGGACGCCCATGCCCAGAAGGAACAAGATCACGACCGGCTCGGTGAGCTCGATGGTGGCCAGGGTCGGGAAGTAGTGCCAAGGCAGGCTGTTCGAGAAGAACCACTCGCCGCGGTAGAGGGTGGGCTGAATGGCGAATTCGGCGTGCAATGCGATGCTCTCCCACAGGCGCTTGAGGGGCGCATCCCAGAGAAACGGCCACGTGGCATATGTCACGATGGCGGCCAGGCCTGCATAGGCCACCAGCGGCCAACCTGCCTTGGCGCGCAGTCGATAGATCCAGTACAGGCCCACGAGCGCGCCAGCGAAGGCGCCAATCGCGCGGATCGATACGGTGAATCCCACGAGCCCAGCCGCCAGCAGCACCAGCCCGGCGGCGCACTTGTTGCTGCGCCAGAATCCGCGCGCTGCGTCCGGGAGCACAAACCGCGCCATCAGCGGCGCTGCCGCCATCAGGCCCACGACAACGACCAGTCTTCCCACCCAGTACGACCACGAAAGCTCCAGCAAACGCGTTTCCAGGGATCCTGCCTGCCAGCCTGCCGCGGCGAAGGCTGCCTGGGCTGGATTCCAGAGGTGGCCGGCATACCCTTGCTGAGCAAGCCACTTCAGCCCGGCCAGCCCTCGATCCAGCAGCAGCCAATCGAGCAGTACAGCCCCAACGAGCAGAACGTACGCCGCCCCGATCCGGCGCTTGCTGCGCCGGGCTTGGGACCATTCCTGCTTCGCTGCCCGCCAAGCCGATCCGCCTCGCTCCTCCTGGGCTTCTGGCGCGCCTGTCGTCAGCATGGCATCCGCGGCCAGCATGCCGGCTGCCACACTGGCAGTGAAGAAGCCCATGAACGGTGTGTCCTTCTGATTGATGAAGGCCTGCCCGAACAGCAGTGGCTGGGTTGCCAGCAGCAACGTGGCCATCCAGGCGTAGCGACGTGGCAGAAACCGCAGGCTCAGGACGTAGAAGCCGGCGATCCCAATCATGAACGCCAAGTAGTTGATCAGGTGCCGCCCATCGGCGCTGGACCAGTGCGGATTCAGAACAGTCAGTCCTTTCGAGAGCAGGGCGAAAGCCATGAAGTACGCCGGGCCATGGTGGGCCAGCGGCTCGCCACGTTCCAGGTAGTCCAGGTACTGCGACGGGTTGAGGTACGACTGCAGTGCATCGACGCCGACAAGGTAGTTGGCGCGCTCGTCGGTAGACATGCCGTAGTCGTCGGCAAGGACGAGGCCCACGGCCAGCAGAGCCGACAGGAGCACGAGCACGGGGCCCAGCGCAGGTTTCCACCTCGAGCGCAGGAGGCAGGATGGATTCACGGCAGGGGTCCCAGGCAGACGGGAAGAGGGAGGTTCCCTTCTCCGGCGCCGAATCTGCGCGGCATGCCTTCCACCAACTCGCCGCTATCGACGCTCGAATACCGATCCGAGAGTGGCAGAACCCCGTTGCACATCATACGTCCTCGTGAATGTATCGTCGGAAGGAGGGGACTCCAACCCCCAGGAGCACACGATGTAGAAGTCGGGCACTCTGGTCGACCTGGGCCTAACCTTGATGTCCGAACGCGCGAATTCTTCCGCAGCCCAGTAAGGGCCCCAGGCGACCACCACAGCTTCAGGCTCCGCATGCGCATTGACATACTCCATCGATTCGCGCAGGCTGGTGCACCAGTAATCCAGCTCGAACTGCCCTGCCGCTCCACCGGCCCCTCCCAGGAATCGGTTGTAATACGCGTACTCGTAGGGATGCATGCTCCGCATGCCGAGAAGACCAGGAAGGACAGCCAGGGACACGACCGTGATTCTCAGCGGCGCCGACCCGATTCTCCGCAGGATCGCCCCAAGGCCCACACCCCCGACTAGCACGATTGGGGGCATCAGAAACAGCATCTGTCGAATTCCGTTGTAGATCTCGACGCCAAGGAATACGAGGGCCAAGAGGGGCAGGGTCAGCCACACGAGGAGGACTACGTACACGGGCGAGCCGGCAAGCCGCTTGTACAACCCCCACGCCAAGACCGGCAATCCAATTGCGAAAAGAACCGCTGCCGGTTCAGTCAATTGCCCGGCGGCCAATGTCGGGAAGTAATCCCACGGCAGTTCACTTGCGGGGGTGTGCATCCCTCGGAACAGCACCATCAGCGATCCGAACCCAGCCGTGTACCTGACGCTGCTCCACACGCTCTCGACCGGATCCTGCCAGATGTAAGGCCAGGTGAGGTACATCGCCACGGCGGCCGCCAGCCAGTACGGGACAAGCAGCGCCAGCCCTCTGCCTCGCAGGCGGAGAACCCAGTAGAGGACCACGAGCCCTCCCGCAAAGGCGCCGATCGGCCGGATCGAAATGGTGAAGCCGAGCAGTGCACCTTGCAGCAGCATCAGGATGATCAGCCGGCGGTAGCGGGTCGAGACGGTACGCGCCGTGTTCGGCGCCGCCTTGGCGCCCAGCCCCACGCCGCCCGCCACGAGCAGCAGCAACAAGATCATCCTTCCCAGCCAGTAGGCCCACGTGACCTTGAACTGGTACTGCTCCACGGAGGTCTTGTAGGCATCCTCGGCCACGATCCGGAAGGCGGCAGTGATGGGTCCCCAGGCCTCGCCGGCGTAAGCGGCGGCCACAATCGAGTGCAAGTACGCCAGCAGGTAGCCTCGCCAGAAGAAATCCAGGAAGACCAGCAGCGGAACGACCACGACCGCCGCCAGCAGCAGTCTCGATGGCCACGATGCCCCCAGCCAATCATCCTGGAATGTGCGTCGCAACCCGTGGGTCGAGGCAGATGCATCGCCGACGACACCCTGCTCGCTTGCGGCGAGCCGGTCGACCAGAACTATGCCGGCGACCACGCAAGCCAGGAAAAAGGCGAGGAAAGGCATGTCCTTCTGATTGATGAATGCATGGCCGAACAGGAGCGGTTGGGTGGCAAACAAGGCCGCAACGATCCATGCGGTGTGCCTGGGCAGGATCCGACAGGCGAGCCGGTACATGCAGCCGATTGCCAGGAGGAAGGTGAGGTAGTTGGTGAAGTGACGCGCCGCCGCCAGATCCCACGACCGGACGACGGCGTCCAGCCCGCGGGACACAAGCCAGTACACCATGAAATACGACGGCCCATGGTGCGCCAAGGTCGCACCTCCGTTGTGCAGGTACGACAGGTATCTTTGCTCGCTGAGGTACGTCCCCAGTGCGTCTCCTCCCGCCCGGAAGTTGACCTGCTCATCCCAACTGCTCCCGTAGTCGTCCGCCAGCACCAGGCCGATGCCAAGGGCGAGCAACAGGACAACAGCCGGCAGCGCCCATCGGGTCACATTCCGGGACGGGGGACGCAAGCCAGTAGGCATCAGCTCACGCTTCCGCTCTCGGTGCCGTCGCTCCAGCTACCATCTTGGATCTTGCCGCCCGCCGGCTTTCGCTGCAGATACCTGGTCTATGCATACAACACGTCGGCAATGCGATCTTGGGCGAGCCAGGACCCGCCCCGTGTCGGATGTGGCGTACCCGGAAGGTGGACGCTGGCGCGCCCTGTTGCACCGGGCCATCGCCGGGATTCTCTCACAGCCCATCGGGCTTCTCGCTGGGAGATCCTGCTCGAGAGCCATTCCCCCACCTTCCCACGCCACAAAGTGCTTCTCAGCTTCGCTTCCCCGGGAGATGCCAGGTGACGGGGCTTCGCTCATCAGGCTGCACTGGCAGGTTGATGAATAGCGCCCTTTTCAGAGAAGTAGCACGCAGAGGGCAAGGCCTTTTCATCCGCCGCTTAGTCGTCGACTGCGGTGTCACCCTTGGTCCGCCGGAAAACTTCTGCAAAGACCACCGAGCCCCTGCCGACCGTGTGGACCCGTTCCAGACCCGCACGCGCGTCCCACTCCACCCCAAGCCAGCGGTAACACGTCAACAAGTAGTCGACGCCGCGCACACTTCGATCGCCCTCGTTGCGCAGGACCTCGAGGTCCTCCCGGGCGAAGGACAGCGCCGAGCGCAGCGGCCCCATGGCCATCACCTTGGCACCAGGCTCGGCCGCTTCGTTGACATAGGCCATGGCCTCCCGGTAGGAGGTGCACCAATAGTCTTGAGCGTATTGTCCTTCCGCGCCTTCGATGCCCCCTGCCAGCGCGTTGAAGTACGTGTACTCATAGGGATGAAGTTTCACGATCCCGGTCATGCCCGGCAGGAGCAGCAGGACGAACAGCGACGTTTCGATCCACACTTTCTTGACCGCCGCCAGCAGAGCCGCCAGTCCGATCCCGGCTATCAGGAAGACCGGCACCAGGACGAAGTGCAACTGGCGGATGTTGTTGTAAGCGCCCATCCCCATGCCGATCAGCCCAAACAGCGGAATTCCCAGCCACAGAACCAGGATGAGCATCATGCAACGGTTACTGTCGTGGGACACCCACCGCCAGATGGCCACGCCCACTCCCCCAAGAAACAGCGCCACTGCGGGCTCTGTCAGCTCGAGGCTCGCCAGGGTTGGGAAGTAGTGCCACGGGAGGCGATCGGAAAAGACCCAATCACCCCTGTAGGGTGTCATGTGGATTTCGAAATCTGCGGCGACGGTCAGGCTTTCCCAGAACCGCAGCAGCGGGGATGCCCAAAGGTACGGCCAGGTGGCCAAAGTGAGACAGGCGGCTGCCGCCCAGTAGGCACCCAGCAGCCATGCTCTCCTCCCCCGCATACGATAGATCCAGTACAGGCTGACGAGCAGACCCGCCAAGGCACCCACCTGGCGTATCGAAATCGTGAAACCCAACAAGGCGCCACCAAGCGCGACCAGGGCGATCCACTTTCCGAATCTCCTTCCAACGTCCCGCGTGCAGCCGGGAAGCACCCAACGCGCCATCAGCGGGCCAAGCATAACCAGCACAACCAGCACAACTAGGCGGCCCAAATCGTGGATCCAGGCGACGGTACCTGCGTAGACGTTTGCCGGGGCATGGAGGACGCCCGGTGCCAGAGCCTCGAGCGCCTGCTGCAAGGGTGGCCAAGCCCGGCCCTGGTGCGCCTGCTGTGCAATCACCTGCAACCCGAGCCGTCCCTCACCTACGCCAAGGATATCGAGCGCCCACAGCACGACCGCGGCAAGGTAGATGATGGCGACCAGGCGCGAACGGAGAGCGGCAGTAGACCACTCGCCACGGATCCGTCGCCAGGAGATCTCCCGGCCGGCGCCTTCGGCGTCCGCGAGCAGCGTCGTCGCCACGCCGTCTGCGATCGCCAACCCGGCAGCAACGCTCGCCAGAAAGAAGCCCAGGAATGGCGTGTCCTTCTGATTGATGAACGCGTGCCCGAACAGCAGAGGCTGGGTGGCGAACAACGCTGTCGCCATCCATGCATAGCGGCGGGGCACAACTCGCGCCGCGATGAAATAGAAGCTGGCAACGCCCAAGAGATAGGTCAGGTAGTTCGATAGGTGCCGGCCGTCGGCGATTTGCCACTGTGGATTGAGGACGGCGAGACCTTTCGCCAGCACGGCGAAAACCATGAAATACGATGGCCCGTGATGCGCCAAGGGCTCACCCTGTTCAAGATAGTCCTGATAACGCGTTGGGCTCAGATAGGATTGCAGGGAATCGAAACCAACCGTGTAGTTGCGCTGTTCGTCCGTGGATATGCCGTAATCGTCAGCGACGAGCCATCCTACGACAAGTGCCACGGCAAGCAGTGCCAGGATTGGCGCCCATCGCGACCTGGCGAGCGCGAGCAGCTTGTTCTGCGAGGACATTATTGTCTGCTCGGCGAGATCGACCACCGCCGCAGGCGGGAGTTCAGGTTCGCCGCGACCCGCGCGGGGTGGCGTCTGACCTTCGGGATCGTGTAACGCCTCAAGATACGCTCAGTATATCAAGCCCGCGCCTGAGTTCGGCAGGGTCTATCCAACAAACCGACTCACCTTGGGGCCCCACCGGTTGAATCCCCGCAGCCTGACTTGCTGGGGCTGGATCGCGTGCCAACGATGCATCGCCTCGACATGCCGGGAGACATGGACCATCAGCGCGCCAATCCCCCGCGACCCATCTG
The DNA here is from genome assembly GCA_964492235.1 of uncultured Anaerolineaceae bacterium. GTDB lineage: Bacteria > Chloroflexota > Anaerolineae > Anaerolineales > E44-bin32 > PFL42. The sequence continues at coordinate 5,245 of CAZBJQ010000026.1, read as the reverse complement.
CCGGACAAGCTGGTCCACTATCCCTCCTGGGCGCAGGATCAGACTCCTGTGGCCGGTATCAACCGGGCCTTCGAAACGGCGATCGAAGCAGGGATTTTGGCTCAGGGGGAAGGCTCAGGTTGTGGCTCGGCTCGCCAAACTTCGGCGAACACCGCCGGGCCGATCCCCTCGGTAAAGACGAGCTTCGCCCTTCTCGTCATCGCATCCTCGGGGTAGTGCTTACACACCAGAACATAGGAAGCGCCATCCCGATACTCCTCCTGACTCGCCATGGTCAGATCCGGACGCGCGTACTCGATGGCGCTGTAAATCGAGCGCCGGGCAAACACGATCGCCCCGGGCGGAGCGACCCGGTTGACATACTCCTGCGCCCTGCGCAGAGAGAGGCACCAGTAGTCCATGTGGTAGATGCCATTGGCTCCGCTCGTCCCTCCGGCATAGGCATTGTAGTAGGCGTACTCATAGGGATGGAGCCGGGCAATCCCAAGGATCCCTGGTACCAGTAGGGCCAGCAGAACCAGGAAGGTGATCGACCGCGGGCGAATGGCGTCCAGGAGGACCTTCAATCCAAGGCCGAAGACCACGAACAGAGGTGGCAGAAGGAAGAGAACATGTCGGAAGTTGTTGTAGTGCACCGAGCCGGGAGACATATAGGCGGCGGCGATCACGAGCAACCAGACCAGTATCAGCAACAGGTCCTCACGTTTTCCGGGGTGCCTGCGGATTTCGATGGCCGAGGCTACCAGACCGATGGCGAAAAGGGGTATGACCGGCTCCGTCAGCTGAATGGTCATCAGCCGCGGCAGATAGTCCCAGGGCATCGCCTCGGATGGATACAGGGCGCCGCGAAACAGCACGAGTTTCTGTTCGTCGAAGTCGACCAGATAGCGGGCGCTCTCCACCAGCCGATCGACCGGCGCCGGCCATAGCCATGGCCAGGTGAGGTAGGCGGTGAGGGAGGCAGCCGTCCAGAACACCAGGACGGGCCCGACGGCGCGGGAGCGGAACCGATAGAACAGGACGGCGGTCAGCAGAACGCCGGTGAAGCCCGCCAGCGGCCGGATGGAGATCGTGAAACCCTGCAGAGCTCCCGCAATCATTAGCAGCACGTAGTCTTGCCACATGCCGGGGAGCAGCAGACGCACGGTTCCAGGGATGGCGCGTCGGGCGACAAGGACCCCGGCAGTCAATCCGGCGAGTAAGATCGCGACCCTTCCCACCACCCAGTAGCCCAGTTCAAGCTTCGCCAGGTACACGGACACAGATGTCTTGTCGGAGTCCTCCGCCACGATCTCGTATAGGCGGTTGATCGGTTCCCAGGCCTGCCCGACGTGCGCCAGGGAAACCACCGATTCCATCGCCGCCAGCAGCCTGCCAAAGAACAGCAAATCGAGTGCGACCCAGAGGATGCCCACCAGCCACACTCCGAAGAGGACCTGCCATCCCAGTTGCCCGCTTCGGAGGTCTTCTCTCGCCCTTCCCCACAAACCGGGTTCTGCTTCGATTTTGGACCCGGCGCTGGCGCCGTTGAGCCGGTCGATGGCGGCCAGGCCGACAACCACGGTCGTCAGGAAGAACGCCATGAACGGCGTGTCCTTCTGATTGATGAACCCATGTCCAAACAGCAGCGGCTGGGTCAGGAAGATGGCGGCAGTCATTAGAGCCACGTTCTTTGGAAGAAGGCGCATACACAGCACGTACAGGCTGGCGCCCGCCAGCAGGAACGTCAGGTAATTCGAGAAATGCCGTCCATCGGCCGGCTGCCAGCCGGGCAGGATGGATGTCAGCCGTTCAGATATCAGGGAGAAGAGCATGAAGTACGACGGGCCGTGATGCCCGAGGTTGTCTAGTTCGAGGAACGTGCGGTAGGCTTCGACGCTGGTGTAGGCGCGGATGGCTTCGCCGCCCACCTCGGCGTTGGCGTGCTCATCCGCCCCCATGCCGTAGTCATCCGCCGCTAGCAGCCCGGCGGCCAACGCCAGGATCAGCAGGCCGATCAGCGGGGCGTAAGTCGAGGCGCGCAGGTCTGCCAGGACTCCTCGGATGCGCTTCATGCCTCAGCCCGCTGCTCGCCTGGCGTTCGGGATTGTGGAGCGGATGCAGTCATGACCCATGGGGCAGTTGAGATGTCGCAAGTATATCCCGGCGAGGGTGGGGAGGATTCAGGCAGCGACTCCCTCCGCCGTTGTTCCGCACGGTTGGCCGGCATCATTCTAGTCCGACGTGAGGATCCTCCGAGGCAGGAGGCATCTTCCACCGGCCGGGTCTCCGGTGTCGCCTATGAATGATCGCCCTCCTGCAGGGACCGCGGGCGCACGGGTGGCCCACGGCGACGGTCCTACGCTCCAGGACCGGAGGCTGGGACGATTTGGAATCAGACGACGATGTTCACCAGCCGCCCGGGAACGACCACCACCTGCCTTGGCGGCTGGCCCTTCAGCTGCCGCTGCACAGCGTCGCTGGCGAGGGCCTGGGCCCGCAAAGTATCTTCGTTCGTGTCCGCCGGCACGGTGATTCTGTCGCGGACTTTTCCATTCACCTGCAGCACGACGGTGATCATGTCTTCGGAGGCGAGTGCCTCGTCGACCACGGGCCACGGCTGCTGATGAATCGAGTACGGCAACCCGAGCGCCCCCCAAAGTTCTTCGGCCAGATGGGGAGTCACCGGCGCCATAAGCAGCAAGAGCGTCTGCAATGCCTGCCGGAAGGCGGGCGTGCGGCCCTGGCCAGCCTCCCTGGCAGCCACCAAGGCATTGGTCAACTCCATCAATGCCGAGACAACGGTGTTGAACTCGAAGGCCTCAAGATCGCGGCCGACCTGCCGGATCGTTTGGTGTGTCTTGCGCTGCAGTGCCCGTGCCTGCCCAGGATTCTCCACGCCAGCCCGATGCGCCGCCGTGGCCAGCAACCAGACGCGGTTCAGCCAGCGGCTGACGCCCTGGATGTTGCCGGGGTTCCACGGGCCTCCCTCCGGGTAACGGTAACCGAACATCAAGTAGGCCCGGACTGTGTCGGTGCCATAGATCCCGATTTGCTCATCGGGATCGATCACGTTGCCGCGTGACTTGCTCATTCGCTGCCCGTCCGGTCCCAGGATCTGACCCTGGTTTCGAAGCTGAAGCATCGGTTCGCTGCCGCGAGTGATCCCCATGTCCCGGCAGGCCTTGTGGAAGAAACGAGTGTAGATCAGGTGCATGGTGGCGTGTTCAACGCCGCCGGTGTACGTGTCAACGGGCATCCAGTAGTCATACTCGCCTGGATCGAAGGGCCCCTGGTCATACTTGGGGCTGAGGTAGCGCAGGTGGTACCAGGACGAACACATGAAGGTGTCCATGGTATCGGTGTCGCGCTCGGCGGCTCTGCCGCACTGCGGACACACAGTCATCTTCCAGGTCGGATGCAGCTTGAGCGGACTCTCACCGGTGGGCAGCCATTCCACATCATCGGGCAGAAGCACCGGAAGCTGATCCTCCGGCACGGAGACCTGCCCGTGCTCGGGGCAGTACACGATTGGGATCGGTGTGCCCCAGTAGCGCTGGCGTGAGATCAGCCAGTCGCGCAGACGGTAGTTGACTGCGGCCTCGCCGGCCCCCTTCTCTTGCAGATAGGCGGTCGCTTGGGCAACCGCCTGTTCGGCCGGCGTGCCGCTGAGCGGGCCGGAGTTGATCATCGCGCCGTAGGCCGCGACCGACTCGCCCATCGTCGCTCCATCCAGTGAGTCATAACCCGGGGGAAGGATCACCGGCCGCACTTCGAGATCGAACTTCCGGGCGAACTCGAAGTCGCGCTGGTCGTGCGCCGGAACGGCCATGATGGCGCCCGTCCCGTAACCCATCAACACGTAGTCCGCAATCCAGACCGGGATGCGTTCCCCGTTGACCGGGTTGATCGCATACCCCCCGGTGAAGACCCCGGTCTTTTCCTTGTCCGCCGCCTCGCGCTGGATGTCGGTCTGCCTCGTCGCCTGCGCGACGTAACGGGAGACGTCGGCCCGCACAGCCGGCGTGGTCAACTTGTCAACCAGGGGGTGCTCAGGCGCCAGGACCATAAAGGTCGCACCCCACAGCGTGTCGGGGCGTGTCGTGAAGACTTCGATCGGGTCTCCCGATTCCGTCTGGAAGTCGACGCGCGCCCCCTGACTGCGACCGATCCAGTTGGTTTGCAGGATGCGCACCGGATCCGGCCAATCCAGGGCACTGAAGTCGAGAAGCTCGTCGGCGTAGCGCGTGATCCGGAAGAACCACTGATCGAGGTCCTTCTTGATCACAGGGGTCTTGCAGCGCTCGCAGTGACGGTCTTCACCCCAGACTTGTTCTCTGGCCAGCGTGGTGTTGCAGTGCGGGCACCAGTCGACCGGGGACATCTTCTTGTAGGCCAAGTCATGCTTGAACATCTGGACGAAGAACCATTGAGTCCAGCGGTAGAACTCCGGGTCCGAACTGACGGCCTCGCGGTCCCAGTCCCAGGTGGCGCCCATCGAACGCAGTTGGCGGCGCATATTGGCGATGTTGTCGTAGGTCCAAATCTTGGGGTGGATGTTGCGCTGGATGGCGGCGTTTTCTGCCGGGAGGCCGAAGGCGTCGAATCCGATCGGGAAGACGACGTTGAACCCGCGCATGCGCAGGTAGCGCGCCCGAGCGTCTGAGGGCGCCATGGCGAACCAGTGGCCGATGTGCAGATTGCCGGAGGTATAGGGGAGCATGGTCAGGAAGTAGAACTTCGGGCGGCTGCGGTCGACCCGTGCCCGATACAGGCCGTCTGCCTCCCAGCGCGCCTGCCACTTGGGCTCGATCGCCCGCGGGTCGTACCTCTCGGGTCGGACTGCGTCCGAGGGTCGGGCCTGCTGCTTGGACTTTGCCATCGCGCCTGCTCCTTGCGCTCTGTGTGCTGCGCCTTGCACCCGCTCGGCCAGGCCCCAAACAAAAACCCCTTCGCCATCCAGGGACGAAGGGGCGCTCCGCGGTACCACCCTGATTGCCCCGCACGAGGGGCCGCTTGATGCCGCGCTAGCGGGCGGCGCCCGTCGCCGGCTAGATCTCGGGCTCACCGGCGAGGCCTGCCCCTGTGGGGGCCACAGGCGAGTTCGGCCTTGGCTCGACGGCGCTCCGCTGGCGCCCGGCCGGGATCGCACCGGGACCCGGCTCTCTGGCGGATGGCCTATTGCTCCTGTGCTGGCCGCTATTCAGTTGGCTGGTGGACCCAGTGGGATTCGAACCCACGACCTTCTCAATGCCATTGAGACGCG
>CAZBJQ010000025.1:0-24951 GCA_964492235.1 uncultured Anaerolineaceae bacterium | reverse complement strand
TTCCATCCGTCGAACCCCGGGCCCCTCCAAGACTCCATCCCCTCGCGACAATGCAGGTGCGGTGCAGGCCGTCTCGCCCCGGCGGGGCGCCGGGGCGTGCGGCCCGAACGGGGTGAGTATCCTGAGAGGGGGCCCGGGGGTGAGGCCGGAAGCAAGTCTGTCCTATTACCCATAGGTAAGCTCGCCTCCCGCCACACCGTCCCGGTGTCCTGCCGGGATGGCAGGGAGGGATTGCAGCGTGTCTCCTAAGTCCTGAACCCATACAAGCGGTTGACCTGGAGCCCAGCCCTGTGCTATCATGGATCTACCGACCGGTCGGTAGATTCCCGATGCAGCGCTCGGAGATCATTCAGGCTGCAGCTCAGATCTTTGGCCAGAAGGGGTATCACGCCACTTCGATGCAGGACATCGCCGACGCAGTCCACCTGCAGAAGGCGAGCCTGTACCACCACGTCCATAACAAGCAGGACATCCTCGTCACCATCCTCGATCAAGCATTGGACTTGATGATCGCTGACATGGAGGTGGTCTTGGGTTTGCCCGTGCCTCCCGAGGAGAAACTCCAGCGTGCCGTCCATGCTTACGTGCGCCACCTGGTCGACCAGCGCGACCTGGCGGCCGTACTGCTCTATGAGTACCGCAGCCTAGATGGCAGGCGCCAGGCGAAGCACCTGGCGCGCCGGGACCGATTCGAAGGTCTGTGGCGATCCCTGCTTCAAGAAGGCTCAGCTCAGGGGCAGTTCCGCCCTGTGGACGTCCAGGTCGCCACTGCCGCCTTCCTGGGGGTGATGAACGGCATGCTGGCCTGGTACCGGCAGGGTGGGCGGCTGCCGGCTGAAGCGATCGCCGACATCTTCGCCGATCTGTTCTTGCGCGGCCTCCAGAAGACCGCCGGGAGGCGCGGGTCGTGAAACCCGGTCTGGAAGCATACCGGAGTGCTGGCGGACACAGCATCTACCGCATCCCGCTGGAGGTCTTCCCCGGCTTCTGGGGATACGCCCATCTCGTCCTGGCTGGTTCTTACCGCTGTCTGATGGACGTCGGATCCGGGCTGGATGCGAGTAACCAGGGGTTGGAGGAGGGCCTGGAGGCGATCCGACGAAGCCACGGGGAAGAGGTCGACTGGCGCTCGCTGACGCATGTCGTGGTCTCCCATGGTCATATCGATCATTTCGGCGGCCTGCGCTATGTCCGCCAGAAGACCGACGCTCCAATCGGTGTGCACGAGCTCGATCTGCGCGTGTTGACAAGATACGAAGAGCGCCTGGCCGAGGCGACAGACGCCCTGTCCGAGTTCCTGACCGACGCCGGCCTCGAGGCGCAACACAGCGCCGCCATCCTCGACATGTATGCCGTCCACAAGAGCCTGTTTGCCTCCGTTCCTGTCGACTTCGTCTTCGGCTCTGCCCGCAGCTCGCTCGGACCGCTGACTGTGATTCACACGCCGGGACACTGCCCCGGCCAGGTGGTCATCCAGGTTGACGACATCCTGCTCTCCGGAGACATGGTGCTTAGCGACATCAGTCCCCACCAGTCGCCGGAGCGGCTGACTGCCTACACGGGTCTGGGACACTATCTCGAGTCGCTGACAACGGTCGAGCGCCTAGCGCCCACTATCCGGATTGCGCTGGGTGGCCATCAGCGTCCCATCGACCAGCTCCGGCAGCGGTTGTCCGCCATCCGGGACACCCACCAGTCGCGGCTTCACGATGTCCTATCCGCCATGGTACGTCCGGCGACGATGGCGCAGGTCTCCGAAATGCTCTTCCCTGAGGCGGTGGGCTACAACCAATTGCTCGCCCTGGAGGAAGTCGGGGCGCATGTCGAGTATCTGCACGCGCGGGGGTACTTGAGTCCGGACAACGCCGAAGGGGCGGGTGCCAGGCATTCGGGCGGGCATCGCTACCGCGTGGATCCGGGGCGGCCCGAACCGAGGCTCGCCTCAGCCGATGAGATCTGCCCTCTGGTGAATATCGTCGCCTCGAAGCACCGCCAGCGCTAGTCGGCGGGGGGTGCGGCCGGAATGGAGAGCTCCATGTATGCCTTCGATCCTACAGATGAACAGCAAATGCTCATGGACACCGTCGCCCGATTCGCCGAGAAGGACCTGCGGGGAATCGCCCACGACGCCGATGAAGCCGGGATTGTCCCGGCGGAGGTCATCAAGAAAGGCTGGCAGCTCGGAGTGCTCCAGGCAAGCATCCCGGAAGCCTACGGCGGCTTCGGCGAGCGATCCGCCGTGACCGGCGTCCTGGCGGCCGAGGCGCTGGCCTGGGGGGACATGGCTGCGGCGTTGGCAATCATGGCGCCGTCGACCTACGCCCTGCCTGTGCTTACCGCAGGCAGCGAGGAGCAGAAGCGGGAGCTGCTACCCCCGGTGATTGAAGGGGAATGGCAGGCTTACACGGCCGCCTTCATCGAGCCGGATTTCGATTTCTATCCGGGCGAAATGCGGACGACGGCGAAGGCCGACGGACAGAGCTACATCCTCGAGGGCGTCAAGGCGATGGTCCCCTTCGCCGACGCGGCCAAAGGGATGCTGGTGTATGCCGCCCTCGACGGGAAGCCCCAAGCCTTTGTCGTGCCGTCAGCGGCCGAGGGTCTGCACGTCCTAGAGAGGGAAAAACTGCTGGGCCTGGGGGCCGTTCCGTTGTTCCGAGTCGGGCTGGAGGCGTTGCGCGTGCCAAGAGCCGCACGCCTCGGCCGGGAGGCCGGTCACGACCCCGAGCCCGTGGTCTCGGCATCCTGCGTGGCGATCGCGGCGATGGCGGTTGGCCTCAGCCGGGCGGCCTATGAGTACGCCCGCGACTATGCCAAGGACCGCGTGGTCTTCGGATCCCCCGTCGCCCAGAAGCAGTCCGTCGCTTTCATGCTGGCGGAGATGGCCATCGAGATCGAGGCCATTCGGCTGCTGGTGTGGGAGGCTGCCTGGACACTGGACGCAGGTAGGGGGGCCGGGCGGGAATCCTATCTGGCGCTGAGCGGGGCCGCCGACCTGGCGATGATGGTCACCGACCGCGCCGTGCAAATCCTGGGCGGGCACGGGTACATCCGCGAGCATCCCGTCGAACGCTGGATGCGGAACGGCCGGGGGGTGCAATCGTTCTCCGGGCTGGCAATGGTGTAACCGGCGTCGTCCTGAAAGGAAGGCAGCCATGATCAGCTTCGAGATGCCAGAGAAAGTCCGGCACACGGTCAACTTGATGACGATGGTGGCCGAGAACATGATGCGGCCGGTGTCGCGGCACTTCGATGAGCACGAGCACGAGGTGCCCTGGGACTACATCAACTTCATGCACGATGCGACCAAGCAGATGGGCGGCGGATCCTTTGTGCCGACCGGGGACAAACCGAAGAAGGGCGATGAGGCGGAGAAGAAGGAAGGCCCGCGCATCGGCTATCAGCGCCTGGCGTACACAGCCGAGATCCTGTCATGGGGTGATGCCGGGATGTACCTGTGCACCCCGGCTGGCATGTTGGGCGCAGCCGCCGTGGCCGCCACCGGGACGCCCGAGCAGAAACAGCGGTTCCTGTCGCGATTCGGCGGCGAGAAGCCGGTTTTCGACGCCATGGCCATGACCGAGCCGCATGCAGGATCGGCCATGCCTGCCGAGACCCGCACCACGGCCGTGCGCGATGGCGACTCCTGGGTGCTCAACGGCGAGAAGATCTTCGTGACCGCCGGTCACAAGGCCTTGGTGGATTCGCAGGGGTTCATCGTCGTGTGGGCGACGATCGATCCGTCTGCCGGCCGGGCGGGCGTGAGGCCGTTCGTGATCGAAGCCGGGACGCCGGGCTGCTCGGTGACCAAGCTAGAACACAAGCTGGGAATCCGCGCTAGTGACACCGCTTCCGTCGTGCTTCAGGATTGCCGCATCCCGTTCGAAAACCTGCTGGGAAGTCCGGAGATCGAGAAGAAGACGACCGAAGGTTTCAAGGGCGCCATGGCCACCTTCGATGCCAGCCGCCCGCTGGTGGCGGCCTCCGCCCTGGGAGTCGCTCGGGCGACCCTCGAGCTGCTGAAGGAGATCCTGGAGGCGCGCGGGATCGTCCTCCGCTACGGCCTGCCGCGCAGCCGCCTGACCAACATCGAGCGGGAGGTGATCGACATGGAGGTCATGCTCCGCTCCGCTTGGCTGCTCGTGCTCAAGGCCGTGTGGATGATGGACGAACGCAAGCCGAACAACCTCGAGGCTTCGATGGCCAAGGTTCGGGCCGGCGACATTGTTGTCAAGATCACCCAGAAGGCCGTGGAACTGCTTGGACCGGTCGGGTACTCGAGAGAGCACTTGATCGAGAAGTGGTTCCGCGACGCCAAGATCAACGACCTGTATGAGGGCACCGGGCAGATCAACCGGCTGATCGTGGCACGCCGTATTCTCGGCTACAGCCGCCACGAACTCGCCTGAGTTCGGGCGATTCTCGCTCTGCTGCCTGACGGCTGAAGAGTCAGCCGCCGCGGCCGGCCGCCGGGCGAACGGAGGGATCGGCATGGGCTACCAGATCAAACAAGCCGCCGTCATCGGCTCGGGGACAATGGGGGGCGGGATTGCCGCCCTGCTGGCCGGGGTCGGAATCCCCACGCTGGTGCTCGACATCCTCCCCGACAAGCCCAGCCCGGCCGAGGCGGCTGCTGGGTTAAGCCTGCAAGACCGCGAAGTGCGGAACCGGGTCGTCGAGAACGGCTGGAAGGCGGTGGCCAAACAGCGCCCACCGGCGATCCTCAGCCAGGACTCCGCCCGCCTGGTGACGCTGGGAAACCTAGAGGATGACTTCGAGAAACTGGTCGAAGCTGATTGGATCATCGAGGTCATCGTGGAGAACCTCGAGATCAAGCGCGATCTCTACGCCCGGCTCGAGACAGTCCGCAAGGGGACGTGCATCGTCTCCAGCAACACCTCCGGGATCCCGATCCACGACTTGGCGCAGGGCAGATCCCTCGCCTTCCGCCAACACTTCCTTGGAACGCACTTCTTCAATCCGCCTCGCTGGCTCAAGCTGTTGGAGATCATCCCCCTCCCGGAGACGCGGTCGGAGGTGCTTGATGCGCTTGTGGGTCTGGCGGAGAATCGCCTGGGAAAGGGCGTGGTCGTGTGCAAGGACACGCCCAACTTCGTGGCCAACCGCTTTCTCAGTCTGAGCGGTGCCTTCAGCATCGCCTACGCGCTGGACAACGGCTACACCATGGAGGAGGTCGACGCACTGACCGGCGAATTGATCGGCCGCCCCAAGACCGCGACCTTTCGGCTGTATGACCTGATCGGCGTCGACGTGATCGGCCACGTTTCGAAAAACCTGTATGAGGCCATTCCCCAAGACGAGTCACGTGAAGTGCTGCGCCATCCTGCCAGCACTAAGATGTTCCAGACCATGGTAGACCGCAAGTGGTTGGGGAACAAGACCGATGTCGGGTTCTCGAAGAAGGTGGTCACGGACAAGGGCGAACGCGAATTCTGGGTGCTCAATCTCGAGACGATGAAGCATGAGGCGCCTGGCAAACCCCGCTTCGAGTTGGTGGGCAAGGGGCGGAAAATCGAAGACCTCGGCGAGCGCTTGCGTTGGCTCGTGGGCCGAGCGCTCGATCCAGAGGCCAGCGCCGAGACCCAGCGCCTGGCGCGCTACCTGTGGGCTACGATCGCCTATGCCCTGGCCTATGCCTCGCGTCGAATCCCGGAGATCGCCGACGACCCGCTGGCGGTGGACAAAGCGGTCCGCTGGGGATGCATGCACGAGATGGGTCCCTTCGAGATCTGGGATGCGCTGGGCGTACCGGCGACGGCGGCCAGGATGGAAGCCGATGGCTACCAGGTCGCCGGCTGGGTCAAGCAGATGCTGGCCGGCGGCGGCGCCAGCTTCTATCAGCGAACCGACGGAGAGGCGACAGCCGTGTATCGCCCGGCCGAGAAGCGCCACGTCCCGATCCAGTCAGACCCGCGCGCCGCGCCGCTCCGCTTCTACAAGTCCCGCCCCGGCGCGGTGCAGCGCCAGAACCTCTCCGCCAGCCTGATCGACATGGGCGACAAGGTGGGCCTGGTGGAGTTCCACAGCAAGGCCAACTCGCTGGACCAGGACATCTTCGACATGCTCGCCTGGGGCCTGGATGCGGCGGAGCAGGGTCAGTTCGAGGCGTTGGTAATCGGGAACGAAGGGCAGCATTTCTGCGCCGGCGCCAACATCTTCGTCCTATGGATGGCGTCCCAGCAAGGGGACTTCGAGCAGGTCGATGCATTGATCCGCGGCATGCAAGCCGGGCTGCTGCGCATGCGCTATTTCCCCAAGCCGGTGGTGGCTGCGCCTTTTGGCATGACCCTCGGTGGGGGCGCCGAGCTTGTGATGTCCGCCTCTCGCCGCGTGGCGGCGGAGGAGACGTTCATCGGACTGGTCGAGGCTGGCGTCGGCCTGATCCCAGCCGGGACCGGCTGCAAGGAATTGTTGCGGCGTGTCGTCAACCCGGTGATGCGCATCCCGGATGCCGATCCGATCAGCGTGCTGCGCAAGGTTTTCGAGCAGGTCGCCATGGCCAAGGTGGCCACCGGGGCGCACGAGGCGCTGGAGGTCGGCTTCTTCGACCGGCAGGATCGCATTGTGATGAACCGGGATCACCTGCTGGCGCAAGCCAAGCGCACGGCGCTGGCCATGGTCGCCGAGGGCTATATCCCACCGTCGCCCGAGCGCATCTACGTCGCCGGCCGGGATGTCCTGGCGGCGCTTCGGGCTGCGGTCTGGGGCTTGAAGACCGCCGGCTGGGCCAGTGCGCATGATGCCCGCATCGCCGATGCCCTGGCCTGGGTGCTGTGCGGTGGGGACCTGACCGAGCCGGCCTGGGTTAGCGAGCAGGCCGTCCTGGACCTGGAGCGGGAAGCATTCCTGGGTCTGTGCCGTGAGCCGAAGACGCAGGAGCGCATGGCCTACCTGCTCCAGCACAACAAGCCGCTGCGCAACTGATCTCCCCTCGGCGGCGCGGCGAAGGACAGCCAACCGAGACAGCCGGCCTGCCCCGGCTGCTCCAGGAGGACGTTCATGAGGCGGGAAGCGTACATTGTGTCGGCGGCCCGGACGGCGGTCGGCCGGGCCAAGCGCGGGGCGCTGGCCACGTGCCGCCCCGAGGAAATGGCCAGGGCGGCCGTCGAGGCGGCCTGGGCCCGGGCAGGCGATCACGACCGAAGCCTGGTGGATGACATCGTCCTCGGTTGCGCCTTCCCCGAGGGCAGTCAGGGGCTGAACCTGGCGCGGTCTGTGAGCCTGCTCTCCGGCTTCCCCAGTTCGGTGCCGGGCATGACCGTCAATCGGTTCTGCGCTTCCGGCCTGCAGGCGATCGCCCAGTCCTGCGAGCGAGTCCTGGCGGGAGGGGCGGACATCGTCATCGCCGGAGGCGTGGAGAGCATGAGCCTGGTCCCGATGACCGGCTTCCGTATCAGCCCGCATCCCGGGTTGGTCATGGAGATGCCGGAGGCCTATGTCAGCATGGGGCAGACGGCGGAGAATGTCGCCGACAAGTACGGGGTCACGCGGCGGGAGATGGATGAGTTCGCCCTCGACAGCCAGCGCAAAGCCGCCGCAGCCCAGCACGCCGGGATGTTCGATGAGCAGATCGTGCCGGTCGCGGTCCGGGTCGTTTCGCCGGACGGTTGGCGGGAGAGCGAGTTCAAGACTGACGAGCTCGTGCGCGGCGATACAACGCTCGAGGCACTGACCTCGCTCAAGCCGGCCTTCACGCCAAATGGCCGGGTAACCGCAGGCAACGCTTCGCCCCTTTCCGATGGCGCGGCGGCGGTGGTTGTGATGAGCGGCGGGGCTGTCAGGCAATGGGGATGCAAGCCGCTGCTGCGCTTCGTTGCCTATGATGTGATAGGCGTCCCGCCCGAGCTCATGGGGATCGGGCCGGTGGAGGCGATTCCCCGGGCCCTGAAGCGGGCCGGCCTCAGCCAGGCCGATGTTGACCTGATCGAACTGAACGAGGCTTTCGCCTCACAGAGTGTGGCCGTCATCCGTGAGCTGGGGCTAGATCCTGCCAGGGTGAACGTCAACGGCGGAGCCATCGCCCTGGGTCATCCGCTCGGCTGCACGGGCGCCAAGCTGGTGACTCAACTCGCCTATGAGGGTCGCCGCCGCAAAGTGAAATATGGTATGGTCACCATGTGTATCGGCGGCGGGATGGGGGCTGCCGGTATTTTCGAAAACACCAACTGACCTGGAGGTAGCTGTGGCAGACGAACTGACGATCGAGAAGCTGATGGGCCTGATGCCCAAGGCGTTCCTGCCGGACAAGGCCGTGGGTGTGTCGGCGGTCATCCAATACAAGCTGTCCGGAGACCAGGGCGGAGACTGGATCGTCACCATCAAGGACGGTGCGTGCACCACAGAAAGGGGAACCGCCGAGACCCCGATCCTGACGCTCTCAGCCGATTCCAAGGACTACCTGGACATCATCACCGGCAAGGTGAATGCCATGGGGGCTTTCGCCGAAGGCAAAGTCAAGTTGAAGGGGGACCTGGGCCTGGCGATGAAGCTGATGAACTTTTTCAAACTCCCCGCCTAGCCGCTCTGCGCGCCACCACCCTCTGGAGTCGCTCCCGCCAGGGGGACGAGACGACGGTGTCTCAACACCGGCTCGAAGAAGCAGACAGCGGCGACGTGTCTCGTTAGCCTATCGCGGCAGCGGACTTCAGGGGTAGCCCCGTCTTGCGCTGTATCCCCGCTTCAGGATTCAGACAGGTGGAGCCTGAGGCGCCGAATCAATGCCAGGGCCGGGTCTACACCCAAGGCGGCCAGGATCTCTTCGGGCCTTCCGGTGGCGCCCTCCTTCGCCAACAGCCGGAGCCGCAGCCGCGTGAGACCGTCTGAACAAAGTTCGGCCACGGCCGACTGGATCAACGGCCTGAGATCATACGGTTTGCCTCGGCGCACCCGGGGAAGCGACGGCTGCCCCAGGAGCTCCGACAGGCGGGTGTGGATTTCAGAAGGGCCTACGCCCTCTGGCAGATCGATTTCGTAGTCCGCTTCCACCACCTGCTGCTGGAGGGATGATTCCTCCGTGGTGATCGAGCGGGCAGCGCGAACGTCGATCCCTGGAGGCGCGGCTGCCCGCAGTCGGCGCAGCACTTCCTCCGGATCCAGCGGTTGTTCGAGCCAGGCGTCGATCAACTCCTGCTCACCGACGAAGCCGAGGGGGAGAGCGCACGCCAACTGGATCTTGGCGTGAGGGGTGAAGCCACGGCCGTAGGCCAGCGGGAGCCCGGCCCGGCGAAAGGCGCGCTCCCAGGCACGGTGCAGGTCAAGATGGCCCGTGAACCGCATGGCTTCGGTCTTGGCGAAACAGATCCGATAGCGGAATCTGGCCTCCGCCTGCGACACGTCAGATTGCCTCGACGGAGAGGATCAGGCTGGGCTGGCGGCTGGGAGAGCGGACCTCGGGGCATTCCCAGACCTCACCCGGATGCTCTCGCCGCAGGTGGGCGTACTTGGGCAGGATGCCGCAGGCGAAACAGCGATTGCGGCAATCGACGCGCGTCCGGCCCTGTTGGCTCATCAGGTAGTCCTCTGTCAGGAAGGTCTTCTTCACCCCGGCGTCGATGTGATCCCAGGGCAGGGTCTCGTCGATCGGTCGCTCGCGATGGGTATAGAAGGCAGGCTCGAGACCGGCGCTGGCGAAGGCCTCCTGCCAGACGCCGTTGTCAAAGTGCTCCTTCCAGGCATCGAAACGCGCGCCGTTCTTCCAGGCCTGGAAGATCACCTCTCCCAAACGCCGGTCGCCGCGCGAGAGCCAGGCTTCCAGCATGGTTTCCTCGGGGCGTGTCCAGGTCATCCTCAGCCCATTGCCGCGCAGCCGGCGTTTGAGCAGGTCCTGCTTGGCGCGGATCTGCTCGATCGTGTCACAAGGAACCCACTGAAACGGGGTGTGCGGCTTCGGCACGAACGTGCTGACACCGGCATGGACCTGGGCCCGTCCGCCCTGAATTTCGTGGCCGATCGCCAGCACAGCTCCACACAGGTCGGCGATCGCCTGCACATCCTCCAACGTCTCACTCGGGTGCCCGATCATGAAGTACAGCTTGATGGTGTGCCAGCCGCGCTGGTAGATGGCGCGAGCCGTTGCCAGGACCTGGGCTGTGCTCACCGGCTTGTTGATGATCTGGCGCATGCGCTCGGTCGCAGCTTCCGGTGCCAGGGTGAACCCGCTGCGGTGGGACTCAGCTTGCAGGATGTCCATCAGTTCAGCCGAGAAGGACTCGATCCGCAGCGATGGCAGCGAGATGTTCAAGTGACGATCCTTGAACCGGCTGGCGACCGCCTGGACCAGCGGCAGGATCTGGTCGTAGTCGGACGAGGACAGCGACAGCAGGGCGACTTCTTCGAGGCCCGTCGCCTGCAAAGAGAGCTCGATCGCCTCGACGATCTCAACCACTGTCCGCTCCCGCACCGGCCGGGTGATCATCCCGGCCTGGCAGAAGCGGCAGCCGCGAGTGCAGCCGCGCATGATCTCAATCGGGATCCGGTTGTGGGTGACGTCGATGTAGGGAACGATGAAGTCCGTCGGCGGAGGAGGCAGGATGGGAACGATTCGCTTCAAGACCGGGAATGCGACGTCGGCCTCTCGGGCGGACACATCTACGACCGCACCGTCCGCAGCGTAGGTCACACCATACAGGGACGGCACGTAAACGCCCCACACGCTGGCCAGGCGTCGGAACAGGGCGGGACGGCTGGCGCCGGTCCGCTTCCAGGCGGCCACGAGGCGCGCGATCTCCAGCATGACGTCTTCGCCTTCTCCGATTACGAAGGCATCGACGAACTCGGCCATCGGCTCTGGATTCAGGCAGGCATGTCCCCCGGCCAGCACCAGCGGATCGGACTCGTGGCGATCGCAAGCCCGGATTGGGATTCTCCCAAGGTCGAGCATGTTGAGGGCGTTGGTGTAGAGCGTCTCGTAGGGCAGCGTGATGCCGACAATGTCGAACTCGGATAGGGCGTGCTTGGACTCCAGGGAGTAAAGCGGCAGGCCGTTACGCCGCAGTTCGGCTTCCATGTCGACCCATGGCGAGTAGACGCGCTCGGCGAGTACGTCCGGCTGGCGGTTGAGGATGTCATACAGGATGGCCAAGCCGAGGTTGGACATGCCCAGGTCGTAGATGTCCGGAAAGGCCAGAGCCACCCGCAGCGGGGTAGTCTCCCAGTCCTTCACTACCTGGTTCAGTTCCCCTCCGGTATACCGCCCGGGTTTCTGCACCCGGGAGAGGAGAGACGGCAGCCGCCGCGCAATGTCTTGAGCCGAGTCCACCGATGCCATCCCCGACGGGATTTGGATAAGACAGGTTGGAATTATTATAGCACTCGCCTCTGGGCATGAAGACGGGGTTGTGAACCGAGACTTCCGGTCGTCTGTCGTTGACGAGGAATCTTGGCCCGTGGTAGCATTGCCGGTTGGGCCCCCATCGTCTAGTGGCCCAGGACGTGGCCCTCTCAAGGCCAAAACCGGGGTTCGAATCCCCGTGGGGGCACCTGGATTCAGCGGAGCCGCTACCTCCCGGCTTCGCTTGTGTTTCTCAACCAGATCGAGTCGTAACCCCCCATTCTGCCTCTGTCTTGGATGCGTCGAATGGCCCGGGGCACGTCTCAGGTCCGACGCAGGCAAGACCAGGGTGGGCACCACGTGGTGCGAACCGATGGGACAACAGGCTTGGTCTAACTGCCCGGTGCGAATCACAATGCAGGTGTAAGGTCAGGAATTGCGATGCTCTGCCAGCATCGCCTCGGGTCGGCCCGGGCGTCAGGACCGCCCGGAAACCCACACTCACGACCGCAATCTGATTCTCAGTCCTCCGTGCCCACATCTGCACTGTACAGGTCGTGGTACTGGTCCTTTTTGCCGCAGTCCTCGCGTTCGCCGCGGCGAACGTGGTGCCCAATCCGGACCAGGACGGCGACATACCCATGCCGAGCTGCGACGGCACCATCGCCCGTGTGAATTGCCCGCTGAATCCGGCGGCACCGCTGAACATCAGCGCCGCCGCTTGCACCATTTCGCCAGCCTCGGCAGTCAGGCGTCCGTTTCGTTGGACGGTGAAACCTGCTGGACCAGCGCACTGACACCGGAGGCAAAGCCAGCTGATCGCTGGGCGGTGCGACCGCCCTCGGCGCCATCGCAACGGCGCCTCGAGGGGTCCTCCGGCGGTGGCCACACCTCCGGCCTTCTCATGAATGGATCGACTTGACGGCTAGGCCGGGGCTGTCTTCTGTCTCGATCTCTGGGACGTCGCTGCGCAGGATGCCCTCGACCCAGTCCTGCGTGAAGCTAGTGAATTGGGCTGGAAGCTCCGGCTCACCGCCCGGAGTGTCCCGCACGCAAGGGCAGGGCGTGCGTTGCAGAAAGCATCCGCCGTCTCTCGTCTCGGGATGCGATAAGTCCCCCTCCAGGCTGGCGAACACCCGCGTGAAGGGAACGCCACCCAGATCGGGAATGTGCCGCCGGTCGCGAAAACTAACCTGGAATCGTGTCAGGACGGGAATGTGCAAGGGGCCGATTGCTCGGCCCCTTGCTGCGCTGCGGCATCCTCAACTCGTCGAGAGGAGGGATGCCGCAGCGCCGGTACGACCACTGGTACTCATATGGGCATCACCTCCTCCTCGTTAGGATGGCGAAGAGGGAGGACGGGATTGCAGCGAGAAGTATGTCACAGCTGGCGGCCACTGTCAACCGGAAGCAGGCGGCCGCATCGGGGAGCCGACCGCCTGCCCGATGACACAGCCCCTCCTGCCGAAAGCGCAACTGCGGCCGGAAGCCACTCCAGCTGCCTGGGAGGAGGGCTGACAGAGGTGCGCCTATTCGGCGCGTGATAGCGGCACGGCGCCTGTGTTGCCCAAGCCGGGCCTCGGCGGAGGTGTTGGCGTCTGAAGATCACTCGATGCGAGGCTGGAACCGTCGCTAGAGGATCAGCATCGCGTCGCCGAAGGAGTAGAAGCGATAGCCTTGCCGGATCGCATCCTGGTAGATCGAGAGGATCTGTTCACGTCCGGCGAAGGCCGAGACCATCATCAAGAGCGTCGAATGCGGCAGGTGGAAGTTGGTAATCAAGGCGTCGACGCCGCGGAACTTATGGCCAGGAAGAATGTACAGACTGGTTGGGCCGGAGTAGGGGGCGAGTAACGAGCCGGGGGTCGAGGCGAGAGCGGCCGTCTCCAAGGCGCGAACGACCGTGGTGCCGACCGCCACGACTCGCCCGCCCGCCTGGCGCGCCTGCTGCAGTCCGGCGGCGGTCTCCGAGGGGACATTGCACCATTCACTGTGGATGACGTGCTCTTCCGGCTTCTCCTCCGTGACCGGGGCGAAGGTATCCAGGCCGATATGCAGCGTGACGGGGAAGGTGCGTATGGCGGCAGACTCCAACCGATCGAGGAGACCCTGCGTGAAGTGCAGGCCGGCCGTCGGCGCAGCCGAAGACCCAGTCTCACGCGCGAACACAGTCTGGTAGTCTTCCGGATCTTCCGGCTGCTCGTGGATGTACGGAGGCACAGGCACGAGACCGATCTCTTGCAGGTAGGGCTCAATCGGGGCATCGAAGGCGATCAGCCGCCTGGCACCTCCCAGGTCCCGCAGGATGATGGCTGTTGGGCCGATCGCTCCGCGCAGCCGGGTGCCGGTACGCAGTCCCTTGCCGCCTACCAGCGCCTCCCAGGTTGTCGGGTGCACGCGATTCAGCAGCAGCAACTCGGCTTTGCCTCCGCTATCCACCTTCCTCATCGGCAGCCGGGCTGGGAAGACACGCGTATCGTTGATCGCCAGGACATCCCCGGGGCGGAGCAGTTCCGGCAGATCACCGAAGGTGTGATGCGAGACGCGTTGGCCGGCGCGCTCGAAGACCAGCAGGCGGGCCGAGTCACGCGGTGCGACCGGCCGCTGAGCGATCCTGTCGGGCGGCAGGTCATAGTCGAAATCGGAGGTGTACACAGCTTACTTCAGCAGGCGCACGAGCACGTTCAACGCTATCGTCAGGAGGATGCTGAGCAGGATCGAGCTCGCCAGTGGGATCAGGCAGGTGATGTTCTGGCCCTGGATCCGGATGTCGCCCGGCAGCCGCCCAAGAGGGATGCCTATCCTCGAAAGCAGGACCACTGCCACGCCGATGGCTGCGATCACGAGACCCAGAACGATCATCCAGCGGCCGAAGCTGTCGGAGGCGGACATGCTGGACTCTGCGCCTCACAGCTCCGGGAGTCGCGGCTGCGGCGACGCCGGAGCCTCGACCCCGAGGTGATGGTAGGCAAGCAGCGTGGCGGTCCTCCCCTGCGGCGTGCGATCGATGAATCCAAGCTGCAGCAGGTAGGGTTCGATCACGTCCATGATGGTGTCGGGCTCCTCCGAAATCGAGGCCGCAATCGTCTGCAGGCCCACCGGACCGCCGCCAAACTTGACGACAATCGTCTCCAGAACCCGCCGGTCCGTGTCGTCGAGGCCCAGTTGGTCGATGTCGAGCAGCGCCAGCGCCTCGGCCGACACAGCCTGGGTGATCCGCCCGTCGGCTCGCACCTGGGCGAAGTCGCGCACTCGGCGGAGGAGCCGCAGGGCAACCCGCGGTGTGCCCCGCGCCCGGCAGGCAATCTCACGCACTCCCTCGTCATCGATGCGGATGTCCAGGGTGCGGGCAGCCTGTTCGACGATGCCCTCCAGCGCTTCTGGATCGTAGTAGTCCAGGCGGAAGGTTGCGCCAAAGCGCCCTCGGAGCGGGGCGGAGAGCAGGGCGAGACGAGTCGTCGCTCCAACAACAGAGAAGCGCGGGAGATTGAGACGGATGGAGCGCGCGCTTGGGCCTTTGCCAATGACCAGATCGAGACAGAAATCCTCCATCGCCGGATACAGGATCTCCTCGATAGCCCGTCCGAGGCGATGGATCTCGTCGATGAACAGCACATCCCGTTCTCGTAGATTGGTGAGGATGGCTGCCAGGTCGCCGGCGCGCTCGATGGCCGGCCCGGACGTCGGCCGCAGGTTGACCTGCATCTCATTGGCCAGGATGTGGGCCAGTGTGGTCTTGCCCAGGCCGGGTGGGCCATAAAACAGCACGTGGTCGAGGCTCTCCCCCCGGTTGCGGGCGGCCTCGATCAGAATGCTGAGGTTCTCCTTGACGCGCTCCTGGCCGATCATTTGACCTAGGTAGCGAGGCCGAAGGCTGAGGTCCTCGTGGTCGTCCGCAGCCTGTCGAGAGGAGATCATGCGGTGCTCGTTGTCGCCCACGGCGGCGATTATACTGGAACGTCGACGCAAGGGCATGCTGCTGGCGCGGCCGTCGTTTGACGCCCAATTCGTCCTTGTCTATACTGGCGTGCCAATCCCGCGGAGTGGTTGCCGGCGGGCTCCCCCGGCGGCTGGAGGACGGCAAGCGTGATAGGCCTGGGACTTCGGCAGGTTCAGGAAGCGCTCAACCGCAGGGCCGATGCGGGCCAGCGCGAGTTCGTCCAACTGAGCGAGCAGCTGGACGCCTTAGGTCGCAAGGTGACCGAAGTCGGCCATGAGGAACAACTGACGCTGCGAGCTGAGCAGAATCGACTGCGCCAGCAGCAACAGGCGCTGGCGAGCGAGATCAATCAGTGGCGGGAGCGCGGCCGAGGGGTCCTGCAGCAAACCAGCCAGTCCAGCCTGCGGACTTACCTGACCGGGCTGCTCGAGCTGGAAGAGCCTGGTGTCACCGCCGCAGTCCAACACGCCATGTACTTGTTGGATGCCCCCGAGGACGAGTTGGCGAGGTTGGCCGAGTCCCCACAGGAGATGACTCGGCTGTCAGCTGCCGGGAGATTGCTCCAGCGGGCGCGCCTCGAATATGACATGCGCGGCAGCGACCCGGGACCGCGGCGTCGGACGGCGGTCGAATTCGCCAACCGCCAGGGAGTCGGCCAGAACGACGATTTGTTGGCTGAGATCGAGGCGGCAACCGACGACAGCGATCCCCTTGTGCGCGAGGTCGCCATCCAGACGGCAATTCAGCTCCACCGATTCCGTGCTGTGCGTGTCGCCGATCTGAATGTGGCGCACACCTCCGTCCAGCGCCTGGCGGTGCTCAACGATCCCAGCGTCGTGCCAGTGCTGATCGAGATCGTCGAGAGGCCTCGCACCGGCTACGTCCAGAGTGAGCAGGGCGCTCAGGAAGTGGAGAACAGCCGGTCGAGGCTGGTGGCGCTGCTCCGGCTGATCGAGTGGCACACATCGGATGCGAAGCAGGCCGTGCAAGCCCGCCTGTTCGACCGCGACGACCAGATCGTCCGCGCCGCCGAGCGAGCCCTCGAGCTCTTCCCAGGAGAGTGGACGGGGCCCCTGAAGGGAAAGGCCGGGGAAGGATAAGGCCGGCCGGTTTTGACAGAGGCCGATCGACCTGCTAGAATGTCGCCAACAACAGAATACTGGCAGTCCGAGAGGAGTAGGCGGGTTGGCGCTGGCAGAGACGGAGTGGCCAACGGCTGAAAGCCCCCACAGCACTCTCCGCCGAACGTCGCTCGGGATGTCCGCCGAAGAAACCGGGTAGATCCGGGACTAGACCGGCGCGGGGAGCCCGTTAGCGCCCAGGCCCAAGGTTGGTTGGGCCGGAGTGCATCCCGCCGAGGCGGGATGAACCGAGGTGGTACCGCGGAGAATCGCCCTCCGTCCTCGAGGACGGAGGGCTTTGTCATCCCCGAGGCGGAGTTGCCCAGGAGGCCAGGATGGCCGAGTTCAGCATGCCCAAGACGTACGACTTCCGCCAGGTCGAGGAGCGGCTCTACCAGATGTGGAATAACGGCGGCTACTTCCGGCCGCAAGGCGCCGAGGGCCGGGATCCATTCGTCGTCTCCATGCCGCCCCCGAATGTGACCGGCGAACTGCATCTCGGGCATGCCATGTTCGTCGCCATGGAAGACCTGATGATCCGCTACCACCGCATGCTGGGCCATCCTTCACTGTGGGTCCCGGGAAGCGATCATGCCGGCATTGCCACGCAGCTGCAGGTGGAGAAGGATCTGTTGCGAACCGAGGAGCGAACGCGGGAGGAGATCGGCCGCGAGGCATTCGTCGCTCGAACCTGGGAATGGAAGGCAAAGTACGGCGGGATGATCACTCAGCAACTTCGCCGTCTCGGCGCCTCTTGCGATTGGGGTCGTGAGCGCTTCACACTGGACGAAGGCCTGTCGCACGCCGTGCGTGAAGCCTTCGTCCGCCTGTATGAGAAGGGCCTGATCTATCGTGGCACCTACCTGATCAACTGGTCCCCGGGCCTGAAGACCGCTGTCAGTGATCTTGAGGTGGAGTACAGCGAAGAACAGGGCAAGCTGTACTACTTCAAGTACATGATCGCCGGCAGCCAGGCCTATATCCCTGTGGCGACCACACGACCCGAGACCATCCTCGGCGACACGGCCGTCGCCGTCCATCCCGACGATGATCGCTATCGTCACCTGATAGGCAAGACCTGCCTGGTGCCGATCCTGAAGCGAACCATACCCGTGATCCACGACACGTATGTCGATCGGGAGTTTGGCACCGGCGCCCTCAAGATCACGCCCGGGCACGACCAGGCGGATTACGAAATCGGGCAGCGCCACGGCCTGCCGATCATCAATCTGCTCAACACCGACGCCACGATGAACGATAACGCCGGCCCGTACGCAGGGCTCGACCGGTACGCCTGTCGAGAACGGCTGTGGGCCGATATGGAGAACGCAGGGCTTACCCTCAAGACCGAACCGTATGCCATGCAGGTTCCGCGCAGCCAGCGAGGCGGTGAGGTTGTCGAGCCAATGGTGTCCACCCAGTGGTTCGTGCGCATGCGGCCGCTTGCCGACCCCGCTCTCCAGGCCGTCCGGCGAGGGGACATCCGCATTGTCCCGGAACGATTCACCAAGGTCTACTACAACTGGTTGGAGAACATCCGCGACTGGTGCATCTCGCGCCAGCTCTGGTGGGGCCACCGCATCCCCGCCTGGTACTGCGAGGCCTGCGATGCGATGACCGTCGCCCGGGTCGACCCCAGCCAGTGTGGCCAGTGCGGCTCGTCACGGCTGCAGCAAGACCCGGACGTGTTGGACACTTGGTTCTCGTCTGGCTTGTGGCCGTTCTCCACGCTCGGGTGGCCGGAGGAGACTCAAGACCTGGGAACGTACTACCCGACCAGTGTGTTGGAGACCGGGTACGACATCCTGTTCTTCTGGGTGGCCCGCATGATCATGATGGGCCTCGAGTTCACCGGGAAACCGCCCTTCCACACCGTATACCTGCACGGCATGGTACGGGATGGTCTGGGCCGGAAGATGAGCAAGACCCTCGGCAACGTCATCGACCCGCTCCAGGTGATGGATGAGTACGGAACGGATGCACTGCGCCTGACGTTGCTGACCGGTTCCACGCCCGGAAACGATGTCAACATCAGCCTCGACCGGGTCGAGGGGAACCGCAACTTCGCCAACAAGGTGTGGAACGCGACGCGCCTGGTTGTGGTGAGCATTGGCCGCACCCCGGCCGAACCGGCTGCGCGGGCGCAGCCCTCGCTGGCCGACCGATGGATTCTGGCCCGCAGGAGTCAGGTAGTCGCCGAAGTTGACAGGCTGTTCGCCGCCCATCAGTACGGTGAGGCAGGACGTCAGGTGTACGAGTTCTTCTGGGGCGAGTTTGCCGACTGGTATCTCGAAGTGGCAAAGCTGCAAATGGAGCAGGGAGAGGCGGCTGCCTGGTGCACCGCCCGGACGATGGCCGCTGTCCTCGACACCTGCCTCAGGCTGCTCCATCCTTACACGCCCTTCGTCACCGAAGAAGCGTGGCAACGGTTGAAGGCGGCCTGCACCGAGATGCCGGGAGGCTATGCCCCGGTCGGTGGTTGGGGCGAGGCTCTGATTGTCGCCTCCTGGCCCTCGGCGTCCCCATTGCTCGAGTCCGACTTGCACGCCCTCGAGGAGTTTCAGGTCCTCCAATTGCTGATCACGGCCATCCGCAATGTGCGCGCCGAGCGGGGGATCGATCCAAAGGTCAGGCTTCAGGCGCTGTTCTCCGCCGGCGATCTGGCATCGCTGGTGGAATCTCAGCAGACACCGCTGGCGGCGCTTGCGCGGCTGGACTCATCTCGGGTGAAGATCAGCGCTGAGCGGATTGAGCCTCCAGCGGGCGCCATCCCCCTGATTGCCGCCGACATCGAGGTCTTTCTCCTGATCGACGGCGGGGCCGACACCGGCGCCGAGCGGATCCGGCTAGAGGGCGAGCTGGCTCAGGCCGAGAGCCAGGTCGGGCGGCTGGAGGCCCTCCTCGGCGGACCGTTTGCCGAACGCGCCCCGGCCGCAGTCGTCGAGAAAGAACGCGCCAGCCTCGCCTCGCACCGGACGGCGGCTCGCAAGATCCGTGAGCAGCTCGATCTTATGGGGCGATAACCCCCGCCTTGGATTCAGGCATCGCAGAAGGGGATCCCAACCAAGCCTCATCAGTGGCGGGCCGCCGCGGGCTGTCGGGTTTGGGCAAAGCCTGAACCCCACCGCGGCCGAATCCTCGCGCGGGGTGCCTAGAGAGTAGGTCGGCCCCTCCGGCCTGCGTGATATACTCCGCGCCCTGGAGCGAGCATGCGACGCAACGGCCCCGATTGGCTGCGCTGGGTCTCGATCGCCCTGATCATCGCCGGCGCGGCGTTGTTTTTCTATTTCCTCGTCGCCTTCAGTCGGCAGCGTACCCGGCTCCCGGCCTCGCTGACGATTGGCGGCATCCCCGTCGGCGGCCTGGACCAGGCGGGCGCTTCGGAACGGTTGCTGCAGGCCTACAGCACGCCGGTCGAGCTGCACTACAGCGACCAAATGATCCTCCTCTCACCCGCCGCCACCGGATTCCGGCTGGACACGGAGGCCATGTTGGCCGCGGCGGAGTTGGCGCGAACGGGCGGTGGGTTCTGGTCGGGCTTCTGGGACTACATGTGGAACCGTCCCGGGGATCCGCAGGACATTCCGCTCCGGTTCGAGTACTCAAGATCCCAACTGGAGACGGCGCTCCAGGACATTGCCGCGCGCTATGACCAGCCCCCGGTCCCTCTCCAGCCTATCCCGGGATCGATCAACTTCGGGACGGGCGCTCCGGGGAAGGTGCTGGACCTGGGGCGCGCCGCCGAGATGACAGAGGAGGTCTTGCGCAGCCCGGCCAATCGGCGACTGAATCTGCCGGTGGTCGAGCGGGAAGCTGCCCAGCCCGGGCTGGACGTGCTGCAGACGCTGCTGGAGCAGAACATCGACCTGGCCGGCTTCGACGGTCTGGCCGTGCTCTACCTCAAGGACCTCAAGACCGGCCAGGTGCTGCACTTCGGCCGGTTCCGCAACGGCGAGATCGAGACCGATCCGGATGTCGCCTTCACTGCGGCCTCCACCATCAAGATCCCGATCATGGTGGCCTTCTTTCGGTTCTTCGACGAACCCTTGAGCGAAGAGGCGGAGCGCTGGCTTCGGGAGATGATCACTTTGTCCGGCAATGACCCGGCGGATTGGCTGATGGACCAGATCGACCGCGGCCGCGGACCGCTGGTTGTCACCGACGTACTGCGTGAGCTAGGGCTGGAGAATACTTTCCTTGGCGGCTACTTCCGACTCGGGGCGGAGCTGCTTCGCCGCTTCACCACCGCCTCCAATCAGCGGGCGGACATCAACACCCAGCCGGACATCTATAACCAGACAACCGCCTCCGAGATTGGGTTGCTCCTTGGCGACATCTATGCCTGTGCATCCGGCGGCGGAACATTGCGAGCTGTCTTTCCGGACGATGTGCATCCGGAGGAGTGCCGCACGATGCTTGAGCTGCTGGCGCAGAACAAGATCGGCGTGCTGCTCGAGGCCGGCGTTCCGGAGGGCACCCGAGTGGCCCACAAGCACGGATGGACCGAATCGCCGCTTACCTGGCTGAGCGATGTGGGGGTGATCTACACCCCTGGCGGCGACTACGCGATCGCGGTCTTCATGTGGAACGACCGCGAGATGATCTGGGATCCCACTTCGCGGCTGCTGGCCGACTTGTCCCGGGCAGTCTACAACTACTACAACCCGCCCACGGGTTGAGTCTCCCCTGTCTCGCGAGCCGTACGCCCGCCATACCGCTCCCATACGGTTGGTCGATACCGTCAGGCGAGAGACAACGGTGCAGGGGGTTTCCCAAGGGCCCGCCACACCGAGGGCAAAACGCGATGAGTGGGGCTTCGTGCAGCCCAAACCTCAAATATCGAGATCCCTCCCCCCGCCAGGTGGGTTTCGGTGAGGCCGCGGCGATTGTCCGTTCCTCAAGGCCTGCCGGATCTGCCTGCTGCTGTCCTGCCGGGCATCGACTCCCTGCAAACCCCTAGCCTGGGGCGGCCCCCGGTCTCTCGCTGCCCAGGAGAGCTGCGTCTTCTGCTGCCGCCACCCTTCGTCCGTCGGCCACGTTGACTTTGGATAGCAGGAATCCCCCGATCAGGAAGAAGGCGACGATGCTCAGCACGGCAGGTCGGCTGCTGCCGCTGGTGACGGCCACGGCGGCGAAGATGATCGGGCCGAGGATGGCCGAGAACTTCTCCATGATGCCGAACAAGCCGAAGAACTCACCGCTCTTGGCCGCCGGCGACAGACTGGCGTACAAGCTTCGGCTGAGCGCCTGGCTTCCGCCCTGCACCACGGCGACCATCCAGGCCAGGAACCAGAACTCGACTACCGAATCCAGCCGGAAGCCCCAAATCGCGATCACGGCGTACACCACGAGCGCCAGCAAAATGCACTGCTTCGTCCCAAGGCGACTAGCGAGTGGTTGGGCAAGACCCCTCAAGAGATAGGAGAGCAGCAGGCCAATGGCCTCGACCGCCAGGATCAATCCCAGGATGAGGGGTAGCGTGGACCGACGGGAGGGAGGCAGGACCTCTACGGACACCAGACTGATGCCCGTGCCCTGACTCATCGGATCGCGCTCTCCGGTGTTGCGCAGGACGAGCACATGCTCGCCGGCGGTATCTGCTTCGAGCCGGACCGATGCGTCATAGCGAGGAGTGCTGGCGTAGGCGTTGATCGTGATGGGGCTTCCGCTGTCGGGGTCGGGCAAGGGAGCCCCATCGACTTCGATGGCCCAGATGCCCGCCTCCGGCCCTGTAGTGTGCACCAGCGTGAAGCGCTCGCCCTGGAAGGCGAAGGCGACTTGCGCCTCGGGGCTTGCACTCGCCCAGTAAAGGAGGTCCGAGTCCTCGCCGATGGCGTCGCCGGGGACGGTGACCAAGGCCCAATCGCCGTCGTAGGATAGAAACGCCGAGTCGGCGGGATGGGTTCCTTGCCCAGCTGCCGTCGCCGTGCCGGCAAACGGGGGCATCGGCGCGCCACTGGTGGAAGCAGGCAGCAGACGCGAGGCGGTCAGGCCGACCAGCGGCAGTGCGGCCAGGTTGAACAAGACGAATGCCAGGTAGAACGCGCGCCGCTTCGCCTTGGGATCAGGCAGGCGTCCGAAGATCAGGCTGTAGGGGATGCCGACAAACTGCACCAGCAGCAGGGCCAGCACCAACTCGACCGCCCCGAAGCCGAGCTCGGCGCCGTAGATCGCGGCCACGCCGATGATCGTTCCAATGCCGTCGTTGTAGATCAAGAAAGCGAGGAGGAACTTGAAAAGCTCACGGTATTGGCGGATGTCCTTGAGTGTCGCCCCCAGTCTCTGGAAACTGGCGGTGAGCACGTTCTCGCTCGAGCCGCGCGACGCCGGCGCAGCCGGTGGTTCAGGAACCCAGCGGAAGATGGGCAGCGAGAAGACCGCCCACCAGATTCCGACGCTGAGAAAGGACAGCCGGGGACCCCACGTCCCGGGGAGCATCTGGATCATGACGACGTTGATGGCGAGCAGAATTCCGCCGCCCAGGTAGCCCATGGCGTAGCCGCGTGTCGACACGCGATCGCGGTCCTCCGGCCTGGCCACATGCGGCAGCAGCGCGTCGTAGAACACGTTGGCGGCATTGAATCCGACCTTGGCCACGACGAAAAGCAGCGAGGCCATCAGCCAATCGCCGGTCTGCACCAGGACCAGCAGCCCGGTGCCGATCACCCCGATGGCCACGAACAGGGCGAGAAACCGCTTCTTGCTGCGGGAGATGTCGGAGACGGTGCCGAGGATCGGGGCGAGAACGGCCGCGATCAGAAGCGAGATGCTCAGACCGGCGCCCCAATAGGCAGTGGCCATAGCGGAGGTGGGGAGCGTCGCCCCGGCAACCTGGCTGTAGTAGATGGGCAAGACGGCGGCCAGGATGGTCGTGGCGAATGCCGAGTTCGCCCAGTCGTACATGGTCCAGGCGAGGATGCGTCGGTTGTACAGTCGAGGGCTGCTGGGTGCGGCGGGGGCGACGACGTCCATCTCATTCCTCCTCGGGTTGATCATCGTTCCGGTGCAAGCCCGGGGGAGCGCGGCTCGGTCTCCTGCGACCGTTGTGCCGGCAGAGCGCATCTGCTCGTAGTGTAGCGCGCCTGCGCGCACAGAAAAAGCGGGCAACGGGCCGGCAGCGTGGCATGCCAGCGCGCTGGCACTGACCGATGAGGGAGGCCGCGGCTGGCGTCCGCCGGACGCTCGCCGCACAGCCCCCGCGAAGGTAGAATCCGGCGGCTGGCACACGGCGTGAAGCCGTCCCTGTTAGATCAGACTATTTGGATATAGGAAGTTTGTTTGACCGCACCCGTGACTCATGGCACTGGTGCCTGCAGGGTGGGGGGGGCTAGGGTTGGTCAGGGCTGGGTGGGTCAGGAGGATTGCCGGATGGCCAGAGGCCGGATCGAAGTCAGCCAGGCGCTGTGCAAAGGGTGTGAGCTGTGCACCACCGTCTGCCCCAAGGACTTGATCTCGATGGCGATGGATCATTTCACGCCCAAGGGGTATCACCCCGCCGTGCTGCGAGATCCGAATGGCGACTGCACGGGGTGCGCCATCTGCGCTGTCATCTGCCCGGATGCGGCGATCACCGTTTATCGCTGGGTCCCGGTTGAAAAAGCAGCCTGATCTACCCCACACCCCGAGAGGCGATCACGTGGCCAAGGAAATGCTGGAAGGGAATGTAGCTTTTGCCGAAGCCGCCGTCCGCGCCGGGTGTGAAGCCTACTTCGGCTACCCGATCACCCCGCAGACCGAGGCGCTGGAGCACATGGCACGCAGGATGCCTGAGTTGGGGCGTGTGTTCCTGCAGGCGGAGAGCGAAGTGGCGGCGATCAACATGGTGTACGGCGCCGCCAGCGCCGGCGCCCGAGTGATGTCGTCTTCCTCGAGCCCCGGCGTCAGCCTGATGATGGAGGGATTGTCTTACATCGCCGGCTCGGAAGTGCCGGTGGTTCTGGTGGACATCATGCGCGGCGGTCCAGGTCTGGGCAACATCGCGCCGTCGCAGGGAGACTACAACCAGATCGTCAAGGGCGGGGGCCATGGCGACTACCGTCCGATCGTCCTGGCGCCGGCCACGGTGCAGGAGCTGATCAACCTGACCTACGAGGCCTTTGACCTGGCGGAAAAGTACCGCTGTATCACCATTGTGCTGGCCGACGGCAACCTGGGTCAGATGATGGAGCCAGCGGAGTTGCCGCCGATGCGGCCTGTTCGCCGCCGGCAGGATCGCCCTGCCTGGGCCCTGACCGGCGCCGCGGGACGCCCTCCCAACATCATCAGTTCGATCTACATCGATCCAGCCGAAGAGGAAGTCTTCAATCGCAAGTTACTGGCCAAGCAAGCGGTGATTGAGGCCAGCGAGATTCGCTACCGCGAGACCAACCTGGAAGATGCCGAGATCGCCGTGATTGCCTTTGGCACCGCCGGACGTATCGCCCAGTCGGCGGTCAAGGCGGCCAGGGAAGCCGGGGTCCGCGTAGGGTTGCTGCGCCCGATCTCGCTCTATCCGTACCCGTATGAGCGCGTCCGGCGACTGGCATCCCAGGTCAAGGGCCTGCTGGTCGTAGAGATGAACGCCGGACAGATGCTCGACGATGTGCGGCTGGGTGTGGAGG